>DATCVR010000294.1:0-4338 GCA_036566745.1 Jiangellaceae bacterium | reverse complement strand
CTCGGCCCGGCTCGCAGCCACGCTCGCCGGACGCTTCGGCCGCAGACGCGTACTCCTCGCCTCGTCGCTGACCATGGTCGCCGGAGCCGCATCGACGATCCCCGACCGACTGCCGTCGGTCCTGATCGGACTGCTGCTGTTCATCACTGCCTACTTCTCGGCACATTCGATCGCGTCAGGCTGGGTGGGCCCGATGGCGACCACCGGGATCGCCCAGGCCACCTCGCTCTACACGCTGTTCTACTACGCCGGCTCCAGCCTCTTCGGCTGGCTCGGCGGCCTCGCCTTCGCGACCGGCTGGACCGGCACCGCGAGCATGGTCATCGCGATCACCCTCATCGCATACGCCGCCGCCCGCACACTCCTGCCCGAGTCCTCGCTGGCAGCCGGCGAGGCCGCACAGACACCTCCCGAAGGTGATACGCCCGTCGCGAGGGATGCCCACAGGACCCCAGAGGTCAGTCGGCGACTGCGATGGTGACGCGTTGGCCGTCGAGCCGCTCGATCTCGTCAAGGTCGTCGGTGGTGCCGATCCTGACCAACGACTCCGAATACGTCGCGCTCCCCGCGTCGTAGAAGAAGCCGAGATTCCCCCATGGCCGATAGGAGAACAGGTCTCCGGCAGCCGGCGTCATGCCGCTCGCCCCCGAGTAGTCGAAAGCCGCCTGGGGCGAGGCGACCTTCTCGGCGCCTCCGAAGTCCGAGAAGGTCAGCGTCATCGGGAGCATCGCCACGAAGGAGCGGCCCGTCGGCGTGTCCTCGATCACCGCCTCGACGACGACCGATCCAGCGGTGAAGGTCACGACCGTGGCTTCCGTGTTCCGCTCGGGGCTTTCGGTCCGCGCCGGACTTTCCGTCCCACTGGGGGCGACCCGCTCCGGCGATGGTTGCCCGTCACCTGCCCCCGGTTCGGGGACGGTCCCCTCGCAAGCGGTGAGGCCGACCACCAGGGCGGTCCCGGTCGCCACCGAACTGAGCCTGGCCTTCCACCGCCTCGGGGCCAGAAGGCCGATCGGGCCGGCACCACCAGCACCACGCACACTCACGGCGGGTAGACGCCGGACCAGAGCGACGTACGCCACCGCGGCCAGGAACACCGATGTCACCGTCACGATGCCCAATGGCAGGACTGCCTCGGCGCCACCCAGACCGACCAGTGGCGCGGCGATACCGCCGAAGCCGAACCGCGCCATGCCCAGGACCGAGGAGGCGGTACCAGCGAGCTCGGGATAGTCGGCAAGGGCCAGCGAGGTCGTGGACGGAGCCGCCATCGCGGTGCCTGAAGCCAGGACGAACAGCGAGACGAGCACGAAGGGCAAGGCGAGGTCGAACAGGCCGGTGGCGAGCAGGCCGAGAGAAGCGCCGGCGGACAGGACGATGCCGATGACGAGCGTGCCGCGCTCGGACCATCGCTCCGCGGCGCGGCCGCCGAGCCAGCCGAAGACCATGAACCCCAGCGAGTTGGCACCGAAGGTGATCGAGTAGCCCTGCGGGGAGAGGCCGTACGTGCCCTGCAGGATGTACGTCGCGCCGCTGAGGTACGCGAACAGCGCGGCGTGCGTCAGACCGCAGATCAGGACGGCGCCGACGAACAAGCGGTCCGAGAGCAGCGTGCGGAAGTCACGACGGGTCTGCCCCAGCCCACCGCTGACGCGCTGCTCCGCCGGTAGCGTCTCGCCGAACAGGGCGGCAGCAGCGACGAGGAGGACCGCGCCGACGACAGCGAGGAAACCGAAGAGGCCCCGCCAGTCGGTGATGTTGGCGAGCTGGCCGCCGATCACTGGCCCGACGATCGCGGCAAGTCCCCCGATGACGGTGAGTCGGCCGTAGAAGCGGATCAGGGCGCCGCCCTCGTACACGTCACGTCCCGCGGCTTGGGCGATGACGATCCCCACGGCTCCGGCAAGGCCCTGGACCAGGCGGGCCACGACGAGCGTCTCGATGCTGGGGCTGACGGCGCACAGCGCCGAGGCGGCGACGTACGCGGTGATCCCGGCGAGCAACGGGACCCGGCGTCCGAACCTGTCGGAGAGTGGGCCCGCGATCAGCTGCCCGACAGCGAGACCGACCAGGCAGGCGGTCAGGGTGAACTGGGCGGCCGAGGTTGCAGCACCGAGATCGTCGGTGAGCGCTGGCAGGACCGGCAGGTAGAGGTCCATCGAGATCGGCCCGAACACGGTCAGAAGCATGAGCAACGTGGCGAGCACAGGACCGACCCTGCCGGTGGCGGGACGGTCGGTGGTTGTGAGTGGCACAGAAACCTTCCTGGATTGCGATGGACGTACGCTGCGACAGACCCCGGATCAGACCGGCGGGGCGGCGGCGTACTCCTCGTCGGTCACCGGCGTCATCCAGTGCACGACCGGGTGCTCGTCATCGCCCTCGTTGATGGCGATGTGCACCATCAGCCGGTTGGCGGCGGCGCCGTGCCAGTGCTCCTCGTCGGCCTCGAACAGCACTCGGTCGCCGGGACGGATGACCTCGATGGGACCGCCGCGGCGCTGGCACAGGCCCACGCCCTCGGTGACGAAGACGGTCTGGCTCAACGGGTGCCGGTGCCAGTGGGTCCGGGCACCCGGCATGAAATGCACCAGGCTGGCGGTGAGCCGTGACGGTGCCGGCGCGGCGGCGACCTGGTCCACGTAGACGTCGCCGGTGAACCAGTCGGCCGGACCCTTGAAGGTGTCGATCGAGCTTCGGGTGATCTGCATCTGCTTGATTCCTTCTCTCAGGATTTCAGGCGCCGGTGGTGAGCAGGACCTTGGTGGCCTGGCGCTTGTCCATGGCGGCGTACGCCTCGGCCGCGGACTCGAGCGGGAGGGTCAGGTCGAAGACCTCGCCCGGGTTGATCTGGTCGCTCATGATCAGCTCGACCAAGTCGGGCAGAAACCGACGTACGGGTGCCGGACCGCCGTGCAGGTGGATGCCGGAGAAGAACAGCTCCAGACCGTCGAGCGAGACGTCGTGGGATACCCCGACGTAGCCGACGTGGCCACCGGGGCGGGTGGCGCGGATCGCCTGGTTCATCGACTCCTGGGTGCCGACGGCCTCGATCACCGAGTGCGCCCCGAGCCCACCGGTGAGCTCCTTGATCTTCTCCACGCCGGCGTCGCCGCGCTCCTCGACGATGTCGGTCGCACCGAACTTCCGGGCAAGGGCCTGCCGGTCGGAGTGCCGGCTCATCGCGATGACCCGCTCGGCACCGAGCCGCCTGGCGGCCAGGATCCCGAGGAGGCCGACCGCGCCGTCGCCGACCACGGCGACGGTCTTGCCGGGGCCGGCCTCGGCGGCTACGGCGGCGAACCAGCCGGTTCCCAGCACGTCCGAGGCAGCGAGCAGACTCTTGACCTGCTCTTCGGTCGGCTTGCCGGGAACGACCACGAGGGTTCCGTCGGCCAGCGGGATCCGTGCCTTCTCGGCCTGGGTGCCGATGCCGCCGTGAACGAACTCGGCGTGCACGCACCGCGACTGGTAGCCGGCCTGGCAGATCTCGCAGGTGTTGTCCGAGATCACGAACGACCCGACGACGAAGTCGCCCGGCTTCAACGTGGTTATCTCGGCGCCGACCTCCTCGACCACACCGACGTACTCGTGCCCCATCAGCAGACCCTCGGCAGGCTCCTGGCCGCGGTAGGGCCACAGGTCCGAGCCGCATACGCACGCCGCGGTCACCCGGATGACGGCGTCGGTCGGAGCCTCGATCCTCGGGTCCTCACGGTCCTCGACACGTACGTCGCCCGGGCCGTGCATCACTACTCCACGCATGCTGAGTCCTCTGAGTCCTTCGTCGAAGTTTCGTCGTGGGATTCGTCCCACGGGACAAGTCAACGCCGCTCCGCGTGGACGTAGAAGTCACTGTCGAGGGGTGCACCAGAAGGGCACCCCTCGACCACGAATGCCGCTCTATCCTGGGGAAATGGACAACCGAGCAGAGGTACGCGAGTTCCTCACCACCCGCCGGGCCAAGGTGACTCCGCAGGACGCCGGCCTCCCACCCGGTCCCAACCGACGGGTGCCCGGGCTGCGCCGCTCGGAGGTGGCCCTGCTCGCCGGCGTCAGCGTCGAGTACTACGCCCGCCTCGAGCGCGGCGCGATCGGCGGCGCCTCCGCATCCGTGCTCGACGCCATCTCCAACGCACTCCAGCTCAACGACACCGAACGAGCCCACCTGCTCGACCTCGCCCGCGCCGCCGACGGCATCCCCACCTCAGCACGAGCCCGGCGCCGACCGTCGAAGCCCGCGCCCCCGCGACCCTCGCTCCAGTGGGCACTCGACTCGATCACCGAAGGCGTCGCGTTCGTCCGCGACAGCCACCAGAACCTGCTCGCCACCAACCC
>DATCVR010000293.1:0-31961 GCA_036566745.1 Jiangellaceae bacterium | reverse complement strand
GCTCAGCCTCGAGCAGAAGCTCGACACCCTCTCGCCCGAGAAGTCCAAGCGCTACATGCACAACTACAACTTCCCGCCCTACTCGACCGGCGAGACCGGCCGCGTGGGTTCGCCGAAGCGTCGCGAGATCGGCCACGGCGCACTCGCCGAGCGGGCGCTCCTGCCGGTGATCCCGGCGCGCGAGGAGTTCCCCTACGCCATCCGCCAGGTCTCCGAGGCGCTGAGCTCCAACGGCTCCACCTCGATGGGCTCGGTCTGCGCGTCCACGATGTCGCTGCTCAACGCCGGGGTGCCGCTGCGCGCGCCGGTGGCGGGCATCGCGATGGGCCTCATCTCCGGCGACATCGATGGTCAGACCCGTTATGTGACGCTCACCGACATCCTCGGTGCCGAGGATGCCTACGGCGACATGGACTTCAAGGTCGCCGGCACCCGCGAGTTCGTCACCGCACTGCAGCTCGACACCAAGCTCAACGGCATCCCGGCCTCCGTGCTGGCCGCAGCGCTGCAGCAGGCCCGCGACGCTCGCCTGACCATCCTCGACGTGATGGCCGAGGCGATCGACCGGCCCGACGAGATGAGCCCGTACGCGCCGCGGATCATCACCATCAAGATCCCGGTCGACCAGATCGGTGCCGTGATCGGGCCCAAGGGCAAGATCATCAACCAGATCCAGGACGACACCGGCGCCGAGATCGCCATCGAGGACGACGGCACGATCTTCATCGGTGCCGCCGACGGTCCCTCGGCCGAGGCCGCGCGCACGGCGATCAACGCGATCGCCAACCCGACGATGCCCGAGGTCGGCGAGCGCTACCTCGGGACCGTCGTGAAGACGACGAGCTTCGGCGCGTTCGTCTCGCTGCTGCCCGGCAAGGACGGCCTGGTCCACATCTCCAAGCTGCGCACGCTGGCCGGTGGCAAGCGCGTCGAGAACGTCGACGACGTCGTCTCGGTGGGTCAGAAGATCCAGGTCGAGATCACCGAGATCGACGACCGCGGCAAGCTCTCGCTCTCCCCGGTGGTCGACGAGTCGGCCGCCGCCGAGGGCGGCGAGCCCACCGAGTCCGTCGAGGCGTGATCCGCGCAACGACCCGGACGCTGCTGGGCGAGGACGACGGCGGACTGGTCCGCCGCACCGTCCTCCCCGGCGGCCTCCGGGTCGTCACCGAGGCGATGCCGACCGTGCGGTCGGTGTCGTTCGGCATCTGGGTCGGGGTGGGCTCGGTCGACGAGCGGCCCACCCAGGCCGGTGCCACCCACTATCTCGAGCACCTGCTGTTCAAGGGCACGTCGCAGCGTGACGCGCTCGAGATCTCCTCGTCCGTCGAGTCGGTGGGCGGCGAGATCAACGCCTTCACGGCGAAAGAGTTCACCTGCTACTACGCGCGGGTCCTCGACACCGATCTGCCGCTGGCCGTCGACGTCGTCTCCGACATGGTCACGTCGTCGCTGATCGCCTCGGCCGATGTCGAGAGCGAGCGCGAGGTCGTCCTCGAAGAGATCGCCATGCGCGACGACGATCCCTCCGACGCCGTACACGAGCTCGTGACCAGCCAGATGTGGGACGACGACCCGCTCGGACGGCCGATTCTCGGCTCCGTCGAGAGCATCTCCGGCATGTCGCGCGAGGTCGTCAACCGCTACTACCGCCACCGGTACCGGCCCGAGCACATCGTCGTCGCCGCGGCCGGAAACCTCGACCACGCCGACGTCGTCCGCCAGGTCAGGCAGGCGTTCGGCGCGTTCCTCGGCGGCGACGCCGAGCCGGCGCCGCCGCGCATCGGCGGTCACGTGCCGCGGGTCGGCCACGGCGTCGTCCTGCTCGACCGTCCCACCGAGCAGGCCAACGTCGTGCTCGCCGTTCCTGGCATCTCGCGCAACGACGATCGCCGGTTCGCGCTGAGCGTGCTCAACGCCGCGCTCGGCGGAGGGATGTCGTCGCGGCTGTTCCAGGAGATCCGTGAGAAGCGCGGCCTGGCCTACTCGGTCTACTCCTTCGCCTCGCAGTTCGCCGCCACCGGCATGGTCGGCGTCTACGCCGGGTGCCAGCCCAAGAAGGTCGACCAGGTCCTCGAGCTCACCCGCGAGGTGCTGGCCGACGTCGCCGCCTCGGGCGTCGGCGACGACGAGTTCCACCGCGGCAAGGGCCAGGCTCGTGGCGGGCTCGTCCTGGGCCTCGAGGACACCAGCGCTCGGATGAGCCGCATCGCCAAGGCCGAGCTGGTCTACGACGAGCTGCCCAGCGTCGACGAGCTGCTGGCCCGCATCGACGCCGTCACTCCCGACGACGTCCGGGCCGTCGCCGCCGAGCTGCTCTCCGCCACCCCGGTGCTGGCCGTGGTGGGGCCGTTCTCCGACGCGGACCGGTTCGAGGCCGTGCTCGCCTGACGGCCCGCTCGATCTGCCGGGTGGCCGGCCCGGCCGCTCGGCTAGACCGTCTCGGCCTCGGACATCGCGGCCGCGGCGCGTTCCATGAGCAGGTTCCGTTCCCGCAGCGTCGGCGCCAGACCGGCCGCGGTCTCCAGCGCCTCGGCGGCTTCGGCGTGCCGTCCCAGGCGGAGGAGAACATCGCCACGCACGGCTCCCAGCAGGTGATAGCGCGCGAGCCGCGGGTCGCCGCGCACGGCGTCGATCGCGTCGAGCGCAGCCTGGGGTCCGTCCGCGTACATGACGGCCACGGCGCGATTCAGCTCGACGACCGGTGACGGCGCGAGCTGGGCGAGCGCGTCGTACAACGCCACGACGGCCTCCCAGTCCGTGTCCTCGAACCGTGGCGCCCGCGCGTGACAGGCGGCGATGGCCGCTTGGACGGTGTAGGGGCCGAGCGGCCGGCGCAGGCGGGTGGCGCGGTCGAGCGCGGCCAGCCCGTGGATCACCAGGGTGCGGTCCCAGCGCGAGCGATCCTGGTCGGGTAGCAGGACGGGCTCGCCGTGTGGCCCGAACCGGGCGGCGAACCGGGACGCTTGCAGCTCCATCAGCGACACGAGGCCATGTACCTCGGGTTGCCCGGGTAGCAGGCCGGACAGTATCCGGCCCAGCCGCATCGCCTCCTTGGCGAGATCGCGGCGGATCCACGCGTCGCCGGTCGTGGCGGCGTAGCCCTCGTTGAACACCAGATAGACCACCTCCAGGACCGCGGAGAGCCGGGTGGGCAGCTCGTCTTCCTGCGGGATCTCGAACGGGACGTGGGCCTCGGTGAGCGTCCGCTTCGCTCGCGAGATCCGCTGCCCCAGGGTGGCGGACGGGACGAGGAAGGCCCGTGCGATCTCGTCGGTGCCGAGCCCGGCGACCAGCCGGAGCGTGAGCGCCACCCGCGACTCGCGGGGGAGCACCGGGTGGCAGGCGACGAAGATCAGCGACAGCAGGTCGTCGTCGACCGCCTCGGCGGTGTCGGGAGCGGGGAGGCTGCCCTCTCCCGACACCGTGAGGTCGGCTGCGACCTGGGCGTACTTCTCGTCTCGTGAGTGCTCGCGACGCAGGTGGTCGATCGCCCTGTACCTGGCCGTGGCCATCAGCCAGCGGCCGGGGTTCGGCGGAATCCCCCGGTCGGGCCACTGCTGGAGGGCGAGGAGGAACGTGTCCTGGGCGATCTCCTCGGCATGCCCGACATCGCGGACGAGGCGAGTCAGCGCGGCGATGAGCCGCGCCGACTCGATGCGCCAGACCGCCTCGACGGTGCGCTTGGCGTCTGCCACGGCGCTCTCCGATCGAGCTTGCCGGGCTCAGGCGCCGGACTGCCGGGCCTGGAGCTCGTCGGCGATCCGGGCGTCGCGTTCGCGGAGCTCGGGCGTGTACTCCGGGCCGAAGTCCTCGGCCTCGAAGATCGGCCGCACCTCCAGGACCTCCCGCATGCCGCTCGACGGGTCGGACGGGCAGCGCTTGGCCCACTCGAGAGCCTCCTCGAGCGAGCTCACCTGCCACACCCAGTACCCCGCGACGATCTCCTTGGACTCGGTGAACGGTCCGTCGACGACGGAGGTGGTACCGCCCTCGAAGACGACCTGAGCACCTTCGGAACTGGGCTTGAGCCCCTGGCCGTCGAGCATGATGCCGGCCTTGACGAGCTCTTCGTTGTAGGCACTCATCGCCGCGAGCATCTCCTCGGTAGGAGCGATCTTGCTCTCGTCGGCACCGGTGCCCTTGATCATGACGATCACCCGCATGAGCTGTCCTCCTGTCGTGAGTGCCGCCTCGACTCTAGGTTGCTGGGCGGCGATACACCTGGACATCGAATGGGCCCCACGTGATTTCGACACGTCGGGCGAAGAAGTTCCAGCCGGATCGCCCCGGCCCCGGGCCTCGGCCGCCGACCGGTGGGCAATCTGCCTGATTCGATCATCTTCTCCGCGTCTCGCCTCTATCGTGTGCATGATTCATTCGAGGGGCAATTGGGGGGAATCATGGTCAACGTACTGCGCCGTCTGGGCGCCGCCGCTGTGGTCGCCGCGGCCGTCACGGCCGGCCTGGCCGCACCTGCGGAATCGGCACCACGATGGGAGATCGACCGGATCTACTACGACCCGCCCGGCGCGGACACCAGGACCAACGCCCACCTGAACCTGGAGCGGGTCGAGATCGTCAACCGGACCAGCCAGATCGCCGACCTGAGGGGCTACACGCTGCGTGACGTGGCCGGTCACGTGTACCGGTTCGCCACGACCACGCGGGTGGCCCCGGGTGGCAAGGTGACGGTGCACACCGGTCGCGGCACGAACACCTCCGGCCACAAGTACTGGGGCATGGGCAACTACGTCTGGAACAACCCGGGCGACACCGCCTACCTCCGCAATGCGCCGGGCACCCTGATCGACTCGTGCCGCTGGACCTCGATCGGCACCGGGACCAGCAACTGCTGACCCGCCGGCCGTTCACTCGACGTGGGCGACCAGCGACTCGCCGAAGACCCGGGCCGTCCAGCGGGTGCCGGAGGGGAGGGCATCGGCCTCGGCGGACGACACCAGCCGGGGCTCACTCATGCTCAGCGTGCGCCCGAACTGGGTGATCTCGCCGCCGCCGGCCGCCATCACGTTGCGTTGCCAGTCGGTGCGGCCGTAGGTCAGCGCGATCACCACCGTGTCGCCGCTGCGGAAGGCGAGGACGACGGTGCGGTACGGCGTGCCCGAGCGCCTGCCGCGGTGAGCCACGACGGCCCACGGCGGCAGGTACGGCGCCCACAGGCCCATGACCTTGTTGGTGCCGACCTTGTTGAACCGGGCTAGCCAGCGGGGCAGCCGCACGCTCATCGCTCAGCTCCCGAGGTAGTCGTGCTGGCGCCAGGCCTCGTAGACGGCGATGGCGGCGGAGGCGGACAGGTTGAGCGAGCGCCGCCCGGCGCGCATCGGGATGCGGACCTGGTCGGTGACGACCGGATCGACGAGGACCTCGGGCGGCAACCCGGTCGGCTCCGGGCCGAACAGCAGCACGTCGCCGGGCGCGTAGGCGATGTCGCTGTGGCGGGTGGTCGCGGCTGTCGTGAACGCGTACACGCGGGCCGGGCCTACGGACTTCCACACGTCGGCGAGATCGGGGTGGACGGTGACGTCGGCGAGGTCGTGGTAGTCGAGCCCGGCCCGGCGCAGCTTGGTGTCGGAGAGGTCGAAACCCATCGGCTCGACGAGATGGAGGTGGGCGCCGGTGGCTGCGGCCGTCCGGATCGTGTTGCCCGTGTTGGGCGGGATCCTCGGCTCGTAGAAGACGACGTGAAACACCCGCGGTAGCTCCGTCCGGCGGCCGGGAGATGTGCGAATCAGCTTACGACCCGCTGGCCACCAGCTGGTCGACCTGGCCGGGGGAAAGCGCGTGGTCGATGGCCATCACAGCCGCGCCGATGATGCCCGCGCGCTCGCCGGTGCGCGACTGCACGATCCGGAGGTGCTGGGTCGCCAGGGGCAGCGAGCGCCGGTAGACGACCTCGTGCACGCCTGCGATCAGGTGCTCACCGGCCTGTGACAGCGACCCGCCGATGACGATCACCGACGGGTTGAACAGGCTCACCGCCGCCGCCAGCACCTCGCCGATGTCGCGGCCGGCCTGGCGCAGGAGCTGGAGGGCCTCGACCGACCCACTGCGGGCGAGTGCGACGACGTCATGGCTGCCACCTGCGGGAATGCCCTGGGCGGTGAGCTTGGCCGCGATGGCCGCGCCGCTGGCCACGGCCTCGAGGCAGCCGGTGTTGCCGCATCGGCACACGACGTCGGCGCCGTGCGGGAGCTGGAGGTGGCCCATGTCGCCCGCGGCTCCCTGGGCGCCGCGATGGAGCCGGCCGTCGCTGATCAGGCCGCTGCCGATGCCGGTGGCGACCTTGACGAACATGAGGTACGGCGAGTCGCGCCACTGGGTGAAGTGCTCGCCCAGGGCCATGATGTTGACGTCGTTGTCGACCAGGGCCAGCAGACCGAGCCGGTCGTGGAGGTAGCCGGCCACGTCGAAGCCGTCCCAGCCCGGCATGATCGGCGGGTTCACCGGCCGTCCGGTGGAGTGCTCGACCGGACCGGGCAGGCCGATGCCGATGCCGAGGAGGTCGCCGGCCGGGCGGCCGACGGTCGCGAGGAGGTCGTGGGCGGTGTCGACGACCCAGTCGAGCACCCGCTCCGGACCGAGCGCGATGTCGAGGTCCTCACGTTTCTCGGTCAGCACCGTCGCCGCGAGGTCGGTGATCGCCAGCCGGGCGTGGGTCGCCCCGATGTCGGCGGCCAGCACGAGGCGGGCGGCGGGATTGAACGCGAACCGGGTGGGTGGGCGGCCTCCGCTCGACGTCGCCTCGCCGGCCGGTTCGATGAGGTCGGCGGCGATGAGCGCGTCGACGCGCTGGGCGACGGTCGACCTGGCCAGGCCGGTGACCTCGGCGAGTTCGGAGCGGGTCCGGGGTCTGCCGTCCCGCATCAGGGTGAGGAGCGCGCCGGCTCCGACGACGGCGACGGCCGCGGACTCGGTGCGTTCACGGGTCTGTGTCCGGCTCGCTCGAAGCGTCTGAACCCTCTCTTCTGCCACCCCGATAGTGAAACACATCCGACTTCCTTGCGGGCCGCCGAAACTAATAGGTAAAGAACCTGCAACTTTTGATTGACATGCGGCAGAAGGTCCCCATAAGTTCCTCGACATGGCAGTGGCCCCCGTCACACACCCCGCGACCGGCGGCGATGCTCCGGCGGCTCGCGGTTACCGCGCGGCCATCGTGGGCACCGGCTTCATGGGTCGGGTCCACGCTCGGTCGGTGCGGGTGGCCGGAGGGCGAGTGGTGGGCGTGGTGGGGTCGAGCCTCGATCGGGCCGCGGCCGCCCTTCCCGAGCTGGGCGGCGAGCGGGCCTTCGGCGATCTCGACGAGCTGCTCGCGGCTCTCGACGTCGACGTGGTCCACGTCTGTACGCCCAACGCTCTGCACGCGCCGTCGACGCTCACCGCCCTCGCCGCGGGCGCCCATGTGGTCTGCGAGAAGCCGCTGGCCACGGATGCCGCCACTGCCGCGGCGATGACCGACGCGGCCCGCGACCAGGGCAAAGTCGCCACCGTGCCCTTCGTCTACCGCTTCCACCCGATGGTGCGCGAGGCGCGCGAGCTGGTGCGGCGCGGCGAGATCGGCACCCTCACCCTCGCCCACGGCAGCTACCTCCAGGACTGGCTCCTGCACCCCAGCGACGACAACTGGCGGGTCGACCCGGCCCTCGGCGGCGCCACGCGCGCGTTCGGCGACATCGGCTCGCACTGGTGTGACCTGCTCGAGTTCGTCACCGGTGATCGGATCGCCCGGCTCAGCGCCCAGGCCGCGACCGTCAACGAGCGTCGTGGCCCGGACGGCGCCCGCCGCGACGTCGGCACCGAGGACGTCGTCACCCTCCAGTTCACGACCACCGGCGGCGCTCCGGGATCCTGCGTCATCAGCCAGGTGTCGGCCGGCCGGAAGAACCGCCTCGTGCTGGAGATCTCCGGTCCGTCGGCCACGCTCGCCTTCGACCAGGAGAACCCCGAGCTGCTGTGGCGCGGCGGCCGGGACGCCAGCCTGCTCCTGGTCCGCGACCCCCAGACCCTCACCCCGGCTGCCGCCCGATACGCCCGTGTTCCCGCAGGTCACGCCCAGGGGTACCAGGACTGCTTCGACGCCTTCGTGGCGGACACGTACGCGGCCATCGGCGGCGAGCAGCCCGACGGCCTGCCGACCTTCGCCGACGGGCTGCGGGCGGCCCGCCTGGCCGAGGCGGTCGTCGCCTCGGCTGCCACGTCGAGCTGGGTGGAGGTGGCGCCATGACCACGGCACCGGCCCGAGCCGCCACGGTGCTGCGGATGACCGGGATCGAGAAGTCGTTCCTCGGTGTCCGCGTCCTGCACGGCGTCGACCTCGATCTGCGCGCCGGCGAGGTCCACGCGCTGGTGGGCGAGAACGGCGCGGGCAAGTCGACGTTGATGAAGGTGCTGGCGGGGGTCTACGCGGCCGACGCCGGCGAGGTCCAGCTGGACGGCCAGCCGGTGGCCTTCGAGCACCCGCTGCAGGCCCAGCAGGCCGGCGTGTCCACGGTGTTCCAGGAGTTCAACCTCCTGCCCGAGCGCACCGTGGCCGAGAACGTCTTCCTCGGTCGCGAGCCGCGGCGCCGCCGCCTGGTGGATGCCGCCCGGATGTCGGCCGACACCGCCGCTCTGCTCGCCGACCTCGGCCTGACGCAGCTCTCGCCGGACGCCCGGGTGCGGTCGCTCTCGGTGGCCGAGCAGCAGGTGGTCGAGATCGTCAAGGCGATCTCCTACGACGCGCGGATCATCTCGATGGACGAGCCCAGCGCCGCGCTGGCCGAGCATGAGGTCGAGCTCCTGTACCGGCTGGTGGACACCCTGCGCGAGCGTGGCGTCGCGGTGCTCTACGTCTCGCACCGGCTCAAGGAGATCTTCGACCTCAGCGATCGGGTCACGATCCTCAAGGACGGCGCGCTGGTCCGCACCGTCGACACCGCCGACATCACCCCGGACGAACTGGTGCGCGCGATGGTCGGCCGCCCGATCACCAGCTTCTTCCCCGACAAGGTCGCGGGCACCTCGCGCGGCGCGGCCCGGCTGGAGATCCGCGGCGCGGGCAACGGGCAGCTCGACGGCGTCGACCTCGACGTTCGAGCCGGCGAGATCACCGGTCTCGCCGGCCTCCAGGGCAGCGGGCGCACCGAACTCGCGCACGCGCTGTTCGGCATCGACCGGTTCGTGCGCGGCGAGGTTCGCGTCGACGGTCACCCGGTCCGGCTGCGCTCACCCCGGCAGGCGGTGCGGGCCGGCCTCGCACTGGTCACCGAGGACCGCAAGACCGAAGGGCTCGCGCTGAACCAGTCGGTGCTCGCCAACGCCCGGCTCGTCCTCGACGCCGTGATACCGGGCTCGGCCGCGCGGCGGGCCCGCAACGTCCCCGGCATCCTGTCGAGCCTCGAACTGGTCGCCCGCAGCACGGACACCGAGGTGCGCTTCCTGTCCGGCGGCAACCAGCAGAAGGTCGTGCTGGCGAAGTGGCTGGTCACCGAGCCGTCGGTGATCGTCCTCGACGAACCCACGCGCGGCATCGACGTGGGTGCCAAGCACGCCGTGTACGAGGTCATCCGCCAGCTGGCCGCGTCCGGAGTGGCGATCCTGATGATCTCCTCCGAACTGCCCGAACTGATCGGCATGGCCGACCGGATCGTGGTGTTGCGGGACGGGCGGGTGGCCGGTGAGCTGCCGGCCGAATCCGACGAGGAGACCGTCATGGCGATGGCCGCCGGCCACGTCGCGAACGGGGGTGCGTCATGACCGCGCCGCCGGTCGCCCAGGCTCCGGTGCGCAGGCGCATCGGGACCACCGGCCTGGTGTACCTCGCGCTGCTGGGGATCATCGTCATCGGCACCGTGCTCGTCGCGGTCACCGGTGCCGGGAACCTGCTCAGCTCGGCGAACATCGTCGACATGCTCACCCGGTCGAGCCTGCTCGGCTTCGTGGCGATCGGGCAGACGCTGGTGATCCTGTGCCGCTCGCTGGACCTGTCCGTGGGTTACGTGGCGGCGCTGGCGAGCCTGGTCGGCGCGACCGCGATGGCCGGCGAACCGGCTCGCATCCCGCTCGGCATCGCCGCGGCGCTCGTGGTGTCCGCGCTGATCGGGCTGGCCAACGGCCTGATCATCACCAAGCTCAACGTCAACGCGTTCATCGCCACCCTCGGCGTCGGGTTGATCATCAAGGGCTACCTCGACACGCAGTACAAGGGGCCCGCCGGCGACGTCCCGAAGACGTTCCAGCTCTTCGGCTACAGCCGCATCGGCGTGATCCCGGTGTCCACGGCGGTGATGCTGCTGGTGGCCGCCGCGGCGATTGTGTACCTCCGCAAGACCCGCTCCGGCTACAGCATGTACGCGGTGGGCGGCAACGCCGACGTCGCCAGGCTCTCCGGCATCCGGACCGACCGGGTGATGATCACCGCGCACGTCCTGTGTTCGGTCGCGGCCGGCGCGGCGGGGTTGCTGATCGCGGCCCGCTTCGGCACCGGCAGCGCGCTGGTCTACAACTCCGGGTACGAGCTCGACTCGATCGCGGCCGTCGTGCTCGGCGGCACCTACCTGCTCGGTGGGCGCGGCGGTATCGCCGGGACGATCGCCGGAGTGCTGATCCTGGCCGTCCTCGACACGGTATTCAACGTCATGGAGATCAACCCGTTCTTCAAGGACGTGCTGCGCGGCGTCATCATCGTCACCGCCGTCGCGATCTACGCCCGCCGCCAGATCGACCGCAAGGCGAGCCGGGTGCGCTTCGCCGAGGCCGATCCGGGCTCCGGTGGATCGCGCGAACCGGTGCCGGCCCAGGGAGGCACCCGATGAGAGACGGCCTGAGGCGCCTCTTCGGCGGCGGCACCGGGACGGTGTTCGCGCTGCTCATCGTCACGTTCGTGGTGATCTTCGCGCTCAACCCGGGCTTCATGGAGCCGCCGTCGCTGATGGCGTTCGTGAAGAAGGCCGCCCCACTGGTGATCCTGGCCATCGGCCAGTGCTTCGTGATCGTCTCCGGCGAGTTCGACCTCTCGGTGGGCTCGCTGGTGGGGGCCCAGGTGGTCATCGCCGCCCGGTTCATCGACGGCGAGGAGTCGCGCACGGTCCCGGTGATCCTGGTCATGATCGCCTTCGGCCTGGTGGTCGGGCTGGTCAACGGCCTGGTCACCACGGTCCTCAAGGTGCCGTCGTTCATCACGACGCTCGGCATGATGATGGTGCTGTTCGGCGCCGTGCGGCTGTGGACCGGAGGCGCGCCGACCGGAGCGCTGTCGGAGGCGTTCCGGCAGGCCGGGCGGGGCGGCATCGAGCTGCCGGTCGTGCGCCAGCTGCCCTGGGCGCTGCTGATCCTGCTCGGGCTCGGCATCATGGCGGCGGCGCTGATGCGGCGTCCGTTCGGCAAGACCCTGATGGCGGTCGGCGACAACGAGAAGGCCGCGGCGTTCTCGGGCGTCCGGGTGGGTCGCGTCCGTGTCATCGCGTTCGTGCTGTCGTCACTCCTGGCGACGGTGGCGGGCATCCTGATCGGCGGGTTCGCGGGCGTGACGGCCCAGGTCGGCCAGGGGTTGGAGTTCACGGCGATCACCGCGGTAGTGCTTGGCGGGGTCGTCCTCGGCGGGGGGCGAGGAACGGTCGTCGCGGCGATGGCCGGTGCCCTGGCTCTCGAAGCCTTGTTCACCCTGTTCAACCAACTGAGCTTCCCGTCGACGCTCAGACCAGCGCTGCAAGGCGTGATCATCATCGCCGCTGTTGCCTACGCCGCCCGCCAGACCTCGCGTCCGGCGGCGCGTCCCGACCCGACCCAAGAGCTACTACCCACGCAAGCCCCCGCCTAGGAGGACATGATGCGTACGTCCCGCACGCTCTTCGCGTGCCTTGCGGCGGCGAGCCTCGCGCTCGCGGCCTGTACCACCGACGAGCCCGACGAGGCGACACCGGAGGCGTCCGAGCCGGCCGGCGAGGAGTCCGACGCGCGAGCCGACGACGAGTGGTTCGTCCGTGCCGACTTCGACCGGCAGCTGGCCCAGCGCGACATCGCTCCCGAAGGGTCCGAGGACGAGCCCTGGCTGCAGGCGATCGAGCCCGAGATGGTCGACACGGCCGAGTTCGCCCAGGACGGCAACACGCTGTGCTTCTCGAACGCCTCGGTCAGCAACCCGTGGCGGGTCACCGGCTGGATCACGATGCAGGAACAGGTGAAGGTGCTGCAGGAGGCCGGCGAGATCGGCGAGTTCCGGGTGTCCGACGCCGCCGACGACGACAACAAGCAGATCTCGGACATCCAGGCGTTCATCGATGCCGGCGACTGCAACGCGATCATCATCTCGCCGTCGACCACCGCGACGCTGACCCCGGCCGTCGAGGCGGCCTGTGACAGCGGTGTGCCGGTGATCGTCTTCGACCGTGGCGTGAACAGCGACTGTATGGTCACGTTCATCCACCCGATCGGCGGCTACGCGTACGGCGCCGACGGTGCGGAGTTCCTGGTCGAGAACCTCGAGCCGGGTTCGACGGTGCTCGCACTGCGGATCCTGCCCGGAGTCGACGTGCTGGAGAACCGCTGGGCCGCGGCGCAGGAGATCTTCGGCGACAGCGAGCTCGAGGTGCTCGGTGACGAGTTCACCGGGGGCGACGGCGCGAAGATCAAGGACCTCGTCACCCAGTACCTCTCGCGCGGTGACGTCGACGGCATCTGGATGGACGCCGGCGACGGCGCGGTGGCGGCCATCGAGGCGTTCGAGGACGCCGGGCAGGACTACCCGGTGATGGTCGGCGAGGACGAGCTGAGCTTCATGCGCAAGTGGCAGGAGACCGGCATGACGGCGATCTCGCCGGTGTACTCGAACTTCCAGTGGCGGACGCCGATCCTGGCGGCCGTGGACATCTGGAACGGCGAGCAGGTCCCGTCGGAGTGGGTGCTCCCGCAGGACGCGATCACCGAAGAGGACCGCGACGAGTACCTCGACCGCAACGCCGACATGCCGAGCCTGCACTACGCGAAGTTCGGCGGCGAGGACTTGCCGGGCTACCCGCAGGCCTGGCAGGACCGGTAGCCCGTCCACTGCCTCCACCCCTCTCGTTGATCTTGGAGTTTCGGCTGAGTCGTGCCCCGGTATGTCGGGTTGATTCCGCCGAAACTCCAAGATCAACGGGGGAGGGGCGGCCGCTGAAGGAGCTGATTCGATGACCCGGGCGCTGGGCGTCAACACCTGGGTGTGGACCTCTCCGCTGAGCGACTCGGCGCTGGCCGGCCTCGCGCCACGGATCCGCGACTGGGGCTTCGACGTGATCGAGTTGCCGGTGGAGAACCCCGGCGACTGGGACCCGCGCCGCGCGGCGACACTGCTGGCCGACCTCGGTCTGGCCGCGAGCGTCGTCCTGGTGATGGGGGAGGGCCGCGAGTTGGTGGCGACGGACCGGGGAACGGTCGTCACCACTCGCGACTACCTCCGGCACGTCGTGGACGTGGCCGCCACGGTGGGCTCACCGGTGATCGGCGGACCGGCGTACGCCTCGGTGGGCCGCACCTGGCGGATGGACGACGCCGCCCGGCATGCGCACTACGCCGAGCTCCGCGAGGGCCTGGCGCCGGTGGTCGAGCACGCCCGGTCCGCCGGGGTCACCGTGGCCGTCGAACCGCTCAACCGCTACGAGACCAGCCTGCTCAACACCGTGGACCAGGCCCTGGAAGCGCTCGACGGGCTCCCCGCCGACGCCTGCGGGCTGGCCCTCGACGTCTACCACATGAACATCGAGGAACAGGACGTCGCGGCGGCGATCCGGCGCGCGGCCGGCCGGATCGCGCACGTCCAGGTCTGCGCCAACGACCGCGGTGCGCCCGGGGCCGACCACCTCGACTGGCCGGCGATCATGGCCGCGCTCGACGACGCCGCCTATGACGGCCCGCTGGTCATCGAGTCGTTCACGGCCGACAACGCCACGATCGCCACCGCCGCGTCGATCTGGCGGCCGCTGGCGAGCAGCCAGGACGCCCTCGCCACCGAGGGGCTCGCCTTCCTGAAGGGAGTGGTGACCTAGCCGCCGACGCCGCACGTCCATCCGCAGGCGCCGGCACGCCGCGGGGTTCCGACTCTTCATGACACAGGTCGTTCAACCTCTCGGAGGTCCCCCCATGACCGTCGTGCATCGTCCCCGCTGGGGACGGATCCTCGCTGCGGCCCTCGCCGCCCTGTTGGCCTTCTCGCTGCTGTCGTTCGTCCCGTCGTCGGCCCATCCCGGCCACGACGGCGAGCACGGCGAGGCCCATGTCCTGATCTTCACCAAGACCACGCAGTTCCGGCACACCGAAGCGATCGAGCAGGGCACGCCGGTGCTGCAAGCGGCCTTCACGGCGGCGGGCATCAGCTCCGAACACACCGAGGACGCCGCGATCTTCAACGACGAGGACCTCGCCCGCTTCGACGCGCTGGTGATGTTCCAGGCCTCGGGCGACCCGTGGAACGCCGAGCAGAAGGCCGCCCTCGAGCGGTACCAGCAGGCCGGCGGCGGCATCGTCGCCATCCACAACGCCACTGACATGCGGGGCAACTACGCCTGGTGGGACGAGATGATCGGCACGCTCATGCCTGGTCACGCGGCCACCGGGACGAGCCCGGGCCTGCCCGGCACGGTGCGCGTCGAGGACCAGACCCACCCCTCGACAGAACACCTCCCGCAGCGCTGGGACCGCGCGGACGAGTGGTACAACTACGCGCTGAACGTCCGTGGCGACGCCCACGTGCTGGCCACCATGGACGAGACCACCTACGACGCCGGTGGCAACGCCATGGGCTACGACCACCCCATCTCGTGGTGCAAGAACTACGACGGCGGTCGCGCCTGGATGACCGGCATGGGCCACTTCGGCGCGCATTACACCGGTGAGCCGGACCTCGTGCAGCACATCGTGGGCGGCGTTCAATGGGCGGCCGGGATGGTCGAGGGCGACTGCGGCGGCACCGACTGGAACCAGTTCGAGAAGGTGCCGCTGGACCAGAACACCAGCGCACCGTTCGCGATCGACGTGGCGCCGGACGGCCGGGTGTTCTACACCGAGCTGGTCCGCGGCCAGATCCGGGTCTACGACCCAGCGACGCAGGTCACGTCCACGGCGGTGACCATCCCGGTGTACTCCGGCGGCGAGGACGGCCTGCTGGGCATCGCGCTCGATCCGGCGTTCGCCGACACCGGCCACCTCTACGTCTACTACTCGCCAGCCAGCACGGACGACACGGACCCGGCGATCTTCTTCAACCGGCTGTCGCGCTTCACCGTCGGCGCGGGCTCGCAGATCGACCCGGCGACCGAGAAGGTGCTGCTCGAGGTGCCGGCCCGGAGGCTGCCCGACGAGCCCGGCCACACCGGCGGCGGCCTCGACTTCGACGCCCAGGGCAACCTGTACCTCAGCGTGGGCGACGACGTGAACCCCCACTCCGAGCCGTCCGGCGGCTACGCGCCGCTGTCCGAGCGCCCGGGCACCTTCCACGACGCCCGCGCCACCTCGGCCAACACCAACGACCTGCGCGGCAAGCTGCTCCGCATCCATCCGGAGCCGGACGGGACGTACACGATCCCCGAGGGCAACATGTTCCCGCCGGGGACCGAGAAGACCCTCCCGGAGATCTACGCCATGGGGTTCCGCAACCCGTTCCGGTTCTCCGTCGACCAGGAGACCGGCGCGATCGGGCTGGCCGACTACTCCCCGGACAACGGCAGCGACAACCCCAACCGCGGGCCGGCCGGCATCAGCGAGTGGAACTACATCACCGAGCCCGGCTTCTACGGCTGGCCGTTGTGCATGGGCAACAACGAGCCGTTCCGCGACGTGGACTACCGGCCGAACCCGGTCGTCGTGGGCGACTACTTCGACTGCGCCGCACCGGTCAACGACTCCGCGGGCAACACCGGCCTCACCGAGCTCCCGGCCGCCAAGGCGCCGCGGATGTGGTACGGCTACCAGCGCTCGTCGGTGCCGTCGGTGATCCCCCAGGGGGGCGGACTGGCCCCGATGGGCGGCCCGTTCTACTCCTACGACCCCGCGCTGGAGTCGGACACCAAGTTCCCCGAGTCCTACGACGGCAAGCCGTTCTTCTACGAGTGGGCCCGCAACAAGATGTACTCGATGATCCTCGACGGTGAGGGCAGCGGAGCCGTCGAGAAGGTCAACCCGATCCTCACCAACGAGCAGTTCCTGGCGCCGATCGACTCGAAGTTCGGCCCCGAGGGCTCGATGTACGTCCTGGACTGGGGCGGTGGATTCGGCCGGGACAACCCGAACTCGGGGCTGTACCGCGTCGACTACATCTCCGGCTCGCGCTCGCCGATCGCCCACGCCGACGCCTCGCCGGACTCCGGCATCGCGCCGCTCGAGGTGAGCTTCGACGGCACCGGCAGCACGGATCCCGAGGACGAGGCGCTGACCTACGCGTGGGACTTCGAGGGCGACGGCACCGTCGACGCGACCGAGCCCGACGCCACCCACACCTACCCGGCCAACGGCGTGTTCGACGCCCGGCTGACCGTCACCGACCCGCACGGCAAGACCGGCACGACCGTCGTGCCGATCACCGTGGGCAACACCCGTCCCGAGGTCGAGTTCACCTTGCCGCCCGACGGCGGGTTCTTCGACTTCGGCGACGAGGTGAGCTGGGATCTCTCGGTCACCGACGCTGAGGACGCCACGATCGACGACGCTGAGGTGATCATCCAGCCGGGCCTCGGTCACGACGAGCACGCCCACCCGAGCGAGCCGTTCACCGGACGGACCGGCACCGCCGTCACGGCCCTGGGCGGCGGGCACGGCGAGGACATGAACGTCTTCTACGTCCTCGACGGGCGTTACACCGACACCGGTGGCGAAGGTGGAATCCCGGCCCTGACCGGCTCGGACATCACCCGGCTGTTCCCGAAGCAGCGCGAGGCCGAGTTCGTCACCGACTCGGAGGGCACCACCACGGCGCCCTCGCGTGACGTCGAGGGACACGGCACCGCGATCGCCGGACAGGACGGCGCGTGGGCGTCCTACGACCCGGTCAACCTGCACAATGTCGACGCACTCGTGCTGCGGGCGTCGGCCGCCACGGCCGGCACGATCGAGCTGCGGCGCGATGCCCCCGACGGCGAACTGCTCGGCACCGCCGAGGTGCCCGCGACCGGCGCGTCGAGCTACACCGACGTGCGCGTCACCGTCGACGATCCGGGCCAGACGTTCACCCTGTACGCGGTCTTCCCGGGTGCGGGCGAGCGTCGGCTCAACTTCGTCGAGGCCGACGGCAAGGGCGTCTCGCCGACGTCCAAGCCGAAGGTCGCCATCACCGCTCCAGGTCCCGACGACGACCTCGAGCCGGGAGAGATCGCGGTCACGGCCGACGCCTCCGACGCCGAGAACACGATCACCCAGGTGGAGTTCCTCGTCGACGGCGCCTCGATCGGCGTCGACACCGAGGCTCCGTACGAGGCGGTCTGGAACGCCACCGAGGAGAAGCGGTACCAGCTCACGGCGGTCGCCACGAACGACAACGGGGTCAGCACGACCTCGCGCATCGTGGTGGCCGAGGTGGGCGACCTCTACGGCGACTGGCAGGAGTTCACCAACACCACGACCACGTTCGACCGGCCGGACTCCGACACCTGGGTGATCGACTCCGGCGGCTCGAACATGTGGCAGGGCACCGACGAGTACGGCGCCGTGTACCTGCCGGGTGCCATCGGCGAGCAGTGGACCGCCACGGTGAAGATCGAGAGCCAGACCAACTCCAACAACTCCGCCAAGGCGGGTCTCATCGTCCGCAACGACGTCACGGCGCCGGGCAGCTCGCCGGGGTACGCCGCGATGATGCTCCGTCCGGGTCTCGGCTTCGAGTGGTTGCGCGACACCGACGGCAACGGCCAGCTCGACGCGAGTACGGGTGCCAGTACCACCAGCTATCCGGCGTGGGTCCGGATCGCCCGCGACGGCGACCAGTACACCGCGTACTGGAGCAAGGACGGTGAGAACTTCACCGCGGCCGGACCGCCGGTGACGCTGCCGGGAGCAGCATCGGTGCAGGACATCGGCCTGGCGGTCACCGCGCACAGCGCCAGCGCCACCAGTACCGTGGAGTTCAGCGGCTTCACGCTCACCGACGAGCCGCCCGGGCCGGATCCCGAGCCCGAACCCGGGCCGGTCTGCCTGGTCTCCGGCACCGACGGCTTCGACGGCACGGCACTGAACGACACCCGCTGGACGACGGTCCGCACGGCTCCCGACCAGGAGGCCACCCTGGCCGGCGGCGCGCTCGTGCTGCCGGTGCCCCAGGGCGACATCAACGAGGGTGTCACCGGACCGATCAGCTACGTGGGCCAGCCGGCCCGCGACGGCGCCTGGGAGGTCACCACCACGGTGAACCTCGCCCACACCAGGCACTGGCAGCACGCCGGCCTGCTCCTGCACGAGGGCGACGACGACTACGTCAAGCTCGCCTTCACCCGCAACAACAGCGGCGGCCGGCTGCTGGAGTTCCAGACCGAGGCCGGCGGCACCCGGACCTGGCACGACAACCAGGCCCTGCCCGCCGACTTCCCGTCCACCGTCCACCTCAAGCTGACCAGCGACGGCTCGGCACTCACGGCGGCGTACTCGGCCGATGGCGAGAGCTGGACCGCGCTGGACAGCTCGGCGGCGGTGCTCGACGGCGCGACGATCGGGCTGGTGGCGGCCGGCGACACCGGGGCCACCGAGGTGTCGGCGTCGTTCGACCACTTCACCATCACGCCGGACCTCGACGACGACGGCGTGCGGGAACCCTCCGAGGAGTTCGACGGCGACGCGCTCGACGGGTGCCGCTGGGACTCGGTGGTGCGCTACGACTCCTCGAAGGTCGCCGTGTCGGGCGGGTCGCTCAAGATCGTCACCCAGCCGGGGGACATCAACGGCTCGGACAACCAGGGCCCGCGCAACTTCGTGCTGCAGGAGCTGCCCGAGGGCGACTGGACGATCGAGACCCGGCTGACGCCGACGATGCTGCACCAGTGGCAGCTGGCCGGTCTGCTGGCGTACGGCGGTGACGACGACTACGTGAAGCTCGACGTCGTGGCCACCAACGCGGCGTCCTCGCCGACCGACCTCCGCGCCGAGCTGGTCTCCGAGCGCAACGGCTCGTTCGGCAACGGCGGCAACCGAAACGTCGACGTCGCCGAGACCTCGGAGAGCGGCTGGTACT
This sequence comes from Jiangellaceae bacterium, assembly GCA_036566745.1. Classification (GTDB taxonomy): domain Bacteria; phylum Actinomycetota; class Actinomycetes; order Jiangellales; family Jiangellaceae; genus DATCVR01. The sequence continues at coordinate 12,778 of DATCVR010000293.1, read as the reverse complement.
ACCTCCGCCTGGCCAAGACTGGCGACACCTACACCGGCTGGATCAGTGACGGCGGGGTCACCTGGACGCCGCTCGGCGACCCGGTGACGAACGACGCCCCGATGACGTCGTTCGGGGTGATGGCGATCGGCCCGGACCAGGAGACTCCCGTGACGGTGGCCTTCGACTACTTCCGCCTGGTGGAGGACGAGGAGCCGGACACGGTGCCGCCGGTGGTCGATGTCGCGGTCGATCCGGCCGAGCCCGACGGCGCCCACGGCTGGTACGTCTCGCCGGTCACGCTCACCGCGACCGGCACCGACGACCGTGGCGGCGTGGTCGCCTTGGAGGCCAAGGCCGGCGACGGGGACTGGGCGGCGTACACCGAGCCGCTCGCGGTTGCCGACGACGGGGTACACGAGGTCCAGGTCCGCGGCACGGACGAGGCCGGCAACGTCTCCGAGCCGGTCGCGGTGACCGTCCAGCTGGACGCCACCGCCCCAGTGGTGTCGGTCACGGGCGTCGAGGAAGGCGGGTCGTACGACCTCGGCGCGGCGATCGAGCTGGTCGCCTCGGCCGAGGACGCCACCTCCGGGGTCGCAGGGGTCGACGTGACCCTCGACGGGGAGGCGATCGAGAACCCCTCGACGCTCACCCCCGGCGTCGGGGCTCACCAGCTCGCGGTGACCGCGACGGACCAGGCCGGGCACGTGACCGAGTCGAGCGTGGCGTTCACGGTTGTCGCCACCTGGGACGGAGCGCGAGCGGTGATCACGCAGTACCGGGCCGACCGGGCGATCACGCTCAGCCAGTCGATCCAGCTGCGGACCCACCTCGATGTCGCGGAGCGGCTGGCCGAGGACGGGCTGGACGGCCAGGCGCGAGCCTCGCTCGACCGCTTCGTCAGCGTGGCGAAGGGAGTGAAGGACCAGGCGGCGCGCGCGAACCTGCTCGCGATCGCGGAGTCGCTGAAGTCACAGCTCTGATGTCGGGACGGGGATCGGCCGGCACCGGTCCCCGTCCGCCACCCGCAGACGACGGGGGCTCGGTGCCGGCCGGGCCCCCGTCTCCAATGTGGTGATCGTTGGAGGATTCTGGCTGTCAGAGTGCCAGGATCCTCCGACGATCACCGGAAGGGGAGAGGGAAGCATGAGCCGACCGATCACGCTGTTCACCGGCCAGTGGGCGGATCTGCCGTTCGAGGAGGTCGCCCGGCTGGCCTCGGAATGGGGGTACGACGGCCTCGAGATCGCGTGCTGGGGTGACCACCTCGACGTATGGCGGGCCGCCGAGGACGACGCGTACCTGCGCTCCCGCCGCGACGTCCTGGAGAAGCACGGCCTGAAGGTGTGGGCGATCTCCAACCACCTCAAGGGGCAGGCGGTGTGCGACGACCCGATCGACGCGCGACACCGCGACATCCTGCCGGACCGGATCTGGGGCGACGGCGATCCCGAGGGGGTGCGGCAGCGCGCGGCGGAGGAGATGAAGATGACGGCCCGGGCCGCGGCCCGCCTCGGCGTCGACACGGTCGTGGGCTTCACGGGCTCGTCGATCTGGAAGTACGTGGCGATGTTCCCGCCGGTCTCCGAGGAGCTGGTCGACGCGGGATACCGGGACTTCGCCGATCGCTGGAACCCGATCCTGGACGTGTTCGACGAGGTCGGCGTCCGATTCGCGCATGAGGTCCATCCGTCCGAGATCGCCTACGACTACTGGACGACCGTGCGGACCCTGGAGGCCATCGGGCATCGACCGGCGTTCGGCCTCAACTGGGACCCGAGCCACATGATCTGGCAGGACCTCGACCCGGCGGGCTTCCTCTGGGACTTCCGCGACCGGATCTACCACGTCGACTGCAAGGACGCGAAGAAGCAGGTTGGCAACGGCCGCAACGGCCGGCTGGGCTCGCACCTCGCCTGGGCGGACCCGCGGCGCGGCTGGGACTTCGTCTCGACCGGTCACGGCGACGTCCCGTGGGAGGCCTGCTTCCGGATGCTGAACACCATCGGATACGACGGTCCGATCTCGATCGAGTGGGAGGACGCCGGGATGGACCGATTGCATGGCGCTCCGGAGGCTCTGCGGTTCGTCCGCTCGCAGCTGTTCGACCCGCCGTCGTCGGCGTTCGACGCCGCCTTCAGCACCTCCTCATGATCGCCGACTCCCCTTCCTCACCAGCGCGAATGATCACGTTCACCACGGATTCTGGTGCCGAAGCAGTCCTGCAGGCCTAGTGTTGCGGGAGAAGGCCTCGTGGAGCTCTGATCTTTCAGGAGATGGACGGGGTCTGGTCGGCCGGGGGTGAACCGGGGCACACTGGTGCGCTACGGACGCGAGGTGGTGTCGGTGGCGCGAACGACCATGGCACGTGCCGTAGTTCCCAGTCAGCGGGACGGTCACGACGAGACCGCTCGCGAGCCTGTCGCGGGCCGGGCCGAGCCGGCCCATCCGGGCGCGCGCGACAGATCGACGCCGCGCGCGGCGGCTGTGGGCGAACGCGGGGTCGGCTCCGACCTGGTCCGGCGCTATCTCCATGAGATCGGCGCGATTCCGCTGCTCACGGCCGCCGACGAGGTGAGCCTGGCCCGTGCGGTCGAAGCCGGCGTGCTGGCCGACGAGCGGCTCTCGCGGGGCGGCACCGACTCACGCGAGCGCGCCGACCTGGCCGAGATCGTCCGCCTCGGCAACGACGCCAAGTCGCGGCTGATCGAGGCCAACCTCCGCCTGGTCGTCTCGGTGGCCCGGCGATACGCACGTCGTGGACTGCCGCTGCTCGACCTCGTCCAGGAGGGAAATCTCGGCCTGATCCGCGCCGTCGAGCGGTTCGACTACGCCAAGGGATTCAAGTTCTCGACCTACGCCACGTGGTGGATCCGCCAGGCCATCAGCCGGGCGCTCGCCGACCAGGGGCGCACGATCCGGCTGCCGGTCCATGTCGTCGACGAGATGAACCGCGTGCTGCGGGCCTTGCGCGCGATGTCCCAGGCCCATGCCCGCGAGCCCAGCGTGGCCGAGCTGGCCGTGGCCACGTCGCTGCATCCGCAGAAGGTCGCCGAGCTGCTCTCGTACGCCGAGGACCCGGTCAGCCTGCAGGCCCCGGTGGGGGAGCGCGCCGAGACCTCGCTGGGCGACCTGGTCGAGGACGCCGACGCGCTCGCGCCGGCCGAGGCCGTGGCCCGCTCGATGCTGCGTGACCACGTCGAGCACGTGCTGGCCGGGCTGAGCGAGCGCGAGCGCGCCGTCGTGCGGCTGCGATACGGCCTCGACGACGGCCGGGCGCGCACCCTCGAAGAGGTTGGACGCCACTTCGGGGTCACCCGCGAACGGATCCGGCAGATCGAGGGCCGCACGCTGGGCAAGCTCCGAGCCGGGGGCCGGGCCGGAGAACTTCGCGAGTACCTCCGCTGACCTGGTCGGTCCGATCACCTGACTAAGCTCGTCGGGTGGCATGGCGACGGCGCGACCTCCCCCGAGTCGAAGGTCTCGAGCGCGGCGAGCGGGTGCTTGCCGCGGCCTCCGGACCGCACGGAGACATCGTGGCCACCACCGATCGGCTGGTGATGCCCGGCCGGGCCCTCGCGTGGGACGAGATCGAGCGGGCGACCTGGGATGGCGACGACGACACCCTCCTCGTCGTCGAGGTGGCCACGGCGAGCGCCCGCTCGGCGCGCCATCGGCTACAGATCACCACCCCCGGCCGGCTGGTCGACGTCGTGCGCGAGCGGGTCACGGCCAGCGTGGTCCTGACCCGGTTCGTCCCGATCGACGGCCGGCGTGGGGTCCGGGTGACCGGCCGCCGCACCCGTGGCGGCGACCTCGTGTGGTCCGCCGTGCTCGACGCCGGGATCGACCGCGCCGATCCGGGCATGCGCGCCCGGATCGACGCAGCGGTTGCCGCGGTGCGCGCCGAGGTCGAGTGATCGGCCGGGCAACGATCGCCGGCCGGGCGCGGACTGCGGGTCAGCCGAACCGCTTGGCCAGATCCCGTGCCTCGGCGTGCGCGGCGGCACGTCCGGCGTCGGCCTCGGCGGTGACGAGGTCGGGCCGGAACTCCACCTCGGAGACGTCCTCGATGCCGGCCCAGCGCAGCCAGTCGCGGAGGTACGGCGCCTGGAAGTCGGTGCCGAAGGCCGGTCCCCGCTCGGGGCCGTAGACCGCGCTGGTGTAGATCACGGCGGCCTTCTTGCCGGTCAGCAGGCCGGTGTAGCCGTGCTCCGGGTCGAAGCGGAACACCAGGCCGGGCTGGCTGATGACGTCGATGAACTGCTTGAGGATGTAGGGCACCCCGTGGTTCCACATCGGGACGCTGAACAGGTATTGATCGGCCGCGGCGAAGCGGGCGAACGTGTCAGCGGCCACCCGCCACGCGGTCGCGGCCGGGCCGTCGGGAGTCTCGCCGGCGAAGACGGCCATCTTGGCCGCGGCGGCGTCGGGGCCGAACTGGGGGAGGGTGCCGTCCCACAGGTCGAACGTCTCCACGGTGTCGTCCGGATGGGCGTCGCGGAAGGCCTCGACGAAGGTGGCGGCGATGGCCAGCGACTCGGACCGCGGGCCGCGTGGCGAGGCGGAGATGTGCAGCAGCGTGGACATGAGGTCTCCTCGTAGAGAAAGTGCGTGCGCACGCACACAATACAGAGATCTGTGCGCACGCACAAGAATTGGTACGCTGCGTGCGTGGGTGACTCGACAGCGGTCTGGGCGGCGCTGCTCCGGGTCCACGCGAGCGTGGTCCCATTGCTCGACCACGAGCTCCAGACCACCCACAATCTGCCGTTGACCTGGTACGACGTCCTCCTCGAACTGAGTGCCGCGCCGGAGGGACGGTTGACCATGGGTGAGCTGGGGCACCTGGCGGTGGTGAGCCGCTCGCGGGTCAGCAGGGTCGTCGACGAGCTGGTGCGGGCCGGCCTGGTGACCAAGCAGCCCAACCCGGACGACCGTCGCTCCGCGTTCGCCGTCATCACCGACGACGGGCGCGCGCGCCGTCGCGAGGCGGCGCCGACCTACGTGGCCGGCATCGAGCGTCACGTCACGTCGCGCCTCAGCGCGCGTGAGGCGGAGGTCATCGCCGAAGGCCTGCGCAAGGTGATCGCGGCCTCAGAGGTTCACCAGCTCCGCGGCTGACCCCCGAGTCGGCGTCGGTGCCAGGTGTCAGTGGGTGACAGGGCCGAGCAGCCGCTGAAGGAGGCGGGTCTCGCCGGGCCATGCCTCGACCAGCACCTCGCGCGGCACCTGCCGGCCGGCGTAGCGCAGAGCCAGGGCCACCACGACGACGTCGTCGAGCGGCCCGATGATCGGCAGGAACTCCGGGATCAGGTCGATCGGGCTCGCCACCCACAGCCCCGCCACCACGATGGCGATCTTGGCGCGGCGCGGGACCCGCGGGTCGGCACGCAGGCGCCGCACCGTGGTGACGCAGTCCGGGATGAACGCAGCGAGGTCGCGGGCCGTGCCGGGCGGCAGCGTGCGGGCGAGCAGGAGCAGGACGCCCCAGCTCACCACGATGCAGCCCACCGCCACGGCGAGACCGGTCAGCCAGCCGGACATCGGTGCCTCTCCACACCGAGAGCGTAGGGCTCGCCGCTGCCGCGGTGTTACGCCGCGCTGAGCTCGAGGAAGTCGCGGGCTGCCACGACGTCACGGTGGGGGATGAGCTCGGCCCGGAAGTCGCTGAGGGTGTCCGACGGGCGCGCCGAGCTGATCTCGCCCCCGAACGTCAGCGCCTGGGCCGCGGTGGCACAGGCGGTCTCGACGTCACCCAGTGCGAGGTGGGCGCGGGCCTCACGGGCGAGGAACAGCGCGGTGTCGCGGACGTAGGTGTGGGCGTCGTAGCTCTGCCGCGCGGTGGCGTAGTGGTCGACGGCGCGGCGGTAGTCGCCGAGGTCGTGGGCGGCGGAACCCGCCAGCATCCCCACCTCGGCGTCGGTCATCCAGTAGATCCAGGCGGGGTCGTCGTCGTGGACCCCGGCGCTCATGGCCTCGCGCGCGGCGTCGAACTCGCGCGCCGCCCGACTGCGATCGCCGGTGCGGGACAGGGCACACCCGGCGAAGGCGTGCAGCATCGCGCGCACCCGCGGCGTGGTGCGGTGGGCGACCTGTTCCTGCGCCGTGCGCATGAGGTTGAGGGCGTCCTGCGGATTGCCGACGTTGAGGACCTGGTCGGCCATGCGGCCGAGGATGTGGGCCCCGGCCTCGGCGTCGCCCGCGGTGGACGAGGCACGCAGCGCGGTGACGTAGAACGACTGCGCGCTGGCATGGCGGCCGGCGTCGTAGTTGAGCCAGCCGCAGATGCGCGCGGCCTCGGCCAGCGCCGAGAGCAGCCGCCGCCCGAGTGGACTGTCGATGTCGGCGCCGTCAGCGAGCTTGCTCATCAGGGCGTACTCGGCGCTGGCGAGGGGGTACAGCTCGCTGCCGCCGATGGCGTCGTCGAGATGACGGAGGTGGTCGAGGCGTTGTTCGAGGCTGAGGATGACGGCCTCGGAGAGCTGGCGGCCGCTGGCGTAGGACCATCGGGTCGGATCGTCGAGTGCGCCTGCCCAGTTGGTGGCCAGATTGGCGAGGTCGGCTCCGGCCGAGATCAGGTAGCGCCGACGGTCCATGAGCCCTCCTTGGCTGGTGGCGGCGATCGCGGTGAGGGTACCCGGTGGAGTCCAGGGGCTCTCCAGAATGGAGCGCCGGGTACTTGACGCGAGCTGATCAGCCGAGTCGTCGTCGCCGGAGCCGGTGAGGATCACGCTGCCGGACGCGGCAGTGCGCTCGAGGTGGGTCACCGGGACGTTGAGCGCGACGGCCAGCCACCGCTTCCAGTAGGTGGACGGCGTTCTGACACCTCGTTCGTAGCGCGAGATCTCCGAGCGGGTCACGGTGGGCCGGCCCGACAGGTCGCACAACAACTCCGCGAGACGTCCTTGGGACATGCCTCGCGCTCGTCGGAGGGACGTGAGGAGTTCGGGGAGGTCCACGGCAGCACCCTGTTCGCTCGACACGGTGGCTCCCCGTGGACCACCAGTATGACTGGTCAGGCTGCGTCGAGGAAGTCCTCGACCATCGAGGCCAGCCATTCGGTGCGTTGGACCAGCGTGACGTGAGTGGTGCCGGGCGGGGGATCCGCCCGGCACCACCTCGCCGCTCAGCCTCGCATGCCGGTCACCCAGCTGTACTGCAACCACACCTCCGCCGGTGAGATCGCCCGGTCGAGGAACATCAGGCTGTCGAAACGGCAGTGGCAGGGATTGTTCTCGCGGGTGTCCTGGGGGAAGCTCCCGCCGATCTTGATGCCGCGCGGGTCGGTGGGCGACGTGAGGTGCGGCCCGGCGCCGTCTTCGACGCCCCACGGATCGCCGTCGACCACGTAGAACCCATCGATCGGCCGGCCGTTCTTGTACAGCGCCATCGTGCCTTCGTCGAAGTCGAACGTCGCCGCCAGGAACACCCACTCGTCCGGTGGCAGGAGGGTGCGCCAGTCCTCGCTGGCCGCGAAGGTCTGCGAGGCGCTGCCGTCGACGCGCCGCCCCAGCGCCACCACCCGCAGCTCGCCGTTGACGTTGATGAGCTCGAGCAGGGCGCGGACGGCATGTCCGTCGGAGTCGCCGCTGAGGACGCCGGCCAGTCCGATCGCGCCGTAGAAGTCGTCCGGATTGGCCGAGTTCGAGTTGGGGCCGGGGTTCTGGCCGGTCATCTTGAACCAGCCCATGACGGTGGTCTCCCTCGCCCCGTTGAAGGCGTGGAGGGTGGGCACCCCGGTCGACGACCACACCCCGGCCTTCCAGTCGTCGTTGCCTGCGACCGTCGGGTTCACCTGCTGGGTCTGCATCGAGAACGTGCTACCGCGATGGGCGCCGTCGGGCACGCGCATCGCGGCGCCGCCGTTGACCAGGTCGAGGTTCGTGCCGGAGAACCCCTGGTCCTGCTCCTGGGCCGGGTTGCCCGGCACCGGGTGCTCGAAGTCGTAGTGGACGACGAGGTCGCGGCCGAGGGTCGGGAAGACGTCCGGGTCGGGGCGGGACACGGTCTCGGTCGCGGTGTCGGTTCGAGTGTCGGTGCCGGCCGCCGTGACCGCCAGCGAGCCGCACAGGGCGGCCGCCAGCGGGACGGCGATCAACCGGCGGAGGTGAGGTCGACGCATGGCATCCTCCAGGTCGGGTCGTCGGTGCGGGACGGAGGTCAGCCGCCAGAGGCCCAGCTGGCGCCCGTCACCTGCCAGATCGTGCCGTTGGCCTTCGACGAGATGTAGAGCTCGCCGTCAGCGTCGGAACCGAACCGCAGGTCGACGCGGGTGCTGCCGGCGAGGTCGCGCATCGTCACGGTCTGGCCGTCCGCGTCGACGAGGCTGAGTTGGTAGATCGTGGCCGGTGGCTCCCCGCGGCGCATCTCGGCGGCGTTGGTGTAGAAGAGGCGGCCGTCGACGAGGTCGGCGAAGACGTACTTCCCGCGCAGATGGCGCAGGTCGTCTCCGCGATAGACGAAGCCGCCGCTGACGGCGTGGCCGCTGTCGGAGGTGCAGGGCAGGTCCGGCGGCGGATCGTGGTCGAACGCGGCCACCGGGTAGGTGTAGCCGTAGCGATCGTCGTCGGCGGGCAGCGGGTAGAGGTTGCAGCGGTCTTCCTGGCGGAACTCGAAGGCGCCCTCGCGCTCGCTCCAGCCGAAGTTGTCGCCGGCCCGGACGTCGTAGATGGCCTCGATCTCGTGCTCGCCGATGTGCCCGAGGAACATCCGGTTGCCCGCGCTCGGGTCCCAGCTGAAGCGGTGCGGGTCGCGCATCCCGAGGGCGTAGATCTCGCCCAGCGCGCCGTCGTCGCCGACGAACGGATTGCTCCGCGGGATGCCGTACCGGCCGTTGGCGCTGTCCGTCCCGCGCGGGTCGATGCGCAGGATCTTGCCCTGGGGGATGGCGAGGTTCTGCGGGTCGTCGGTGGTCACCCCGGCGCCGCCGTCGCCGGCCGCGATGTACAACAGGCCGTAATCGCGGTCCCAGCGCTGGGCCGTGGGGTTGAAGTCGATCTGCTGGATGCCGTGGATCTGGCCGGAGAACCCGAGGCGCAGCACCTCGCGGTGGGTGCCGCTGAACGTACTGGCCGACGGGTCGGTGGCGGTCCATTCGGTGACCACGCCGTGGAAGCGCGTGCCGGGCTGGGGCGTGAGGTCGGGGTCTTCTCGGTGAGCGCCGCGCCCCACTCGGTGTGGACGGTGTAGAACCTGCCGTTGCGCTCGAAGTCGGGATGGAACGTGACGAACCCGAAGCCGCTGCCGAGGCCGCGACCGGAGACGAAGTCGGGGGCGAACGTGCCGCCCACGTCGAGGTACGGATGCGGCGTGCCGTCCTCGACGAGGTACAGCGTGCCGTTCAGGTCGGGGACGTAGAGCCGCCCCGAGCCGTCGGGGATCTCGCCGAGGTAGTTCACCCGGGCCCACCGGACGAGGCGCGGGTCGATCGGCGCCGGCGTGGTCTCCGTCTTGGGGAACGAGGCGAACTCGTCGAGGGTGAGAGTCAGCCCGGAGACGATCGGGTCCTCCGGGACGGGGTCGAGGATCGGGTCGTCGGGACCGGCCGGAGCGGGCGCTGCGAACAGCAGCGTGGCCGCCGCGGCGATGGCCGACGAGGAGGCGATCAGGCGTGCGCGAGCGCTGGATGGCAGGAGCATCTGGATCCCCTTGCTCGTGGGAGAGCGGGTTGGGAAAGCGCTTTCCCAACGATTTCTACACGCGTCCCGATCGAGCGTCAACCCCCCGGGTAGCGCTGGCCATGACGGTCCCGGAGTGCCAGGATCAACAGGTCAGGAGGCGCCATGTCGATCCATCCGATGGTCCCGGCGACTCACTCGTCGCGGCGTGGTGCGCTGGTCACCGCTGCTGGTCCGCAGATGCGCGAGATGCTCCACGACCTCGCGCTGCCCACGTTTCGCAGATATGCCGCATGCTGGGGATACGACGTCGTCGTCGACGACCTCGAGTCCGACGGCGTGGGTGCCGACGACTCCGCCCAGCGGGCGAAATGGGCGAAGGTCGGGCTCCTGCGGGGGGCACTCGATGCGTACCCGCTCGCGCTGTGGCTCGACGCCGACGTGCTGATCGTCCGCGACGACGAGGACGTCGCCGACCACCTCCGGCCGGACAGCTTCCAGGCCCTGGCCATCGAGCAGGTGCCGTACGAACACCGGGTGAACCCCAACACCGGAGTCTGGCTGATGCGGTCGGGTCCGGAGGCCTTCGACTTCCTCGACGCGGTCGAGGCGGCGGGCGAACAGCCGGGGCCGTGGGCCGACCAGGGCGCGGTCCTCGCCGCACTGGGCTGGGAGCGCGGCGACGAGCGGTACCGGTGGGCGCGTCCTGGGCCGGGCAACCGGTTCCTGGCGGCCACCAGCTGGCTGCCGCCCGGCTGGAACCAGCCCTACCTGCGGGGCCGTGACGACGCCAGTGTGTTCAACAGCAGCGCCGAGTCGTACGCCGACCGCCCCACGGTGCGTCATCCGCACGCGGTGCACTTCATGGGGATGGCCCCCGAGGCGCGACACCGGCACATGGCGGCGATGGTGAGCGACGAGGCGGCGGGGCGGGGAACCGGACGGCCAGCCGGACCGCCTGCCGGACCGCCTGCCGGACCGCCTGCCGGACCGCCTGCCGGGCGAGAGGCCGGCCAGCCGGCCGGGACGGCGGCCGCGGAGTCGTCCTGAACGTCAGCGCAGCGAGTCGTGGTCGAACGACGGATGACGCGACGAGACCTTGCGCGCGTGGGCCAGATGGCCGCCGAGGTAGCCCGCCGCCGTGGCGACCGTCGCGCCGATCATCCCGAGCGCCACGCCTCTGCCGTGGTGGCCCCTCCGGCGAGCGTGCCACGACGCGCCGTAGAGCCCGACCGCGGCGAGGTTGCCGCCCGCGTGGACCAGGCCGACGCGCTGGTCGGCGGCACGTAACCCACCCCATTCGGCCAGTCCGGTCACCACGGTGGGCACCGCGGACACCAGGCCCGCGGCCAGGATCTGCTCGGCCACGGGTCGCGCAGCCCGCCAGCCCGAGAGGTCGAGTGCCCAGACCACCGTCCAGGCGCCGATCGGCAGGTCGGTGAGCACCGGATGCAGGGCGTGTCCCTGCCAGCTGCCGAGCAGGAGGGCGCGGCGGCGCGGTGTGGACAGCAGCGCTCGCGACGCCGTGCGGACGGGTCCGGCGAACCGGTCGATCGTCTCGGCGGACTCGACCCGTCGAGCGAGGCGCACGAGCAGCGGTTGGTGGTCGTCTGTGGCGGATCGGCCGGTCGGCAGCCGGATCACCGTGCCGAGCTCTCGTTCGTTCATGTCGGCCTCCGCGGACGGCGTCGGTGCTGGCCAACAACCTGGCCCCCTTGCACGGCGCAGGCGTGGGTCCCTAGGTTCTCAGGCGGTGCGGACGAGGCACCGTTCCTGTGATGACATGAGACTTCCACTGCAGCGCACTGTACGTAGTCAGATTTCCTTCCTTTCCGGCCGAAACGGTCGGCCGGAAAGGCATCGCGGTCGTCGACGGCCGCGATCCGATGTCCTTGGTGAGGCGATGACGAAGATGAACGACGGTCCGCTCGAGCTCGTGATCGTGCTGGCGACGAGCACCGGGGGAGTCGGCACCCACGTCCGCTCCCTGGTGGAACGGCTGCCCGGCCTGGGTGTCCAGGTGACCGTGGCCGCGCCTGCCGAGACCGGCGAGCGGTTCGGGTTCGCGGAGGCCGGAGCGCGGTTCGTGCCGGTGGAGATCGCCACCGCGCCGCGTCCACAGCAGGACCTCGCCGCGGTGCGCGAGCTGCGGCGGGTGCTGGGCTCCGCCGATGTCGTGCACGCCCACGGGTTCCGCGCGGCGGCGTTGACCGGCCTGGCGCTGGGTCGTCGCCGCCGGGGCCGCACGCCGTTCGTGGCGACGTGGCACAACGCCGTCCTGGGTGGCGGGCCCAAGCGAACCCTGCTGGCGGGCCTGGAGACCCTGGCGGCGCGGCGAGCGGACGTGACCCTGGGCGCGTCGTCGGACCTCGTCGAGCGGGCCCGCAGGCTGGGCGCCGCCGACGCCCGGCTGGCTCCGGTGGCCGCGCCGGCGATGGCCGCCCCCCAGCGCGATCGCGAGGCGGTCCGGGCCGAACTGGGTGCGGGGGAGCGGCCGGTAGTGCTGGCCGTGGGCCGGCTGGCGCCGCAGAAGGACTACGACACGCTGCTGGCGGCCGTGGCTGCCTGGGGTCGTCGCGACCCGCAGCCGCTGGTGGTGATCGCCGGCGATGGGCCGGAACAGGCCCGTCTGCAGACGATCGTCGACGACGGCGGCCTGGACGTGCGGTTGCTCGGACGCCGCGACGACGTCCCCGATCTGCTGGCTGCGGCCGACCTCTACCTGATCACCTCCACCTGGGAGGCCCGCGCGCTCGTGGTGCAGGAGGCGATGCGCGCCGGGGTGCCGGTGGTGGCCACCGAGGTGGGCGGGCTGCCCGAGCTCGTGGGCGACGCCGCCGTGACGGTGCCTCCGGGCGACCCGCGCGCGGTCGCCGACGCCGTGGTGGGGCTGCTCGACGACCCGGACCGCCGGGCCGCCCTGGCCGCCGCGGGCCGCACCCGGTCCGAGAGCTGGCCGGACGAGGACGACACCGCCCGTCACGCCGCCGATGTGTACCGCGAGCTCACCGCCCCGCGGCCGGCGGACGCCGCCGGTGCCGATGGTGTTGCTGTGATCATTCCGGCGAAGGATGAGCAGGATCGGGTGGGTGTGACGGTGGGGGCGGCGTTGGGGATCGCTGGGGTGGATGTGGTGGTTGTGGTGGATGACGGGTCGGTGGATCGGACGTCGGGGG
>DATCVR010000292.1:0-15381 GCA_036566745.1 Jiangellaceae bacterium | reverse complement strand
CCGTCGCGCGGATGGTGCTCCTGGCAGAGACGTGGGTCGAGGAGTGGCCGCGCCGGTGGCGTGAGCTGGCCATCTCGGCTCCGGTGACGCTGCTGCACCAGGCCGTCGCCGCTGCCCGCGAGCTCGGGCCCGACAGCGGCGACCTCCTGATCCACACCGACCTCCACTACGAGAACGCCCTGGCCCCGGGCCCCGACGCCGACCCCGCCCGGGGTCGCTGGCTCGCGATCGACCCACAGCCGATGGCCGGCGACCCAGCGTTCGGCATCACCCCGATGCTGTGGAACCGCATCGAGGACCTCGGCGACACCGACCGTGAGGGTGCGCTGCGATCGCGGCTGGCCCTCGCGGCCGACGTCGCCGGCCTCGACGCCGAGCGGGCCCGCCGCTGGTCGATCGCCCGGGAGGTCCAGAACATGATCTGGTACGCCGAGGACCACACCCCGGACGACTTCGCCCGCTCGGAGTGGGTGGCGAGCACGCTGGCCGGCATCTGACGCTGTTCAGGTTCGCCGCGCCACCACCACGGCGGCGGCGACGAGCACGGCGCCCGCGACCCCGGCCACGCCCAGCCGCTCGTCGAGCACGACGGCACCGAGCACCGCCGCCGTGAGCGGCTCGAGCAGGGCTACCAGCGCCGCCACCGACGCTCCGACGCTGCGCAGCCCCCGGAAGTACAGCGCGTAGGCCGTCGCGGTGGGCACCACGCCGAGGTAGAGCACGACGCCGAGCGCGGCCGCTCCCCCGCCGACCGAGGTCTGCCCGGTGAGCACGGCCACCGGCACCATGAGCAGCCCGCCCACGACGAATGCCGTCCCGATCGTGGACAGCCGGTTGGAGCCGTGCGCCACCCGCGCGCCGAGCACGGTGACGGCCGCGAACCCGGCCGCCGACGCGACGGCGAACGCCACGCCGAGCGCCACCGCACCGGATCGCTCGCCGCCCGGCCCGCCCACGAGCAGGACCAGCCCGGCGATGGCCACGCCGACCGCGCCGAGGACGCGCCCGGCCGGTCGTCGCCGCGTCGTGACGGCCTCGACCAGCACGAGGATCACCGGCGACGCACCGAGCGTGATCATCGTGGCCAGGCTCACCGAGGTCAGCCCGACGGCCACGAAGTAGCAGCTCTGGTACCAGGCGGCGAGCCCGGCCATCGCCACCGTGCCGCGGGCGTCGGACCACCGCCACGACAGGCCGGCGGTGAAGGCAGCTGCCGCCAGCAACGCCGTCCCGCCGACGATCAGCCGACAGACGGCCACGACCAGTGGATCGAGGCCGAACCTCCCCGACAGCACGGCGCCGGCCAGCCCGCCGGTGCCCCACAACAGGCCGGCGGCGACGAGGGAGTGGAAGTCGGCGCGGGCGCCCGCGGGCGCGGCCGTGCCGAGGGTAGGGGTGTGAACCACGAGTGCTCCTGCGAAGAGTGCTGACGGATTTCGCGGAAGCGGGACACGTGGCGCACGGTCAACCGGGCACGACGCCATGCGGACAGGCGTCGTCGACAAAGCCGCCCACCGCCCCGGCGTGGGGCGTGGGTCAGCGCAGAAGGAACGCGCCCCGCTCTAGGAGCGCGGCGGAGGGGTGATCGGGAAACGCCGGTGCATGACGGTCACCGTACCGTGACGATCTCGCGCAGCCGGCCGACCGCGTCGGCGAGGGCGACCTCGGTGCGCTCGCCGGTGCGGCGGTCCTTGACCTCGACGACGCCGTCGGCCAGGCCGCGCCCGACCACGACGATGGTCGGCACGCCGATCAGCTCGGAGTCCTTGAACTTCACGCCCGGGCTGACTCCGCGGCGGTCGTCGTACAGGACCTCGACGCCGGCCGCGTCGAGCTCGGCGGCCAGGGCGCCGGCGGCGTCGAACACCGCGGCGTCCTGGCCCGTGGCGACCAGATGGACGTCGGCCGGAGCGACCTCGCGCGGCCAGACGATGCCGGAGTCGTCGTGGGAGTTCTCGATGATCGCCGCCACGGCACGCGACACCCCGACCCCGTAGGAGCCCATGGTGACGGTGACGAGCTTGCCGTTCTCGTCGAGCACCTGGAGGCCGAGGGCGTCGGCGTATTTGCGGCCGAGCTGGAAGATGTGGCCCATCTCGATGCCGCGGGCACTCTCCAGCGGCGAGCCGCAGGTGGGGCAGGGGTCGCCCTCGCGCACCTCGGCGGCCTCGACGACGCCGTCGGGGGTGAAGTCGCGCCCGGCCACCAGGTCGATGATGTGCCGGCCGCTGACGTCGGCGCCGGTCACCCAGCGCGTCCCCTCGACCACGCGGGGATCCGCGAGGTAGCGGATGCCGCTGGCGTTCTTCTCCCCCAGCGCGCCCGGGCCGATGTAGCCCTTGGCCAGCTCCGGGTGGGCGGCGAAGTCGGCCTCGGTGAAGGCCTCCAGCTCGGCCGGCTCGACCTGGGCCTGCAGCCGCTTCTCGTCGACTTCGCGGTCGCCGGGCACGCCGACGGCCAGCGGCTCACGGGTGCCGTCGGGGTGATGGAGGATCACCAGGACGTTCTTGAGCGTGTCGGCCGCGGTCCACGGGCGGTCGGCTCGGGGGAAGCGCTCGTTGAGATGGTCGACCAGCGTCTGGATGGTCGGAGTGTCGGGGGTGTCCTCGGCGTGGGCCTCGGGCGCGTCGTCGTAGGGCAGCGGGGTGGGGACGGGCACTCGCACGGCCTCGACGTTGGCGGCGTAGTCGCAGGACGTGCACCGCACGTAGGTGTCCTCGCCGCTCTCGGCGTTGGCGAGGAACTCCTCGCTGGCCGAGCCGCCCATGGCACCCGACATCGCCGCGACGATCACGTAGTCGAGGCCGAGCCGGTCGAAGATCTTGACGTAGGCGTCGCGATGGGACTGGTACGACCGCGCGAAGTCCTCGTCGGTGACGTCGAAGGAGTAGGAGTCCTTCATCACGAACTCGCGGCCGCGCAGGATGCCGGCCCGCGGACGCTGCTCGTCGCGGTACTTCGTCTGGATCTGGTACAGCGAGAGCGGAAGGTCCTTGTACGACGAGTAGAGGTCCTTGACCAGGAGGGTGAACATCTCCTCGTGGGTGGGGCCGAGCAGGTAGTCGCCGCCCTTGCGGTCGTGGAGGCGGAAGATGTTGTCGCCGTATTCGGTCCAGCGGCCCGTGGCCTCGTAGGGCTCACGCGGCAGCAGCGCGGGGAAGTGCACCTCCTGCGCACCGATCGCGTCCATCTCCTCGCGCACGATCCGCTCGACGTTGCGCAGCACGCGGTACCCCAGCGGCAGCCAGCTGTAGATGCCCGGCGCGGCGCGGCGGACGTACCCGGCCCGAACCAGCAGCTTGTGGCTGGCGACCTCGGCGTCGACCGGATCGTCGCGCAGGGTACGCACGAACAGCGTCGACATACGCAGGACCACGGATGACTCCCGGAGAGACGGATGATGCGAACGGCGGGGCGGACCCGGACGAGAATAGCCCCACGCGGTGCCGGATCCGAACCCGATCGCGGCTGGGCCGGCCGGTCGCGGGTCAGTGCGCGAGCGGGACCAGCCCGGCCGCGGGTCCGCCGCGGCTCTCGACCACGGCGGTGGTGCGTTCCAGCGCTTGTTCGAGGCGGGCCGTGCTCGCGGTGCCGGCGTCTCCCCCGGCCAGCGCGGCCGGGACGTCGATCACGCCCACCGGGAAGTCGTCGGTCTGGAACAGCGGGAGGTACTCCGCGCCTGTGGTCGCGAACGCACCGGAGGCGACGTCCTCGGTGAACGTGAATCGCACGAGCAGGCCCTCGCTGCGCGCCTCGCCGGGGGTTCGGTGCGCAGCCATGAGGTTGCCCATGCCGTAGACGATCCACTCGCCGCCGACGTTCTCCACC
Organism: Jiangellaceae bacterium; assembly: GCA_036566745.1. Classification (GTDB taxonomy): domain Bacteria; phylum Actinomycetota; class Actinomycetes; order Jiangellales; family Jiangellaceae; genus DATCVR01. The sequence continues at coordinate 11,553 of DATCVR010000292.1, read as the reverse complement.
GGCTGGACCACGTGGGCGTGATGGCCGAGGAGGAGGTCGATGTCGGGCGAGGCGATGAGTCGCGGGGCGAGCTCGAGCTGTTGCGCGTTGGGCTCCTGGTCGTACTCGGTGCCCCAGTGGAGCGCCAGCACGACCACGTCGGCGCCACCCTCGCGGGCGGTCGCAGCGTCGGCCAGGATCGCGTCCTCGTCGATCTCGTTGCTCCGCCAGGTGTCGCCGCCGGGGTACGGGATGCCGTTGAACCCGAATGTGTAGGAGACGAACGCGACCTTGACCGGACCTTCCGGGGTGGCGACGTCGACGATGGTGGTGGCGGCGTCCTCGTCCGGGGTGCGGGCCGATCCGGCGTGGGCCAGACCGGCGGCGTCGAGCTGGTCGAGGGTGCGCTGGATGCCGTCGGCGCCCTGGTCGAAGGTGTGGTTGGACGCCGTGGTGCAGGCGTCGTAGCCGGTCTCGACCAGCCCCGGCAGGATCTCGGGCGGGCCGGAGAAGGTGGGGTAGCCCTCGGCCGTGTCCGACGACGCGGCCAGCGGCGTCTCCAGGTGGCACACCGCGATCCCGGCGCCCTCGACCACGGGCTTGATGGTGGCCAGCTGTGGAGCGAAGTTCCAGGTGCCGTCCGCGGAGGCGTCCCGCTTGGCCTGGTTCCACAGCCGCTCGTGGAGCAGGACGTCGCCGGTGGCCACCAGCGTGAACGTCCGGGGCTGCGGAGTGGGCGTGGGTGTCGACGTGGCGGTCTCGGCGGGCGTGGCCGGGTCCGGGGAGCCGGTCGAGGCGGCGTCGGGCTCGTCGGCTCCCCCGCACCCGGCGACGAGTGCCAGGGACAGCAGTGCGCCGAGAGCGGCGGTCCGCAGACGTGGGGTCACGGCGACAGTGTCCGTGTTCGGGCCGCCGGGCGCCACTCGACGATGCCGGGTACCGCGCATCACGAGGATTCCGGGTGCATCACGAGGCCTGCAGGCCTGGTGAAGTGGGCGAATGCCTGCTGAACGTGATCATTCCGGGCCGAGGTGGGTCAGAACATGACGGTGGCGAAACGACCGACTTCGCGGAAGCCGACCCGGCGATAGGCCGCCCGGGCCGCGAGGTTGAAGTCGTTGACGTACAGCGACACCGCCGGAGCGATCTCGCGCAGTGCGTAGCCCACGACCGCGGCCATGCCCGACACCGACAGCCCCTCGCCGCGCCGGTCGGGACGCACCCACACCCCCTGGACCTGGCACGCATAGGGAGTGACCGCTCCGATCTCGGCCTTGAACACGATCTCGCCGTCCTCGAACCGGGCGAACGCCCGCCCGGCACGGACCAGCTCCACCAGCCGGGCCCGGTAGTAGGCACCGCCGTCGTTGGCCGTCGGAGAGATGCCGACCTCTTCGGTGAACATCGCCACGGCGGCCGGCAGCAACACGTCGACCTCGTCCGCGCGGACCTTGCGGACCTGAGGGTCGGCCGCAACCGTCGGCAACCGGTTCAGAGCCATCACCGGCTGGCAGGCGCGCACCTCGCGGGCCGGGCCCCAGTCGGGACGCATGAGGTCCCACATGGACAGCACGGCGTCGGCCGGGCCGACCATCGAGGAACAGCGGCGGCCCCGCCGGAGGGCGGCCTCGGCGAACGTCCGCGCGGCGAGCGACCCCGCGCCCACCGGCACCAGGTTGGCTCCGGAGTAGCACATCGCCGCCAGATCGCCACGGTCGTGCCAGCCCCACAGCTCGCCACCGAGGCGGGCAGGTGCGAGCCGCGACGCGTGGACTCGGGCACCGACGAAGACGTCGAGCACCGGCACCCGGTCGACCAGCCGGACGGCGGCCCCCAGGTCGGCCGGTCCGAGGAGCCGCACCTGGCTGGAGGTCTTCAGCACGTCGTCGACCTCCTCGGGTCGTCGGGTGCGCGCGGCCCGTGCACCACGGCTCAAGTGAAGCAGGCGACGGGCCACCTGTCAGATCGGGGCGTCGTGCAATTCGGCTGGATCAGCGGACGGTGACGGTGGGCGCACCGGGCTCGGCGTCCGCGGCCTCCATCGTCTCGGCGATCCGCATCGCCTCCTCGATGAGCGTCTCGACGATCTCGGATTCGGGGACGGTTTTGACGACCTCGCCCTTGACGAAGATCTGACCCTTGCCGTTGCCCGACGCCACCCCGAGGTCGGCCTCGCGAGCCTCGCCCGGACCGTTGACGACGCAGCCCATGACGGCCACCCGCAGCGGCACCTCCATGCCCTCGAGCCCCGCGGTGACGCGGTCGGCCAGGGTGTAGACGTCGACCTGGGCGCGACCGCACGACGGGCACGACACGATCTCGAGCTTGCGGGGCCGGAGGTTCAGCGACTGGAGGATCTGGTTGCCGACCTTGACCTCCTCGACCGGAGGCGCCGACAGCGAGACCCGGATGGTGTCGCCGATGCCCTGCGACAGCAGGGCACCGAACGCGGTGGCGGACTTGATGGTGCCCTGGAAGGCCGGCCCGGCCTCGGTGACGCCGAGGTGCAGCGGCCAGTCGCCCTTCTCGGCAAGCATCTGGTAGGCCCGCACCATGACCACCGGGTCATTGTGCTTGACCGAGATCTTGAAGTCGTGGAAGCCGTGCTCCTCGAACAGCGAGGCCTCCCACACCGCCGACTCGACCAGGGCCTCCGGAGTGGCCTTGCCGTACTTTTCGAGCAGCCGCTTGTCGAGCGAACCGGCGTTGACCCCGATACGGATCGAGACCCCGGCGTCGGCGGCGGCCTTGGCGATGGCACCCACCTGGTCGTCGAACTTGCGGATGTTGCCCGGGTTGACCCGCACCGCCGCGCACCCGGCGTCGATGGCCGCGAAGACGTACTTGGGCTGGAAATGAATGTCGGCGATGACCGGGATCTGCGACTTCTTGGCGATGGCCGGCAGCGCCTCGGCGTCGTCCTGGCTCGGGCACGCGACCCGCACGATGTCGCAGCCGGTGGCCGTGAGCTCGGCGATCTGTTGCAGCGTGGCGTTGATGTCGGTGGTGGGAGTGGTGGTCATCGACTGGACGCTGATGGGGGCGTCGCCGCCGACCTCGACCTTGCCGACCTTGATCTTGCGGGACTTGCGACGCTCGGCCAGGACCGGGGCCGGCATGGCGGGCATACCCAGGGCAACGCTCATGAACTCATTCTCTCAGCCGAACAGACGGATCGGATTCACGATGTCGGCGTAGATGAGCAGCACGCTCATCCCCACCAGCACGAAGGCCATGCCGTACGCGATCGGCAACGCCTTGGCGACGTCGACCGGGCGCGGCTCGGGACGCCGGGCCACCTTGGCGAAAGCGCGCTTGATGCCCTCCCAGACGGCGCCGGCGGCGTGACCGCCGTCGAGGGGCAGCAGCGGAACCAGGTTGAACAGCGCGATCGCCATGTTGAACGACGCCAGCAGCATGACGAACGTCGCCAGCCGCTGACCCACGCTCAGCCCGTCGGCCGAGACGATCTCGCCGCCGATGCGCCCCGCGCCCACGATGCTCACCGGGGTGTCGACGCCACGCTCGCCGTCGCCGAAGGCCGCCGACCACACGTCCGCCATCTTGCTGGGGATGTTCGCCAGCGCCTGGGCCGTGCGGCCCGCGAAGTCGCCGGTCCAGGCGAAGACGCCGGCGATGTTCTCCTTCTCGTAACCCTCGATCGTGGGCGATACACCCAGGAAGCCGACGTCCTGGAACTCGTCGGCGGCACCGCTGTCGGACGGCCGCTGGGCGGAGATGATGTCAGGAGTGAGGACGACCTGGGCGCCGTCACGCTCGACGACGATCTCGGCCGGGCCGGCGCCGGCGCCGCGGATGGCGGTGCTGATCTGCTGCCAGGAGGTGACCAGCTCGCCGTTGAACGCGACCAGACGGTCGCCCACCTGGAAGCCGGCCTGTGCTGCCGGGGTGGCGGGATCGTCGGGCGCGCACTCGCGCGGCTGCTCGGACGCCGGGATGACGCACTCGTTGATCTGCCCGACCACCGGCGCCAGCACCGGCTTCTCCGGGTTGCCGAAGGTCATCAGCACGCCGCCGGCCAGGACCAGCGCCAGCACGACGTTCATCGTCGGCCCGCCGAGCATGATGATGAGCTTCTTCCACCACAGCTTGCGGTAGAACACCTTGTCGGTGTCGTCCGGGCCGATCTCCTCCTTGGCCGCCCTGCGGGCGTCGGAGATCAGCGCCTGGAACGGTCCGGTGCTGGTGCGGCGCAACGTGGTGGGGTCGCCGCCGGGCTCCGGGGGGAACATCCCGATCATCCGGATGTAGCCGCCGAGCGGGATGACTTTGAATCCGTACTCGGTCTCGCCGCGCCGCCGCGACCAGATGGTGCGGCCGAAGCCCACCATGTATTGCGTCACCTTGACACCGAAGAGCTTCGCCGGGACGAGGTGGCCGACCTCGTGCAGGGCGATGGAGAGCATCAACCCGACGGCGAAGAGCAGGATGCCGACGACGGCGAGCCAGTCCATTCAGCGTCCTTCTTCCGACGTCACGATCTCGCGGGCGCGGGCGCGTGCCCAGTCCTCCGCCTGCAGAACGTCGTCGATGCCGGCGACGTTCCCTCCACGGTACTCGCCGACCACCTGCGCCACGATGTCGACGATGGCGTTGAAGCCGATCCGGCCCGCGCGGAAGGCCTCGACCGCCTCCTCGTTGGCGGCGTTGTAGACCGCCGGTGCGGCGCCACCCCGGGCCGCCGCCTCGCGGATCAGCGCGACGGCCGGGAACGCGTCGTCGTCGAGGGGGAAGAACTCCCAGGTCGACGCAGTGGACCAGTCGCAGGCCGGAGCGATCTCGGGCAGGCGGTCCGGCCAGCCCAGGGCCAGGGCGATCGGGATGAGCATCGTCGGAGGGCTGGCCTGGGCGATCGTCGAGCCGTCGGCGAACTCGACCATCGAGTGGACGATGGACTGGGGGTGGACCACGACCTCGATGCGGTCGAGGGGGACATCGAAGAGGAGATGGGCCTCGAGCACCTCCAGCGCCTTGTTGACCAGCGTCGCGGAGTTGATGGTGATGACCGGGCCCATGTCCCACGTGGGGTGGGCCATGGCCTGTTCGACGGTGACGGCGTCCAGCTCGGAGCGGCTGCGCCCGCGGAACGGCCCGCCGCTGGCGGTGACCACGAGCCGCCGGACGTCGTCGGGCGACCCGGCCCGCAGGCACTGCGCCAGTGCGCTGTGCTCGCTGTCGACCGGCACGATCTGCCCCGGAGCCGCCTCCTGCTTGACCAGCGCGCCACCCGCGATCAGCGACTCCTTGTTGGCCAGCGCGAGGGTCCGTCCGGCGCGCAGCGCGGCCAGGGTGGGCCGCAGGCCGATCGATCCGGTGATGGCGTTGAGGACGACGTCACCACGCGAGGCGGCCAGCTCCTCGGCCGCCTCCGGACCGGTGAGGATCTTGGGGACGGCGTACTCCCCCGAGCTGAAACCGCGTCGCTGGGCCTCGGCGTAGAAGGCCAGCAGGAGGTCGGAGGCGGCGCCCGCGCGGGCGATCGCGACCTGCTCGACGCCGAACTCGAGGGCCTGGGCCGCCAGCGCCGCAGGGTCGGAGCCACCCCCGGCCAGCCCGACCACGCGCAACCGGTCCGGATGACGCCGGGCGATCTCCAGCGCCTGCGTGCCGACCGAGCCGGTGGAGCCGAGGACGACGATCTCGCGCGGTGTGCTCACGTCGTCATTCTTCACCTGATCCGCCCGGCGACGGCAATGCGTCCGGTGTGACCCGCCGGACACGGCAATGGTTACGGCGCGACATGCAGTTCGGTCTCGATCCGGCATAGACCACTGGTCAGACGCTCGCACACAGGTCCAGACCATTGACGCACCCCCGGACCGGTGATAGACCAACCGCCCAACAGGTCTATGGGTGGGCGCGCCGTGTCTCGGCCCCTCCCACCATGTGCTCCTCGACTCGATTGCGAGGTACCGGCATCACCATGACGACATCTGTGATCCGACGCCGTCTGCGCACGCTGGCCGCTGGTGCCGCCGCGCTGACGACCGCGCTGGGCGCCGTCGCGTTCGGCTCGACGTCCGCGAGTGCCGACACCACCGATGAGGAGACGTCGATCACGATCGCCGTCTCGCAAGAGGTCGACTCGCTCAGCCCGTTCCTCGCGGTCCGGCTGCTCACCACCAACATGCACCGGTGGATGTACGACTTCCTGACCAACTACGACCCCGAGACCGGCGAGTCCGTCCCGGCGCTGGCCGAGTCGTGGGACACCTCCGAGGACGGCCTCACCTGGACCTTCCACATCCGTGAGTCCACGTGGAGCGACGGCGAGCCGGTGACGGCCGAGGACGTCGCGTGGACCTTCACCACGATGATGACCGACGAGGCCGCCGCCACCGCCAACGGCAACTTCGTGGCGAACTTCGAGAGCGTGACGGCCACGGACGACCGCACCGTCGAGATCAAGCTCAAGTCGCCGCAGGCCACCATGCTCGCGCTCGACGTGCCGATCCTGCCCAAGCACGTGTGGGAGGGCGTCTCCGACTTCGGCACCTTCAACAACGACCAGGACTTCCCGATCGTCGGCAACGGCCCGTGGATCCTGACCGAGTACGACGTCAACAACTCGATCACGCTCGAGGCGAACCCGGACTACTGGCGGGGCGCGCCGCAGTTCGACAAGCTCGTCCTCCAGTACATCGACGACCCCGACGCGCAGGTCGAGGCGCTCAAGGCCGGCGAGGTCGACTTCGTCTTCGGCCTCACCCCGGCCCAGGCCGACGCGCTGAAGAACGAAGACAACATCACCGTCAACCAGGCCAAGGGCAAGCGGTTCCAGGCCATCACCATCAACCCGGGCGCCGCGCTGCAGGACGGCACCCCCTTCGGCGACGGCAACCCCGCGCTGAAGGATCCCGTGGTCCGCGAGGCACTCGTGCGCACCATCGACCGCGAGGCCATCTACGACGTCGCGTACGGCGGCTACGGCGAGGCCAACGGCGGCTACATCCCCTCGCGCTACGACACCTACCACTGGGAGCCCGAGGGCGACGCCGTGGTCGGGTTCGACATCGACGAGGCGAACAGCCTGCTCGACGGGGCCGGCTACGCCCCGGGCGACGACGGAATCCGGGTCGGCGCCGACGGCACCCGCCTGTCGTTCCGGTTCAACGTCCACGGCGACAACCCGCAGTACGTCCAGGCCGCCGAGATGATGCGCGAGTGGGCGGCCGAGGCGGGCATCGAGCTGCTGGTCGAGCCGGTCTCCGAGGTGGGCCCCCTGCTCGACGCCGGCACCTACGACATTCTCACCACCGGCTGGAACGTCAACCCCGACCCCGACTACATCATGTCGATCAACCTCTGCTCGGGCCTCCCGACCGAGGTGGGCGCGCCGTACCTGTCCGACGCGTACTACTGCGACCCGGAGTACGACCAGCTCTACGCCGACCAGCTCGCCGAGCTCGACCCGGCGGCACGGGCGGATATCGTCAAGGAGATGGAGCAGAAGCTCTACGAGAGCAACATCTTCGTGGTCTGGGGCTACGCCGACCAGCTCGAGGCGTACCGCTCCGACGTGATCGCCAGCATGACGCCGCAGCCGGACCCGGGCGGAAACTACTGGGGCCAGGACGGCTACTGGAGTTGGTGGTCGGCGGTGCCCGTGGGCGAAGAGGACGCTGCCTCCAGCGAGGACGACGGCGGTAGCGGCGCCGGGCTCGCCATCGGGATCGGCGCGGGTGTCGTGGTGCTCGCCGGTGTCGGGGCGTTGCTGCTCCGGCGTCGCCAGGGCACCGGCTCCGAAGACCGCGAGTAAGACGGAGAATGGCAGACCTTGCCACGACCGACCTGGTCCCGCGCCCGGAAACCCGGGCGCGGGACCGGGGTGGTCTACGACGATCCGCCCGCTACCTCGGGAGCCGGGTGCTCGGAGCCGCCGTGTCGCTGCTGGCGGTGATCTTCACCAGCTTCTTCCTGTTCCGGATCATCCCGGGCGACCCGGTGCGGGTGATGACCCACGGACGTCCGGTCAGCGTCGAGCAGAAGGAGGCGCTGGCCCGCGAGTTCGGCCTCGACAAGCCGCTGTTCGAGCAGTTCGTCACCTACCTCGGCGGGGTGCTGCGCCTCGACTTCGGCGACTCGTTCCAGTACAACCGCGCGGTCACCGAGATGGTGGGTGAGCGGATCGGGCCCACGGTCCTGCTCGTCGGCACCAGCCTGATCATCTCGGCGCTGCTGGGGCTGTGGCTGGGCGTCAACGGCGCGTGGCGGCACGGGAGCGTCTCGGATCGGGTCAACACCGGCGTGGCGCTGACGCTGTGGTCGGTGCCCAGCTTCTGGCTCGGCCTGATCCTCATCGTCGTGTTCGCCTCCGGCCTCGGCTGGTTCCCGACGTCGGGCATGAAGACACCCGGCGTCAGCGGCTGGGAGACCATTCCCGACGTCGCCCACCACATGGTGTTGCCACTGGTCACGCTGGTCGCCGTGGTGTACGCGCAGTACCTGATGGTGATGCGCTCGTCGCTGCTCGACGAGATGGGCGCCGACTACCTCGTCACCGCCCGGGCCAAGGGCCTGCGTGACGCCGCGGTCCGGCGCAAGCACGCGGTGCCCAACGCCCTGCTACCCACAGTGACGCTGATCTTCATCAACGTCGGCTTCGTGGTCTTCGGAGCCGTGCTGGTCGAGACCGTGTTCTCCTGGCCCGGGCTCGGCAAGCTGTTCTACGAAGGCCTCAGCGTGCCCGATCTGCCGCTCGTCCAAGGACTGTTCATCCTCTTCTCGGCTGCGGTGATCATCATGAACCTGCTCGCTGACCTGCTCTATCCGGTGCTCGATCCGCGAGTCCGGCCATGAGCGCGCCCGCCGTGTCGCGCACGGCCAGCCCGCGACAGCTCGCGTGGACCCGGCGCCGCCGCTCGGCCGCGCAGTTCTGGCACCAGTACCGTCAGAACCGCGCAGGCCTGTTCGGGCTGGTCGTCCTGGTGCTCTTCGTCGCCACGGCGCTGGCCGCGCCGTTCATCGTCGGTGAGGACGCGCTCAGCGTCACGCGCCCGCCCGGCGAACCCCTCCAGCCGCCCAGCGCCGAGTTCCCCCTCGGCACCGACCGCTCCGGACGATCCGTCCTCGACCTGGTGATCTGGGGCTCGCGGGTGTCGCTGACCGTGGGCTTCGCGGCGACGTTCATCTCCATCGCGCTGGGAGCGCTCCTCGGCGTGGTGGCCGGCCACTTCCACGGATGGTTCTCGGCGGTCCTGATGCGGGTCACCGACTGGTTCCTGGTCATGCCCACCCTGGTGCTGGGGGTCGCGCTGGCGGCGGTCATGGGACGCAACCTCACTACGATCGTCATCGCCATCGGCGTCACGTCCTGGCCGACCACCGCCAGGCTGGTGCGCGCCCAGACGCTCGCCGTCGAGGCCCGCCCCTACATCGAGCGAGCCCAGGCGCTGGGCGGCGGCCACTGGCACGTGATGTCGCGGCACGTCCTGCCCAACGTGATGCCGATCGTCCTGGCCCAGACCACCCTGATGGTCGCGGCCGCGATCCTCATCGAGTCGACGTTCGCCTTCCTCGGCCTCGGCGATCCGACCGTGGCGTCGTGGGGCGGCACCATCCAGGCCGCACGCGACGTCGGCGCGGTCAGCTCGGGCATGTGGTGGTACATCCTGCCGCCGGGCATCGCGATCGCCGTGGTGGCGCTGGCCTTCACGCTGTGCGGGCGGGCCATCGAGGGCGTGCTGAACCCGAAGCTGAGGATGCGTCAATGAGCGGGGCACGACCGGAGACGACCACCGAGGCCGGCCCGATGACCGGCGCGGCGACGAACGGAGCACGACCTGCGATGACCGGATCGCCGTTGCTCGAGGTCAGGGACCTGCATGTCACCTACCGGACGGCCGGCGGCAGCGTACCCGCCGTGCGCGGACTCGACCTCACCCTCCGGGCCGGGGAGACCCTCGGGCTGGCCGGTGAGTCCGGCTGCGGCAAGTCGACCATGGCCCTGGCACTGCTCCGGCTGCTGCCGAAGTCGGCCACCATGACCGGGCAGATCCTGATCGAGGGCCAGGACGTGCTCACGATGTCGTGGGGTCAGCTGCGGACGGTTCGCTGGGCGGGGGCGTCGATCATCTTCCAGGGCGCGATGCACTCGCTGAACGCGGTGCAGCGCATCGGCGCCCAGATCGCCGAGCCGATCCTGCTGCACGAGAAGGTGAGCGAAGCCGTCGCCGCCACGCGGGTCGCCGAGCTCCTCGAGCAGGTCGGGCTCCCGGCCCGGCGCGCCGACGCCTTTCCGCACGAGCTGTCGGGCGGCCAGCGTCAGCGGGTCATGATCGCCATGGCGCTGGCGTGCAACCCGCGGCTCATCATCGCCGACGAGCCCACCACCGCGCTCGACGTGATGATCCAGGCCCAGATCCTCACCCTGATCGAGGCGCTGGTCGCCGACCACGGCATCAGCCTGATGATGATCAGCCACGACCTCTCGGTGCTGGCCGACACCTGCGACCGGCTCGCCATCATGTACGCCGGGCGGGTGGTCGAGGAGGGCCCGGCCGCCGAGGTCTTCGCCGCGGCGCGTCACCCGTACGGCTCGGCGTTGTCGGCGGCCTTCCCCCGGATCGGCGACCCGTCGTCACGCCGCCATCCGCAGGGTCTGGCCGGCGACCCGCCCGACCCGGCGGACCTGCCCACGGGCTGCACGTTCCACCCACGCTGCCCGTCGCGGCTGGAGATCTGCTCCAGCGTCGACCCGCAGCTGTGGCCGGCCGGCGACTCCCGCGAGGCGGCCTGTGTCCTGGTCCTTCCCGACCACGGAGCGAGCCTGGCTCCCACCAAGGAGAACGCCGGATGACCAGCGAGAACACCCCGATCCTGTCGGCGCTGGGCGTCGAGGTGGAGTTCGCCGGCCGCCGGGGCGGTGCACCGGCGCGCGCGGTCGACGGCGTGAACCTCGACATCGGCGCCGGCGAGATCGTCGCGCTCGTGGGCGAGTCCGGCTGCGGGAAGACGACGCTGGCCCGCACCCTCCTCGGCCTCGAGCGACCCACCGCTGGTCAGGTCGCGTACCGCGGCGTCCCGCTGGGTTACACGTCGAAGGCGCTCAGGGCCTACCGGCGCGAAGCGCAGCTCGTCCTCCAGGACCCCAGCGGCTCGCTGAACCCGCGCCACACGGTGTACGCGGCGGTCGCCGAGGGCCTGCGCATCCACGGCGACGTCTCCGACGAACAGGAGCGGGTGGCCGACGCGCTGTCACGGGCCGGCCTGCGACCGCCGGAGCGGTTCTTCCTGCGCTATCCCCACGAGCTGTCGGGCGGCCAGCGCCAGCGGGTGGTGATCGCGGGAGCGCTCATCCTCGACCCGAAGGTGATCGTCGCCGACGAGCCGGTGGCGTCGCTCGACGCGTCGGTGCGCGGCGAGATCCTGGCGTTGCTGCTGCGTCTGCGCGACGACCTCGGGCTCTCGGCGCTGGTCGTCACCCACGACCTCGGGCTGGCCTGGAACATCGCCGACCGGGTGGCCGTGATGTACCTCGGCCGCATCATCGAGACCGGGCCGGTGGAGAAGATCCTGACCGCGCCCGAACATCCCTACACCCAGGCGCTGCTG
>DATCVR010000291.1:0-8192 GCA_036566745.1 Jiangellaceae bacterium | reverse complement strand
TGCCCATTCAGCAAGACAGCTGCGATAGCCGGGCGTAACGTGCGTGGGGTCATGCAGTGGTCGGTACGCATTCTTAGCTGCCGCGACGGGGCCCGATAGGCCGGCTCCCCGTCGCGGAGTTCGGCGTTCCCGCTGGCCGACCGTCTCGTTGCGACGAGGAGCGCTTGGCCACCCGCGATCCGGGATCGAGCCAGGTTTCGACCGACCACGGCATCGGCCACGAGCCACTGCCGATCGCGAACGGCATCACCATCGCCGGCCGATCCGGATCGGTCCTCGCCCTCGCCGAACGACCGCACAGTTCGGAGCAGTCGTCATGACCGAAGAGCAGCAACAGGCCCAACACGCTCTCCAAGAAGCCCTCGACCGCCGCGACAACGGCGGTGAGAGCGGGCGCTGACCCGCTCGGTGGGCGCGAACGACCCGGCGGACGCCTCATCCCGACGGCGCCGCCGGGCGCCGGGTCGCATACCCGAGGTGGCCGTGGCCCGCCACGTCACCGACGATGGTGCGGTGGCACCCACCTCGCAGCAGTCCGTCGACGCCGGCAGCTCGTCTGAGCCGCCGGCGCCGCGATCCCGCGTCCGGTTGCTGTCCGGCGCCTTCGCGGCCTTCCTCGTCGGTGGCCTGGTCACCGTCCAGTCCATGATCAACGGTCGGCTCGCGGAGTACGTCGGCGGCGGTTTCGCCGGAGGATCGCAGGCCGCGCTGGTGAGCTTCGGGACGGGCCTGGCCATCGTCACGCTCGCGAGCCTGATGGTGCCGCGCGGGCGGCGCGGCATCGCGGCGGTCCGGCGCTCGCTGCGCCGCGGCGTGCTGCGACCCTGGCAGGTCCTGGGCGGCTCGGCCGGTGCGTTCCTCGTCATCAACCAGGGACTGACCGTGCCGACGATCGGGGTGGCGCTCTTCGCCGTGGCCGTCGTGGCCGGTCAGAGCGTGAGCGGCCTCGTGGTCGACCGCGCGGGTCTGGGCCCGGCGGGCCGGCGCCCCATCACGGCCGGTCGTGCCGTCGGAGCGACGCTGGCGATCGTGGCGGTGGGGCTCACGGTGGTGCAGCGCCTGGAGGGCACCCAGCGGCTGGCCGGCGTGGCCATGCTGCTGGCGCTGTTGCCCCTGCTGGCCGGTGCGGGCACGTCGTGGCAGCAGGCCGTCAACGGTCGGGTCGCGGTGGTGGGCGGGCCGCTGGCCGCGACGTGGATCAACTTCGCCGTGGGCACGTCCCTGCTGTTCGTCGTGTGGGTCGGCGTCCAGATCGCGGGTGCCGGCGCCGATGCCCTGCCGTCGCCGGCGAGTGGCGATGCCTGGCTCTACCTCGGCGGCTCGATGGGCGTACTGTTCATCGGCCTGGCAGCGGTGCTCGTGCGGACCCTGGGCGTGCTGATCCTGGGCCTGTGCACCATCGCCGGACAGGTGGTGGTCGCCCTCGGGCTCGACGCCGTGACCGGCCGCGCCGACGTCGGTCCGCTGACGATCACGGGCGCGGTACTGACGCTCGTGGGCGTCGTGGTGGCGGCCCTCAGCACGCGCCGACCGACGCGCCCGAGCTTGTCCACATGACAAGATAGTCGTACCGCCATTCGGGATGTGGTCGTACGGTGTCCGGCATGTCTCGCAGCATCGATCTGGCAGTGATCCCCGGTGACGGCATCGGTCCGGAAGTGATCGCCGAAGGGCTGAAGGCTCTCGACGCCGCCGTGGCCGGAGCCGACGTCAAGGTCGCGGTGACCGAGTACGACCTCGGGGCGAAGCGGTGGCACGCCACCGGCGAGACGCTCCCCGACTCCGTGCTGGCCGAACTCCGCGGTCACGACGTCATCCTGCTCGGCGCCATCGGCGATCCCGGGGTGCCCAGCGGTGTCCTCGAGCGGGGCCTGCTGCTGCGGCTGCGCTTCGAGCTCGACCACTACGTCAACCTTCGCCCGTCGCGGCTGTTCCCCGGCGTGGCGTCCCCCCTCAGCGATCCCGGCGACGTCGACTTCGTGGTCGTCCGCGAGGGCACCGAGGGCCCGTACGTCGGCAACGGCGGCGCCCTGCGCGTGGGCACGCCGCACGAGGTGGCCAACGAGGTCAGCGTCAACACCGCCTTCGGGGTCGAGCGGGTCGTGCGCGACGCCTTCGCCAGGGCCTCCGCCCGGCCGCGCCGCAAGCTCACCTACGTCCACAAGCACAACGTGCTGGTCCATGCGGGGCACCTGTGGCGGCGCATCGTCGAGCGGGTGGCGCTGGAGTTCCCCGACGTCAGCGTCGACTACTTGCACGTCGACGCCGCCACGATCTTCCTGGTCACCGACCCCGCACGGTTCGACGTCGTCGTCACCGACAACCTCTTCGGCGACATCATCACCGATCTCGCGGCGGCCGTCACCGGTGGCATCGGTCTGGCGGCCAGCGGCAACGTCAACCCCGACCGCACCGCGCCGTCGATGTTCGAGCCCGTCCACGGCTCCGCGCCGGACATCGCCGGGCAGGGGATCGCCGACCCCACGGCCGCCGTGCTCTCGGTCGCGCTTCTTCTCGACCACCTCGCGCTCACTCACCAGGCGGCCCGGGTCACCGACGCCGTGGCGGCCGACCTCGCGACGCGTGGAACGGCGAAGCGGACGACGTCCGAGATCGGCGACGCCGTAGCCGCTCGCATCGCCGGCTGAGCTTCCACCGGCGCCGCGTGCGCGTCCCTGGCCGTGGTCACCGCCGGTCCACACCGGCGTTTACGCGCGTCCCACTGGCCAGGTAGCGTTGTACTTGGACGTCCAACTACTTGCCTCGAAGGGGATCGTGCGCCATGACCGTGACCGCGCCCGCACTGGAGTTCTCGACGACCCTCTCGTCGAATCCGGTACCGGCGGCGCGGCGCGACGAGATCCTCGAGGCACCAGGCTTCGGCACGGCGTTCACCGACCACATGGTCACGGCCACCTGGGGTCCCGACACCGGCTGGCACGACGCCGGCCTGCGGCCCTACGCTCCGCTGAGCCTCGACCCCGCCACGGCGGTGCTGCACTACGCGCAGGCGATCTTCGAGGGGCTCAAGGCCTACCGTCATGCCGACGGCTCCGTCTGGTCCTTCCGCCCGGAGGCCAACGCTGCGCGGTTCGCCAGCGGTGCCGAGCGCCTCGCGTTGCCCGAGGTGCCCGTGGCGTCGTTCGTCGAGGCCGTCGACCTGCTGGTCCGCACCGACGCCGCGTGGGTGCCCAGCGGCGCCGAGGCCAGCCTCTATCTGCGCCCGTTCATGTTCGCCTCCGAGGCCTTCCTCGGCGTCCGCCCGGCCAAGGAGGTCACGTTCTGCGTCATCGCCTCGCCGGCCGGTGCGTACTTCTCCTCGGGCCTCAAGCCGGTCAGCATCTGGCTGTCCTCGGAGTACACCCGCGCCGCGCCCGGCGGCACCGGTGCGGTGAAGTGCGCCGGCAACTACGCCGCCAGCCTGATCGCCCAGCAAGAGGCGATCGCGCACGGTTGCGACCAGGTCTGTTTCCTCGACGCCGTCGAGCGGCGCTGGGTCGAGGAGCTCGGCGGGATGAACCTCTACTTCGCGCGGGCCGACGGCTCGATCGTCACTCCGGAGCTCACCGGCACCATCCTCGAGGGCATCACTCGCGACTCCATCATCACCCTGGCGGGCGACCTCGGTTACAAGGTCGAGGAGCGCCGGGTGTCCATCGACGAGTGGCGCCAGGATGTCGCTTCCGGAGAGATCACCGAGGTGTTCGCATGCGGCACGGCGGCCGTGGTCACGCCGCTGGGGCGGCTGGCCTGGGACGACGGTGAGCTGTCGATGGGCGACGAGCCCGGCCCCGTGACCCAGCAGATCCGGCAGGCCCTGCTCGACGTCCAGTGTGGCCGCGCCGAGGACACTCACGGCTGGATGCACCGCATCGCCTGACCGGCCCACACCGACCCCGCATCCCGGGTGATCGTTGGGAGCATGTGGTGGCCAGCGCGGCCGGCAGCTTCCGACGATCGCCGGGCGGGAAAACCGGTTGAGTCCGCCTGCGCCGCGACGTCAGGCTGAGCGTCATGCTGATCCGACGTGAGACCGATGCCGACCTCGCTGCCGTGCGCGAGGTGACCGCCGCGGCGTTCCGCCCGATGCCGCACTCCGCTCCGCCGGTCGAGCCCGGCGGGCCGCCTGGAGAGGTGACGCTGCTCGACAAGCTGCGCACCGATCCGGGCTGGATGCCTCAGCTGTCGCTGGTCGCCGAGAGCGGTGCCGCCGGCGACGACGCCGGTGCGGTGGTGGGCCATGCGGTCGGCACCCGCGGACACGTCGGTACGGTGCCGGCGGTCGCCGTGGGTCCGGTCAGCGTGCTGCCGTCTCACCAGCGCCGGGGTGTCGGCAAGGCGTTGCTGCATGCCGTGCTCGCGGCGGCCGACGCCCTCGACGAGCCCCTCGTCGTGCTGCTGGGCGAGCCTGCGTACTACGGCCGGTTCGGGTTCCGTCCGGCCGCCGAGTTCGGCGTGCTCCCTCCCGACGATGCCTGGGGTACGTACTTCCAGGTCCGCACCCTGTCGGCGTACCGGTCCTCGATCGTGGGGCGCTTCGTCTACGCTGCGCCGTTCGACGAGCTCTGAGGCCCCCGCCGGGTTGTCGTCGGCGCCTGAGACAATCGGGGGTGAGCGTCGCCGACCCGCCCGGCCCGCCGCGACCCGCGAGGAGCAGCCCGTTGCCCGATCGATCGGTCACGGTCCTCACCCCGGTCGGCCCCCGATGGGATCCGCGCTACCTGCGGGTGGCCCGCGACGTCCTCGACCTCAACGACACCGTCCTCGAGTGGGTGGTGGTGTGTGACGGCTCCGACCCAGACCGCGTGCGGGACGCCGTCGGCGCCGATCCCCGCATCCGGGTCCTCGGCAGCGTGGTGAACCGTGGCACCGCCCACGCTCGCAACGCCGGGTTGGCGCAGGCCTCCGGCGAGTGGATCTACGCCTTCGACGCCGATGACGTCCCGCTGGCCGGGGGAGTCGACCTCCTCGTGGCCGCTGCCCAGGCGCAGTCCGCCGTGTGGTCGGCCGGACTCGCCTACGACGTCGCGGCCGACGGCGAGACCGTGGTCTACAAGCCGCCGGTCGAGCTGGCGCCGTTCCACACGACCATTCCGGTCGGAGGCTTCCTGGCGCAGGCGGACCGCACTGGCGTCTACCCCGTGCTGTGCTCCGGCGCGACTCTCCTGAGCACCGAGGTGGCCCGGCGGGCGGGCGGCTGGGACGAGTTCCTGCGCACGGTGTCCGAGGACGTCTCGCTGATCGCCTGGATCTCGGAGCGGCACGCCGGGGCGTGGTGCGACGACTACGTCATGGCGTACCGCAAGCACCCCGCCAGCATGACCGCCACGGGGCACGGCGAGGTGGCCGAGGCCGTGGCCGCGCGCCGGGTACGCCGCCGCGCCCGGGTGGACGGCCCGGGAGCTGCCGGTCGATGAGCGCCCGGCGATGAGGGGTCGGGCGATCTGGCCCGTCCATCCGGTGTCCACGATGTGGTCAGCGGGTCTCGCCTCGTGGCCCTCGGTGTGGCAAGGTGTCAGTCGTGTTTCATTCCACGATGATTACGTAGGCGCGCCGGCATCTAGCACCTCCGCCAGCGCGCAGACCCTTCGCACCCGCGAGGGGTCTTTTTTGTTTCCCCGGCACACACACCCCTCTCGACGAACAGCGAGGTACCCGTGACGACGACCCGGACATCATCCGGCGACGTGGATCCCGAACTCTTCCACGTCTACGACACCACCCTGCGCGACGGCGCCCAGCAGGAGGGGCTGTCGCTGTCCGTGCAGGACAAGCTTGCGATCGCCCGCCATCTCGACCAGCTCGGGGTGGGATTCATCGAGGGCGGCTGGCCCGGCGCCGTGCCCAAGGACACCGAGTTCTTCCGGCGGGCCCGTGAGGAGCTCACGCTGGGCGCGGCGACGCTCGCGGCGTTCGGGTCCACACGCAAGGCCGGTGTCCGGGCCGAGAACGACCCGCAGGTCACGGCGTTGGTCGAGGCGCAGGCGCCGGTGGTGACGTTGGTCGCCAAGAGCCACGTCGGCCACGTTGAGCGGGCGCTGCGCACCACCCTGGCGGAGAACCTCGCGATGATCGCCGACACCGTCTCGTTCCTGGTCGCTCAGGGACGCCGGGTGTTCCTCGACGCCGAGCACTTCTTCGACGGGTACCGCGCCGCCCCCGCCTACGCCCTCGACGTCGTCCGCACGGCGGCTGATGCGGGCGCCGACGTCGTGGTGCTGTGCGACACCAACGGCGGCATGCTCCCCGGCGACGTCCGCGAGACCGTCGTAGCGGTCACCGAGGCCACCGGCGTGCGGCTGGGCATCCACTGCCACAACGACACCGGCTGCGCGGTCGCCAACACCCTGGCCGCGGTCGACGCCGGGGTCACCCACGTCCAGGGCACGCTCAACGGTTACGGCGAGCGCACCGGCAACGCCGACCTGATCACGGTGGTCGCGAACCTCGAGCTCAAGGACACCCGGCGGGTCCTTCCTGGCGGCGCCTTGCGCGAGGCCACCCGCCTCGCCCACGCCGTCGCCGAGGTCACCAACGTCGTGCCCTACTCGCGCCAGCCGTACGTCGGCGCCAGCGCGTTCGCCCACAAGGCCGGGCTGCACGCCAGCGCCATCAAGGTCGATCCCGACCTGTACCAGCACACCGATCCCGGCGAGGTCGGCAACGACATGCGGATGCTCGTGTCCGACATGGCCGGTCGCGCCAGCATCGAGTTGAAGGGGCGTGAGCTGGGCTACGACCTCTCCACCGACCGCGACCTCGTGGCGCGGCTGACGAACCGGGTCAAAGAGCTCGAGGCGGCCGGCTACACCTTCGAGGCGGCCGACGCGTCCTTCGAGCTGCTCCTGCGGGCCGAGGCGGACGGCCAGCCGCTGCGCTTCTTCGACGTCGAGAGCTGGCGGGTCATCACCGAGTCGCGCGCCGACGGTGAGGCGCTCAGCGAGGCCACGGTCAAGCTGCGCGCCGGTGGCGAGCGGGCCGTGGTCACCGGCGAGGGCAATGGCCCGGTCAACGCCCTCGACCACGCCTTGCGCGCCGCGATCGGCACGCTCTACCCCGAGGTGTCCAAGCTCGAACTGATCGACTTCCGGGTGCGGATCGTCGACGCCGCCCATGGCAGCGACGCCGTCACCCGGGTGCTGGTGGAGATGGCCGACGGCGAGACGTCGTGGGAGACGGTGGGGGTGGCGGCCAACATCGTCCAGGCGTCGTGGCAGGCGTTGATCGACGGCGTCACGTACGGTCTGCTGCGGCAGGGCGCCCAGGCGGTGTCGTGACCGCAGCTCGGCCCAGCCGGCGGTCGAGCGCCATGAATGCCCAGGCCACGGCCAGGAAGAGCACCGTGATGACGGCGGAGTTCAGCAGCACCTGGCCGTAGCCGTGGGCGGCGACGTCCACGAAGGGGTACGGGTACCAGTCGGTGGCCGCGCCCCACACCAGGATGTAGCCGAGCCAGGCGATCGGCCAGGCCAGCGTCCACAGCAGGGTGCGGGCGTCGATGCGTGGGCGTGGCCCGAACAGCAGCCACCCCACGACACCGAGCAGCGGCGCCGCGTAGTGCATGCCCACGTTGGTCAGCGCCGAGACTCCATCGAGGTCGACGATCGGGCGCAACACGGTGACGAACACGATGCCGGTGATGGCGATCCCGAGGACGCCGGCGAAGCGCAGTACCCGCCAGCCGGGACCATCGCGGCGCGAGTCGACCAGCAGCGTGGCGGCCCCGACCGCGAGCACGAGATTGCTCTGGACCGTGAAGTAGCTGAAGAAGTTGACCACTCGGCGGGCGGTGCCAGGCAGCTCCCGCCCACCGGGCACGAGGACGTCGACGCCGCGAACCACGAGCACCAGCTGGGTGCCGAGCGAGGCGAGCACGACGATGATCGTGACGAGCTGCCAGAGCCGGCCGGCCATCGAGGACGCACCCCTGGTAGGCATGCCCGGAGGCTATCGCGGCCCCAGGTCGAAGCGCGCGAGTTTCCGCTCGGCCACGCCCCACGCGCGCCAGGTCCGCCGCTCGAACTCCAGCTGCGGCACGGTGTACCAGCTCGTCGGGATCGGGCCGGTGAGCAGCTCGGCCTGGTCGAGGCCGGGCCCGAGGCGGTAGATGTTGTCGCCGAAGTTCGCCGCCGCGAACACCTGGCCACGGTGGCGGACGATCTCGCCGTAGCCGCTGAGCTTGCCCTGGGCCA
>DATCVR010000290.1:0-20113 GCA_036566745.1 Jiangellaceae bacterium | reverse complement strand
AGATCGTGCTCCCGCTGACGTTCGCGGCTGTGCTGGCCGTGATCTTCAGACCCCTCGTCGGAGTCCTTGAACACCACAAGGTCAAGCCCACACTCGCTGCCGGCCCGGTGGTCCTCGGTCTGCTCGCCGTGATGACCGGCGTGGTGGTCGCGACCGTCCGGGGCGTGGTCGACCAGGCGGATCAGATCGGCGCCTCAGTCGACGCGGCGCAAGGGAACCTGGTCGATGAGCTGGCCGTGGATCAGGAGACGTTGGACGAGGCCCGGGCGGCGACTGAGGAACTGAACCCGACGATCACCGGCGGCTTCCTCACCGAGCTCGTCTCCGGCATCGACAAGCTGATCGGCCTGGCCAGTGGTCTCATTCTCGGCTCGCTGATCATGTACTACCTGCTCAAGGACGGCACCCGGCTCCGGCGCTCCGTCGTCGCGCAGTTCGACCGCACCGTGCGCGACGATCTCGACGGCTTCATCGGGGACGCCTGCCGAAGCCTCCGTGACTACGGGCGTGGCCGCACCGCCATGTCCGCCATCGTCTCCGTGGTCATCGGCCTCGCCAGCCTCCTGCTCGGCCTCCCGCTGGTCTTCACGATCATGGTGGTCAACTTCATCGGCGGCTACATCCCCTACATCGGTGCCTTTCTCGGCGGCGGACTGGCGGTGATCGTCGCCCTGGGCGAGGGCGGACTCGGCGTGGCCGCCGTCATGCTCGTGGTGGTACTCGCCGCGAACCTGGCCCTGGAGAACTTCGTCGAGCCCAAGGTCATGGGCCGATCCCTCGACATCCACCCGCTGGTCGTGCTCATCGTCACGGCGTTGGGTGGCCTGCTCGGCGGCATCGTCGGCCTCATCCTGGCGGTCCCCTTCTTCGTGATCGCTCGCGACGCCATAGCCCGCCTCCGGTCGAGAGGCGTCGTCGACCAGGTGGCCGGCCGTGCCGAATCGACCGTACAGAGCCTGCTCGACTGACCTCGCAAGGAGGGAACGTCCATGGCCCGACGTCGGCAGCTCGTGGTCGGATTGCTGCGCGCGTTGGTGGTCGCGACCGTGCTCGTCGCGATCTACTTCCTCGTCCCGCTCGACCGACTGGCCACGATCCCGTTGGAGCTTACGTTGACGGTTGGCCTCCTCGTGCTGGCCACCGTTGCCACCTACCAGGTCATGGCGATCACCCGATCCGAGCACCCGGCTGTCCGAGCGGTCGAAGCGCTGGCCGCCATCGTGCCCCTGCTCCTGCTCCTCTTCGCCACGATGTACTTCCTGATGGCCGAGGCGGACGCCGACAACTTCGGTGCGGAAACGCTGACCCGCACCGACTCGCTCTACTTTGCCGTCACCGTATTCACCACGGTCGGCTTCGGAGACATCACGGCAACGAGCCAAGCGGCCCGGCTACTGGTCACGACTCAGATGATGCTGAATCTTCTCGTGCTGGGAATCGGGATCCGGGTCCTCGTCGGCGCCGTCCAGATCGGTCGCCAGAAGACCACCAGCTCGACGCCGGCGGACGCCGACAGCTAGCCAGATGGCCCAGCCCGCCTGGGCCACCATGGGAGGAGACGGACGAGCCGACCCGGGCCGCAAGCGACGTGATGGTGACGTCGCCGACGGCGTGGACTCCGGGTCAGGACGGCACGGCACCGAGGTTGACCGGCACCGACAGCGGGCCGATCGTGAAGAACGACGGCGAGTACGGGATGTCGTCGGGGTCGATGGCGAGGCTGAGCTCCGGGAACCGCCGGTAGAGGGAGGCGAGCGCCAGCCGGCTCTCCAGCCGGGCCAGCGGGGCCCCGATGCAGTACCGCGGACCGTGCCCGAACCCGAGATGCCCGGTCTGTTCGCGGGTGATGTCGAACTCGTTCGCGGTGTCGCCGTACTGCGCCGGGTCGATGCCGCTCGCCTGGTAGACCACGCCGACCGCGTTGCCCTTGGGGATGTCGACGCCGGCGATGGTCACGTCCGCGAGGGTGAAGCGGTAGCTCGTCATCATCACCGAGTGGCGGTAGCGCAGCGTCTCCTCGACGACGTCCGCCCAGCGGTCCTCGGCCTTCGCCAGCTCGAGCTGGTCGGGGTGCTGGGACAGCGCCACGATGGCGTAGCCGAGCAGGTGGACGGTGGTCTCGTGGCCGGCGACGAGCATCAGCCACAGCACGCCCACCAGTTCGTCGGTGGTGAGCTTGTCCCCCTCGTCGCGAGCCTGTACGAGGCCACTGGTGAGGTCGTCACCCGGCTCGCGCTGCTTGCGTTCGGCCAGCTCACGCAGGTAGGTCATCATCTCGGTCTGGGCGGTGAACGCTTCCTCGGGCGGCGTGGTGTAGGCCAGCAGAGTGGATGTCCAGTGCCGCATCTGTGCCCGCTCGTCCTCGGCCACCCCGAAGAGCTCGCAGATCACCCACATCGGCAGCGCTTCGGTGAAGGTGGGAACCACGTCGACGTCGTCGCCGGCGGCAGCCACGTTGTCCAGCAGCTGGTCGACGATCTGTTGGATGCGCGGTTCCATGGCCTGCACCCGGCTCGGGGTGAACGCCTTGCCCACGAGGCTGCGCAACCGCTTGTGGTCGGAGCCGTCCTTGGTGGACAGGTGGTCGCCCTGGACGATGGCACGCAGCGGCCAGTCCTCCGGGATCGACCCGTCGTACAGCGCGGGCCAGTGCTTCGCGTCCCTGGCGAAGGTCTTGTTGTCGCCGGCCAGGATCTCCCGCACGGCGGTGTGGGTCAGCGCCACGTACGCAGGCACGCCACCCGGGAACTCCACCTGGACGACGGGCGCGATCTCCCGGAGTCGGATGCAGGTGTCGAGCAGGCCCTCGTCCATGGCGGGAAAGGCGGGGAGCATCGTGGTCATTCGGCATCCTTCGGTCGCAGGGGTCCGGAAGTGACGCGCGTCACGATCAGTATCGTGAGTGTGATCATGGACGACAAGATCAACGACCGAACTGGCCAGAAGGCCCGGCCATCACGAGCGCTCGCCGGAGCGTCGATCACCTGACGGCCGACCCCGCCGTGTCGGCTCGATCACCACCGGCGGCAGTGGATCCCGGAGCGGACGTCACGGGCAGCGGATGACCTGGCCGGCGTACGAGAGCCCACCCCCGAAGCCGAACAACAGGACCGGTGCCCCGACCGGGAGCTCGCGACGTTCGACGAGCTTGGACAGGGCGATCGGGATGCTGGCGGCGGAGGTGTTGCCGGAGTCGACCACGTCGCGGGCCACCACCGCGTTGACCGCCCCGATCCGCTCTGCCAGCGGCTCGATGATCCGCAGGTTCGCCTGGTGCAGCACGAT
This sequence comes from Jiangellaceae bacterium, assembly GCA_036566745.1. Classification (GTDB taxonomy): domain Bacteria; phylum Actinomycetota; class Actinomycetes; order Jiangellales; family Jiangellaceae; genus DATCVR01. The sequence goes on along the minus strand of DATCVR010000290.1, from coordinate 16,828 downwards.
GCCGCCGAGATCCTCGGGCGCGACACCGGCGACCTCGCACACGCGCCGGGCGATGCCCGGCAACGCGGTGGTGGTCCAGCGGAAGACGCTCTGCCCCTCCTGCGCGAACGAACCATCGCGGCCCTCGATCCGGACCGCTGCGGACATCTCCGGCACCGATCCCCACACCACCGGGCTGACCTCCGGCTCATCCGCGGCCACGAGCACGACGGCACCCGCACCATCGCCGACCAGCACACACGTGGTGCGGTCGGTCCAGTCGGTGAAGTCGCTCAGCTTCTCGACGCCGATGACGAGTGCTCTGGTGGCCGCCCCGGCCCGGATAGCGTGATCGGCCGTGGCCAGGGCGTGGGTGAAGCCCGAGCACGCGGTGTTGATGTCCACCGCCGCCGGGCCCGGCAGGCCGAGGCGGGCAGCCACCCGCGCGGCGATGTTCGGCGAACGGTCGATGGCCGTGCACGTGGCGACGGCGACGTAGTCGATCTCGCCGGCGGCGAACCCGGCCTGAGCGAGCGCCTTCTCGGCGGCCCGGGACGCCATCTCGTCGACCTGCTCGTCCGGGGCGGCGATGTGGCGGGCGCGGATGCCCACCCGGGTCCGGATCCACTCGTCGCTGGTGTCGACCATGGTCGCCAGCTCGTCGTTCGTCAGGACACGTTCGGGCTGGTAGTGGCCGACGGCGACGACGCGGGAGCCGGTCATGACGGTGGGGCCTCTCGACGGTGGGATGGGGGTAGCGCCCACCACCGTACGTCGCGCGGTCCGAGGCTGTCGGTGGCGGATGGCACGGTGTCGGCATGACGAGCATGCGCTACGGCATCGTGATCAGCGCCGGTAGGCCCCGCGAGTTCGCCGACCTCGCGGTCGCCGCCGAACAGGCCGGCTGGGATGCGATCTTCACCTTCGAGCTGGTCTGGGGACAGGACGCGTGGGTCACCCTCACCGCCGCGGCGATGCAGACCTCCACCATCCGCCTCGGCACCATGCTGACGCCGCTGGCACGCATCCGGCCGTGGGACCTCGCGGGCCGGGTCGCCACGCTCGATCATCTCTCCGGCGGCCGGGTTCAGCTGGCGGTCGGCCTCGGCGCGCTGCACGAGGGCTGGCTGGCCTTCGAGGCCGACGAGGGTCGCCGGGTGCGCGCCGAGAAGCTCGATGAAGGGCTGGCGGTCTACGACGGGCTGATGCGCGGCCAGCCGTTCGAGTTCACCGGCAAGCACTACCAGGCCCGGCCCACCACCTTCCTGCCTCCGCCTCCACCTGTGCAGCAACCCCGCGTTCCGGTCTGGGTGGTGGGCGCGTATCCGTCGGAGAAGTCGCTGTCCCGCGCGGCGAAGTGGGACGGCCTCCTGCCCACCAAGGTCGGGTACGGCGAGTCCACTCCGTTCGGGCCGGACGACCTCGCCGAGGTGGTGGCGGCGGCCCGGCCACTGCGCGCGTCCGCGGGCCTGCCCTGGGAGGGATACGACGTGATCGCCGAGGGGGTCAGCCAGCCGGGCGCGCTCGGTGCCCGGGCTGTGTCGGCCTGGCGCGAGGCCGGCGCGACGTTCTGGGTCGAGTCCGACTGGAGCGGTGGCGACGACGCCGTCGAGCGCCACCTCCGGCGAATCGAGGCGGGTCCGCCCCGGAGCTAGACCGGCTACCGGCAGCCATCGACGCATCGCCAGGTCGCTCGGTACGCTCGGCGGGCACCAAAGTGATCAAGCACCTCGCAGCGCTCCTGCCGACGGCGTCGGGAGTCTCCGGAGAACGCGTCCGTGCAGAGGACCCGCCCGAAGATCCCCACAGCAGAAGGTGCGTGCCATGAGCTCACCGCAGCCAGCCTGGGCCGAGCGCTACGCCGGCCTGGCCGAGTACCTCCTCGCGATGGCGCCGTCCACAGGGCCGCACCTGCTCGGGTTCAACTCATGCGTCGACCGCATCCACCGCCTCGACGCCGACGGCGTTGACCGGCTGGAGAAGTCCGCGCACGAGGCGTCCGGCGTCGAACGCGAGTTCGCCCGGGCGATCCTCGACCGGATCGGCTCCGGCGGCGACGGCGAGCTCTTCACCCCCTGGCCCGAGGGGTCGGCCTGGGCCGAGTACGTGTTCGGGCCCGGCGTCCGCGACCAGATCGGCGGCACCGGCGCGCAGGCGGCGTGGGTGATGAGCCTGCTCGGAGCGACCACGATCGTCGCGACCCAGGATCGCTCGCAGGCCCAGCTCGCGGTGCTGCCCGCCGACACCCGCATCGTCGAGGGCGACCACCTCGTCCGCCCCGCGCAGGCCGTCACCGGCGAGACCTGGGTGAAGTTCCCGCACCACATCGTCGAGTACGCGGCCGGGCTGGTGGTCGGCGGCCGCGAGCTGACCAGGTCGAGCGCGCTGATCGTCCGCTTCATGAACGACGGCATCGAGGAGGACCGTCAGTTCCGCGACCGCCTCGCCCAGCACGTCACCTCGACGTCGACGCTGCTCATCTCCGGGATGAACGGCATCGATCTGGCCGACCACGCCGCGATGCCCTGGCTCAGCGGGGTCGTCGACGACGTCCGCGCGTTGCGGGCCCGCGACGGCGTCATGGCGGCCATCCACCTCGAACTGGCCGAGTACCCCCACGAGGGCGACGTCGCGCGCATGTGCGAGGCCTTCGCCGGACGGGCCGACAGCATGGGCTTCAACCTCAGCGAGGCCCTCGACCTCGGCCGTCCCGGCGAGGACGTCACCGCCGTCGCCGCTCGTCTGGCGACCACGTACGACGCCCGCGAGATCTTCGTCCACGCCGACACCTGGTCGATGTGCGTCCACCGCGACGACCCGGCCCGCGCGGTGACCCGGCTGATGTCCGGCAACCTGCTCGCCGGCAACCGCGCGGCGGCCGGTGAGCCGGTCGCGGTGCCGGTACTCGTCGACGGCGCCACCTTCTCCGACGATCACCCCGCGTCGGGTGACCTCCCCGGAGGCTGGCGGGTCGACGTCGTGCCCAGCGTCTACCTCGAACGCCCGGTCGCGACGATCGGGCTCGGCGACGCCTTCGCGGCGGGTTCGCTGCTGGGCGCGACCATGCCGCTGCCCGGCCCGGAGATCGTCGGCCGCACCTGACCGCTGCGGCCCGATCGCGGGTCGCTCAGCCCTCCAGCCGGCGGTACCGGTGCTCGGGGCGGCCCCTACGGCATCCAGCCCGGACCACTGCTGTTCCAGAACCAGCCGGTGCTCGTGTGGACGCTGATCGCGAGCCTCTACCTCGGCAACGTCATGCTGCTGGTCTTCAACCTCCCGCTGGTCGGGATCTGGGTGAAGGTGCTGCAGATCTCGCGGCACTACCTCTATGCCGGCATCCTGGTCTTCGCCGCTCTGGGCAGCTACGCGCTGAACTTCTCGACCGTCGACCTCGTCCTCCTCCTCGTCGTCGGCCTGCTCGGGTTCTTCATACGCCGCCACGGCTACCCGATCGCTCCGCTGGTGGTGGGCATGATCCTGGGCCCGATGGCCCGAGGAGCAATTGCGCCGCACGCTCGCGATCAGCCAGGGCGAGCTGTCGGCGCTGGTCTCCAGCCCGTTCGCGGTGATCGCCTACGGCCTGCTGGTCGTCCTGCTGGCGCTGTCCCTCTGGGCGCGGCACCGCGAAAGCCGGGCGGAGCACGCGGCCCCCACACGAGAAGCAGCCGAATCCGAGGAACCGGCGCAGGTCTGAGCCCCTCAACGGTGAGATTGGATCTTGACCGTGGGTCGGGAATTGTCGAGTTTGGTACCTCCGGCCGGACCTGATCCCGAACGTCCCGGCACCCGACCAGCCCACCGAGGTGTGCAGTGCCGATCACGCCACCGGCCGACCAGCCGACCACTGTGAAGATCACCAGGATCTCGGCCGGTGGCGTGGCGCCGCGGGCGTTCTATCCCGCGCTGGCGGTGATCGTCGTGTCGGTCGTGGTGACCGCGGCGTTCCCCGACGAGGTCGGCCGGCGGATGGCGAGCATCCAGTCGACCATCGTGAACAGCTTCAACTGGTACTACGTGCTCGCCGTGGCCGGCTTCGTGGTCTTCGCCGTGTGGATGGGGCTGAGCCGCTTCGGCGACATCAAGCTCGGCCCGGACGATGCGCGGCCCGACTACTCGCTGACGACCTGGTTCGCGATGCTGTTCGGCGCCGGCATGGGGATCGGGCTGGTGTTCTGGGGAGCGGCCGAGCCGCTGTCGCATCTCACCTCGCCTCGGCCGGGCACCACCGGCGACGACGTCGAGCTCGCCCAGACGGCCATGGCCCAGACGTTTCTCCACTGGGGCGTCCACGCGTGGGCGATCTACGTCGTGGTCGGCCTGGCCCTGGCCTACGCCGTGCACCGCAAGGGCCGTCCGCTCTCGATCCGCTGGGCACTGGAACCCCTGCTGGGCGATCGGGTCCGTGGCTGGCCGGGCGACCTGGTGGACGGCGTCGCCATCGTCGGGACGGTCTTCGGCGTGGCCACCTCCCTCGGCCTCGGGGTCAAGCAGATCTCCGCGGGGCTGGTTCACCTGGGGGTGATCGACCAGCCCAGCAACGGCGTGCTCGTCCTCCTGATCGCCGCCATCACGCTGATCGCGATGGCGTCCGTGGTCTCGGGCGTCAGCCGTGGCATCAAGTGGCTGGCGAACATCAACATCGTCCTGGCCATCGTGTTCATGGTCGTGGTTCTGGTCGTGGGCCCGACACTGTTCCTCCTGCGGGAGTTCGTGGAGTCCTTCGGCGCCTATCTCCAGAACCTCGTGCCGCTGACGTTCGACCTCGGCGCCTATCGCGGCGACGCCGGCGTGGCCTGGCAGGGTGCGTGGACCACGTTCTACTGGGGATGGTGGATCTCGTGGGCGCCGTTCGTCGGCGGGTTCATCGCCAAGATCTCGCGAGGACGCACCATCCGCGAGTTCGTCGGCGGGGTGCTCGTCGTCCCGGCGGCTGTGGCGTTCCTGTGGTTCGCCGTCATGGGCGGAACCGCGATCCACGACCAACTGCTCGGCGACGGCGGGCTGGTCGAGGCGGGCGGCGAGATCGTCAGCGAGAACGTCCTGTTCGAGATGGTCGCCGACCTCCCCGGCGGAACCGTCCTGTCCGTCCTGGCCCTGCTCCTCGTGGTGATCTTCTCCACCACGCCGCTGGCCGCCAGCTCACTGGTGGCCGGGACGCTCAGCTCCGGCGGCGATCCCGAGCCGTCCCGCTGGACCCGGGTGCTGTTCGCAGCACTGATCGGACTGGCGGCCGTGGCCCTGCTCCTCACCGCTCGGGACGGTTCCGGCCTGATCGCGCTGCGCACCGCCGCCATCGCCTTCGCGCTGCCGTTCAGCCTCGTCATGGTGGCACTGTGCGTGGCCAGCTACCGCGCCGTCCGGGCCGAGCACCAGCTGCTGCTCTCCGCCCAGCGCCGGCAGCAGCGCGAAGAGTTCCATCGCCACGTGGCCGGGCAGCTGTCGGAGAACTTCGACGACACATTCGGCTCGAAGATCGATTCGCGCATCGACCGGGCGTTGGCCGGGATCGACGCCGCGACCGAGGCCGCAACCGACGAGCGGCGGGCCGACGGCTGATCCGACGGGTTCGGCCCGCGGGCTAAGGTGGCGCTGTGCCGAAGCAGGCCCGACGACTCGACCGAGGTCGCGCGCGCGTCATGCGCGGCCTGGCGCTGTCGGCTGCCTGCCTGCTCGCGCCCACTGCCGGACACGTGGCAGCCGGAGGCGGGCTGCCCACCGAGACCGGGTTCGTCCTCGCCGCGATGCTGCTGAGCGTGGCCTGCGTGGCGCTGGCCGACCGCCGCCGCTCCGCGCTCGAGATCGGCGCCGTGCTCGTCCTGTCCCAGCCCGCCTTCCACGTCCTGCTGTCGCTGGCCGGGCACCACGACGGCCCGCCCGCGGTCGCCCCCGACCTCGCGATGGTCGGCGCCCACGCGCTCGCCGCGGCGGTCCTGACCGTCCTGGTGGCCGGCGGCGAGGCCACCCTGTGGTCGCTGGCCTCGTTGTCGGCCACGCTGCTGCTCACGCGGGTGCGGCGACTCGTCGCCGACCCGATCGACGCGGCACCGGACTGTTCCATGAGGCCGGCGTCCTACGTCGTCTCCCCCAGCTACGTGGTCCACGTGGCACGGTCGACGCCGAGGCGAGGTCCGCCGGTGCCGCTCGGCATCTGACGACACCTTTCCTCCCGGCGGCGTGACCATGCCGCCCAGCATCGACAGGACCTCTTGATCTCATGCGTCAGCACACCTTCGTGCGCGCTGGGTCGGCCGCGCTCGCGGCCACAGCCCTCGCGCTCGCCCTTCCGGCCATCGCCTCCGCCCACGTGACGATCCGGCCCGACTCCGACGCCGCCGGCAGCTGGTCGAAGATCACCGTCCGCGTCCCCAACGAGTCCGACACCGCGGGAACCGTGAAGGTCCAGCTCGACCTCCCCACGGACGCCCCGTTCGCCTCGGTGCGGGTGCAGCCGCGCCCCGGCTGGACCGCGGTGGTCGCGCGCGAGCCGCTCCCCGAACCGGTCACGGCCGGCGACCTTACCCTCGACGAGGCCGTCACCTCGGTCACCTGGACGGCCGACCCGGGCGTCCGGATCGGCCCGGACGAGTTCGACGAGTTCGCCGTGTCGGTGGGTCCGCTGCCCGAACCCGGCACGTACCTCTTCCCGGCGACGCAGACCTACGACGACGGCACCGTCGTGGCGTGGTCCGAGCCGCCCGCCGACGAGGAACCCGAGCACCCCGCGCCCTCGATCGAGGTGGTCGAGGCCACCGGCGAGGACGCGCACGGCAGCCACGGCCACGATCCCGAGGCCGGCGACGACACCGGCGCGGCAGCGGACGCCGACCAGGACGACGCCGGATCGGACTCGCTCGCGCGTGGCGTCGCCGCGGGAGGCGTCGTGATCGGCGCGGCCGGGGTGGGCTTCGGTGCGGCCGCACTGCGGCGGTCTCGTGCGTAGTCTGCGCACCCGCGTGGCCGGGATCGTGGCTTTCGCCGCGGCCCCGGCCACCGTCCTCGCCGTGGTCCTGTCCGTGGTGACCGCGTCCCCGGCCACCGCGCACAACACGCTGATCTCGTCCTCGCCGGAGGACGGATCGACCGCGACCACCCAGCCCGGCGTCGTCGAACTCACCTTCGACCAGCCGGTCCAGAACCGCTTCGCCCAGGTCGCCGTCGTCGACCCGGACGAGCGGACGTACCAGTCCGGCGATCCCGAGATCGTGGGCGCCACCGTGACCCAGGCGGTCGACGACCTCCCGGACGGCGAGTACACGATCGCCTACCGCGTGGTCTCGGCCGACGGTCATCCGGTCAGCGGCACCGTCACGTTCACCATGGCGGCCGGGGGCACCAGCTCGCCGAGCGCGTCCACCGACGGCCCGGCCACCGACGGCCCGGCCACCGACGGCTCGGCCACCGACTCCGCGTCAGCGAGCCCGGCAGGCAGCGCAACGGCGACGGCGGACGCGACCTCGGCGGTCGTGGGCGGCGAGGGCGGGACCGGCCCGAGCACGGTCTGGCTCGTGGTGATCATCGCCGCGGCAGCCGCCGGCGTGGTCGGGATCGCCTTCCTCGCGGCCGGTGGAAGGCGACGACCGCACCGGGGAGACACTGGATCCTGATGGCAACCACCCACGCGCCGACGCGGCAGAGCCCACACCCCGCTCCCCCCATCCAGCGATGGGGGACGGCGGCCGTCGTCGCGGCGCTGGTGACCCTCGTGGTGGCGCTGGTCCTCGGAGGCGGGGGGACGGGCACCGCGATCCCGGGCCTGTCCGATCCGGGCGCGCTGACCCGCTGGGGCCTTCCGCTGGCCAAGGTCGTGCTCGACGGCGCTGCTGCGGTCACCGTGGGGCTGATCGGGTTGGCCGTGGTCCTTCCGGTGCGCGACGGCCAGCTCGGTCGCGACGCCCTGCGCGCACTCCGCGCGGCGTCGTGGGTGGCCCTGGTGTGGGCGGTGGCGGCCGCCGTCGTCCACCTGCTCACCCTCTCCGACCTGGTCGGACAGCCCCTGATGGAGACGCTGTCCGGCAACGCGTTCATGTCCTACACGTCGAGCGTGAGCCAGGGAAAGGCGTACGCCACGGTGGTGGTCGTGGCGCTGGCCATGATCCCCGCCGCTCGGCTCACACTCGGGCACGGCGGATCGATCGCGCTTCTGTGCCTGGCCCTGGCGACGATGTTGCCGCCGGCCCTGATCGGTCACTCCACCACCGGCGACTACCACCACTCGGCCACCGTCGCTCTGATCGTGCACCTGGTCGGGATGGCGCTGTGGGTCGGCGGCCTGGTGGCGGTGTCGTGGTACGCGGGCCAGCGCACGCGGGCCCTGCCCCGGGTGGCCCGGGCCTACTCGGCTGTGGCACTCGGCTGCTTCGTCATGGTCGCGGCCAGCGGCGTCCTCAACGCGGCTGTGCGGGTGACGTCGATCGCCGACCTGTTCACGACGGCATACGGGTTGCTCCTGCTCGGCAAGATCGCCGCCCTGGTGGTGCTCGGGTTCTTCGGAGGCGTCCACCGCAGGCGCACCCTGCGATTGCTCGACGCCGGGCGTCCGGGCGCGTTCCGGCGGCTCGCGGCCGGCGAGGTCGTCGTGATGGCCGTGGCGATGGCCCTGGCCGTGGCGCTCAGCCGCACCGCGCCGCCTGTGCCGGAGGATCTCGGCCCGATCTCGGCGGTGCGTGAGCTGCTCGGGTTCCCGCCGCCGCCGGAACTGACCGGCCTCAATCTGATCACCCGGATCTACCCTGACGCGCTGTTCGCGCTCGGCTGCCTGGCCGCGGTCCTGCTCTACGCGGGCGGCGTGTGGCGGCTGCGGCGTCGGGGCGATCGCTGGCCGGTGGGCCGGACGATCGCGTGGCTGCTGGGCGTCGCGACGATCGGGCTGGTCGAGCTGACCGGGCTGATGACCTACGGCATGACGATGCTGTCGGTCCACATGGGCCAGCACATGACGCTGATGATGGTCAGCCCGGTGCTTCTGGTCCTCGGCGCGCCGATCACGCTGGCCCTCCGGGCGATCAAGCCCGCCAGGCGGGGTGAGATGGGCCCGCGCGAGTGGATCACCGCCGCGGTGTCGAGCCCGGTGGCTCGATTCCTGACGAATCCGCTGGTGGCGTTGGCGCTGTTCGTCACCGGCTCGTTCGGGGTCTATTTCACCGGCCTGTTCGAGACGGCGATGCGCAACCACGCGGGCCACATGCTCATGAGCGTCCACTTCCTGCTGGTCGGCTACCTGTTCTACGAGATGCTCATCGGCGTCGACCCACTGCCCAAACGTCCGCCGTTCCCCGCGCGTGTCGTCCTGCAACTGCTGGCGATGGCGTTCCACGCGTTCTTCGGCCTGGCGTTGATGGAATCGTCACGACTGATCGCCGGCGACTACTACCGACAGCTGGGCACCGAGATCCCCTGGCTGCCGGATCCGCTGGCCGACCAGACGCTCGCCGGGCAGATCACCTGGGGCTTCGGCGAGTTGCCCGGGCTGCTCGTGATCGGCGTGCTCTTCGTGCAGTGGTACCGCTCCGACGAGCGCGAGGCACGACGATTCGACCGACGCGAGGGCACCGCCGAGGCTGAGCGCACGGCCTACAACGCGTATCTCGCCGAGCTGGACGAGCGATCGCGGCGAGAGAACTCGTAGGACGGCGCAGTCAGGACGGATCGTCCGTGCTGGCCCGCCGGACCCGGATCGTCAGGACCGGACGAGCCGCCCGATCGCGTCCGAGGCCTCCTTGACCTTGGCGTCGAGCTCGTCGCCGCCCTTGACGGCGGCATCGGCCACACAGTGATGGATGTGGTCGGTGAGCAACCCGAGCGCGACCGACTCGAGGGCCTTCTTTGCGGCCGACACCTGTGTCAGGATGTCGATGCAATAGGTGTCCTCGTCGACCATCCGCTGCAGGCCGCGGATCTGGCCCTCGATGCGGCGCAGGCGCTTGAGGTAGTCGTCCTTCGCGCTGATGTAACCGGCCATGGTGTGCTCCTCGCTCGTCGCCACGATTGACACCATACCCCCCTACCGTATTTGGCGCCATCGTGCGTGGTCAGGGGTGGCCGCCGCCGATTTCAGCTCGGCGGCGCTCGTCGGCTAGACTCGTCGCGCTCCACGAGGTCAGGTAGCTCAGTTGGAAGAGCGTCCGCCTGAAAAGCGGAAGGTCGCCGGATCGAACCCGGCCCTGACCACCTCCCTGAGCAGCAAAGACAAAGGCCGCCGGTTCCCCGGCGGCCTTTGTGGTCTCAGTTGTGGTCTCAGTTGCCCCTGTTACGCGGCCGATCTGCTGCCCTTCTCGTCGTCGTCATCGGTGCGTTTGGGTGGCTCGTCGTCGCTGTCGGCGGCCCACAGCAATCCGCCCATCTGGTCGGCGATCCCACGTAGGACTTCTGCGGGAACGTGCTGGTAGCGCGTCGCCATGCTGGCTTGCGACCAGCCCATGACGTCCATGACGGCGCGGGTGGGCACTTTGAGGACGAGCAGCATCGTCGCTGCCGTGTGGCGCGCGTCGTGGAGCCTGGCAGGCCGGACGCCTGCCTCCTTGAGCAGGCGACGCCACTCGGCGTAGTCGACGCGCGGATCGATGGGGCGCCCCGTCGGTTGGGCGAATACCCAATCGCCGTCCTCCCACAGATCGGCCGCAGTCTCTCGTTCCTTGCCCTGAGCCTTCCTGTGGTCGTCCAGTGCGTCCATGAGCGGTCGTGGCACGCCGACGACGCGTCGGCCCGCCCGCGACTTCGTGGGCACCTCGGCAAGTCCCCCACCGTGCCGCTTCGGACAGTCGGTGCCACGTGTGCGCCCGCAGGCTCCGCCGCATCCGTGTTGCCAGGTGTGGCGTTGGAGCGCCCGGCGGATGGTGAGGGTTCCTGACGCCGGGTCGACGTCGCGCCATTTGAGCCCCAGCGCCTCCCCCTGTCGTAGTCCTACTGCGAGAGCGAGAGCGAATCGGACCCCATTGCGTTTCCCGTGGGCGACGTCGAGCACAGCCCGTGCCTCGTCAACCGTCAACGGGTCGATCTCCTCCTCGACCAGTCGGGGCGACTTGGCCACGCTCGCAGGGTTGCGGACCATCTGCCCGCGGCGCATCGCTTCGTTGAGCGCAGTCCTGAGCGTGCGGTGAATCTGGTGGACGGTTGCGGGCCGCAGGCCGCTCGCACTGAGCTTGGCGTAGAAGCGTTCCAGGTGCTCGGGTTGAAGCCGATCAGTGCGATGTGCCCCGAGTCCGGGAATCAGGTGCCTGCGTATGGCCGTCTGGTAGCCCGCGAGAGTCTTGGGTCGGACGCTGTGGGCGGCGATGTTGTCCAGCCAATGGGTGAGCCACTTCTCGACCGTCCATGCCCTTCCGGGCCGCTTGATCCGTCCGGCGTCGCGGTCTTTTTCGAGGTCGCGGATCTTGTCGCGCACGTCGCCTTCGGTCTTGGCGCTGACGTGTCGTCGGTCGGGTGTTCCGTTGTCGTGGACGCCCATGGTGACGCGGCCGTGCCAGCGTCCGTCCTTTCCGAGGTAGATCGTGGCGGCCATGTTGGGGGCTCGGGTTCCTTCGGCGCGCTTCTTGCGGGGCAAGGTGGTGCTCCTTTCAGGCGGCGACGGTGAGGGTGGCTGCGTAGGTCTCTAGGTCGGCGGGGCGGACGCGGCGGAGCTTGCCGATGAGCACGGAGGGGACCTGGCCGGAGCTGATGAGCGAGTACATGAGGGTCCGGCCGATGCCGAGTTGCTGGGCTGCTTCGGCGACGGTGAGCAGGAGCTTGGCCGGGGCGGGCGCTGGGAGGGTGGCGGTGGCGTCGGTCATGGGTGTCGGTCTCCTTCGCTGGTTGGGCTGGGGCTGGGTTCGGCCCGCAGAAAGCGCAGAAAACGCAGAAATGCCGGTGGGGCGGTGTTGGTGCTGGTCAGGGGCTTGCGTCGGTGGTGGGTGGCGGGCGCGCAATATTCCGCAGAAATCCCGCACAAATACGGATCGGGCTTCGGCGGGGTCAGATGAGGGGTTGTTGGTGGGTGGCGGGGTGGACGTCGTAGGTGACTTTGGGGCGGCCCCTTCCGGCGTTGGGTTCGGCGGGTCGGCGGGCGATATAGCCGTGGTCGGTGAGGAGGTCGAGGGCGGGTTCGAGGTCGTCGACACGTTCGAAGTGCTGGGAGCGCACGGCATTGAACAGCTCGCGGCGGGTGAAGTCGGTGTGGTGGTTGCTAGTGATCCAACGCAGGACGCGGCGAGCGTCGGTAAGGGTGGGGCTGGCTTTGCCCATGAGGTCGAAGGTGGCGAGGGCGTGGTCGAGGTAGTAGCGCCCGACGTTCTCGGCGTCGCGCATGGTGTCGGCGCTGATGGGCTTGTCGTAGCCGGTGCGGTAGTGGTGGGCGAGGTGGAGCAGGGCGGCGACGCGGGCGATAACGGAGCCGGTGAGCTTGTTCGCCCAGGAGGCGATGTTGGCGAACTGGCCGGTGTCGGGGTGCAGTTTGGGTTCGAGCCATTCGTCGAAGTCGAGCAGGACGTCGCGGGCCTCGGCGGTGATGGTGAGCATGTGCGGCGCGGTGTGCGCGGCCAGGGTGAGGACGAGGGTCTTGATGTGCTCCCCGTACGAGGCGGTCACTGACGACGGGACGGGGCGGGCGTCGCGGGGTTTGCGGTTGCCGACGGTGTTCTCCGGCAGGCTGTAGAGCAGCCGCCCGAGGGCGCCGCGGTCGAGGAGGTCGGGTTGGCCGGCCAGTTCCCGCAAGACCTTCGGCTGGGTGGTGATGCCCATCGTGAGGGCGGGGCGGTCGATGGTTTCGGATTCGCGGCTGAGCCGGTCGACGTGGATCGCGTCCCCGGCGTGGCCTTTGAGGAACACTCCCAGGTTGGAGGTGTTGGAGTAGCGCATCCCGGTGACGGTGGCGAACGCGTCACCTTCGGCGGAGAGGATCGCCAGCCGTCCTCCTTGTTGGGCGAGCAGGGAGGTGCAGGTTTCGGGGGTTACGTCGTCGGTGGTGAGCTGAGGCTTGGCCGGGACGGTGATCCGCTCCACCTCCTCGGCCGCCGCAACAGCCTCGGCGACGGCGGCCGGGTCGGTGGAATGCTCCGCAGCGATCGCGGCGGTTTCGGCGCGGGCCTTCGCCGTGCGCAACATGACCCCGGCCTCGGAACGCTGCGGGGCGACGATCTCCCGCAACGCCTGCTCGGCGTCCTTGATCGGTGCGGTCATCGCCCGAAACACCGGCGACTTGCGCGACCCCGGCGGTAGGGCGACGACGGTGTAGAGGTTGGTCTGCTCGATCCACGACCCGTCCAGCTCGACAAGCACCTTCCCCCCGGCCGCCGTGGCCAGGCACGCCAACCCCAACGAGGCCGCCAGGTCGATCGGCGTCTGCGTCGCGCACGCGATCGCCTCCATCTCGTCCACCAGCCAGTCCGGGAACACCTCCACCGGGAACGGCCGCAACAACCGCTCCGTCTTCAGCGGCACCGGGTCGCCGTCCCACGTCTCGGCGTAGCGAGCCGCCTCATCCCACTCGGGCGCGCCGGGTTGGTGCCGTGCGGCGTCGAGCCAGCCTGCAAGGTTCTCCACGTTGCTCATGACCCCTGCTCCCGTTGTTGGTCCTCGGGTCCACTCACCAGCTCGTTACGGCGGCGCTGCATCACCGCGTTCGAGGGCCGCCACACACGCCGCCGTGCCGGTTGCTCCATCCACGCCGCGTGCACATCACGTTCGGCCCCGAACTGCCGGTACAGCACCAGCCGGTCCGACTCCTCCAGCTCCTGCCGCAACCGCGCCGCGATCGCCTCCGGCGTGCCGTCACGACGCCAGCACTCCGCCGCGATCACCACGGCGGCGAACACGCGCGGGTCACCATCGGGCAGGGCCTCCCACTCGGGTGTGCCGTAGCGCGGGACCGGGCCGTGGCGGCGGCCCAGCTCGACCAAGCGGCGATGGAACTCGCTGGTCTTCACGCCGCCACCTCCTGCCCGGTAATGGCTTCGGTGACGGCGGTGAGGAGGTCGCGGGCGGCTGGTGGGGTGACGGCGTTCCCGGCCTGGCGGACGCGCTCGCGCTTGTTGCCGTGGATGACGTAGTCGTCGGAGAAGGCCATCCCGCGGGCGATCTCGTGGGGCTCGAGCATCCGGAACAAGCAGTCATCGACGTCGACCGCGACCGACGCCAAACCTTCCGAATCGCGGGTGGTGCGGGTGCGCATGACATCGCTGATCGGGGTGGGGGTGTCGTTCCAGGTGCCGCCGGCCGGGACGAGCATGTGCGACCAGTCGACGAGGGACTGGTGCCCGCCGGTGGTCAACGTGCGCAGGGTCTCGGTGGTGGGGGTGCAGGTCCAGGCGGGGTCGTGATCGCGGGTGCCGTTGTTGCGCATCACCATGGCATGGTGAGTACCGGCGGCGGCGAACGTGTCGAACGGCTCCGCGGTGGCCTTCGACGTGTTGTTGTTCCGCAGCGGCACCACGAACGCGGTCTCGTTACGGGTGGTCATGGTCCGCAGCGCCTCGGCGGCGGTGGTGGCTTGTTTGCCGTCGCGTCCCTCCACCGGCACGAGCAGGCCGAGGTGGTTCCCGGATGCGGTCAGCGTCGGCGAGGGCTTGTCGAGGGTGGCGGTGCGGTACTCGTGCCGGTGCACGGTCAGGAACGGGTCCCGGGCGAAGCGTTCGAGCCCGGCTTGGATACGGGCCATGGTCTTGGCCGCGAGCGGGCGTGCCCGGTCGCCGATGCGTTCGCCGGGGATGGTCCAGTCGATCGCGGCGGCGGCGGGGAGCCAGGCGGGCTCGAGTACCTGGTTGCGGCAGGCGACGTTCGGGCAGCGGTAGACGTACTGCTGCCGGTAGCGGCCCCACCTGGCGTCCGGTCGTTTCCAGGCTTGGATGGCTTGGACGGGGCCGTGCTGGTCGCACCACGCCGTCGGCCGGGTCCAGCGCTCCAGGTCCGGGCGGCGTTCACCCTGCCTCCAGAACACGACGTAGAGCCGATCCCTGCTCTGCGGTGCGGGGAGTCCGGCGGCACCGGCGTGCATGCTGTTGAGGTAGACGACGTGGTGGGAGTAGCCGAGCGCGGTCATCGCTTGCAGCCATGCCGGCCACATGACCCACTTGGCGGCGTCGACGACGTTCTCGACGACGATGGCGCGGTAGGCGTGGGCTTCGGCGAAGCGGGGGACGTCCCACATCGTCGCCCGCGACCGGTCGGCAGCAGCGTCGGGCAGCACCTCACCTAACAGGTCCGGGGTCGCATCCGCGTTGCGGCGCCGTCCCTTGGCTTGGGAGTGGTTGGTGCACTCCGGGGACGCCCACAGGATGTCCGTGCGCGGGTAACGGCGCGGGTCGACACCGGAGAGGTCGGCGATGTCGTGATCTGTGTCCGGGTGGTTCGTGTTGTGGGTCTCGATCGCCAACGCCCAATGGTTCGCCGCCATCCGCACCGAGACCCCGGGCACCTGCACAGCGCCCGAGCTGGAGCCCCCGGCGCCGCAGAACAGGTCTGTCATCGTGAGTGTCATCGGAGCTCTCCCGTCGTGCGCAGGAACGCCAGCAGGACACGGCCGGCGTCGGTGGGCTGGCGGCCGGTGCCGTCGCAGTCGGCGCAGTCGAAGTCGTAGGGCTCGTCGGGCTGGTCCTCCTCGAGGTGGGCTTGTTCGGGGCTGCGGTACCAGTCCTCGTCGGGGTGCACGGCTTCGAAGTCGGCGCGGGCGGTGGCGTAGATGTGTAGCCAGCGGGTCCAGGCGTAGGAGGCGATGACGCCGGTGCCGTTGCAGGTCGTGCAGGGCTCGTCCAGGGCCGGGAGGGCCGGGATGTGGAGGGTGTTGGTCATGCGGGCACCTCCGTGCCGGTGGCAGTCGTGGTGGTGGTGTCGTTGCGGCGGGCGCGGCGGAGGTTGCGGCGCTGGTAGGTCGAGGTGGCGCCCCAGACGCCGTGCTGGATGTTGTTCTCGATGGCCCAGTCGAGGCAGAACACCCGCACGGAGCAGGACAGGCAGGTGTGCTTGGCCTCCGTGTTCGAGCCGCCCTTGGCGGGGAAGAACGCTTCGGGGTCGGCCTGGCGGCACTCGGCGCCGTCGCGCCAGTTCTCGGCGGTGTAGGGCTCGGTGGCGTGGTCGAGCTGGGTGGTGGTCATGGGGTGGGCTCCGTTCGGGGCTAGTGGCGGAGGTTGCGGGAGACGGCGAGGGCGGCGACCCCGAGGCCGAGTCCGGCTCCGCCGAGGGCGAGGGCGGCGACGGCGAGGGATTGGAGGGTGGCGATGATGAGGGGGCCGATGAGGGCGACGGCGAGGATCGCTCCTGCACCGATCCCGGCCCCGACGAGCAGCCGGGAGGTGATCGGCGACAGCCCGGCTGCGGTGGGCTGTGGTTGTTGCGGCGAGAGCAGCACCATCTGCATCGGGTAGGCGGGTGGCTGGCCGGGCTGTTGTTGCGGGACGAGCGCCGGGAGATACGAGGCCGTCGGCGCCTCGGTGACGACAGCCGCGGGGCTCGGGACGTAGGTGTCGGCGGGTTGGTGGATCACCCCTTGCAGCGGGGTGTGCGAGTCGGTGTAGCCGGTCATCTGGGCCTCCTGTTTTGGGCATGGCGAAGCCGTCGCGGCGTCGCGGAGATGGGGTTAGGTGGGGGTGATGAAGGGGGTTAGCTCGACGGGTGGCGAGTTAGGTTTGTAACTTCGCCCAGCTCAGAGGCCATTTGTGCGCTGACCTGCGGCGAGTTACCGAGTGAGCCGAGTTACCCCGCCCCCGATCCGGGCTCCGAGACCCCCGGAATCGGGGTGCTCGCAGATCCGGGCCGGGGTAACTCACTCGTCGTCGTTGTCGTCGGTCTCGGTGCGGCGGGCGAGGGCGTCGCGGACGGTGCCGGGGTCGAGGGGGTAGCGGTTGCCGGTGGAGGGGACGGTGATGCCGTGCTCGTCCTTGAGCAG
>DATCVR010000289.1:0-11659 GCA_036566745.1 Jiangellaceae bacterium | reverse complement strand
TGCTGCTCTCGCGCGGTTCCTGACGGGCAAGAAACACAGGATCGTCGAGGACGAGTCGATCAGCGATCTGGAGATCGCGTTCGTCACGCGGAAGACCATGCTCAGTTGGGAGCTGTGGGGTCTTGCGACGATCACAGCCACCGGCGCCGGCTCCCGGATCGACCTCCGGCTCGACACGGCGCCGGACCGACCGAAGGCGCTTCTGGACGAGAAGAAGAACCGTCGTTCCGCGAACAAACTGGCCGAAGAGATCGGCGCCGCCCTCGGCTGACCGATCGTCGACGGGCAGAGATCGCTACGCGGCGGTGTGTGCGACGGGGTGTTCTCCGCCGGCTCGACTCAGTGCCTGACCGTGACATGCAGGTGTCGCACGCGCTCGCCCGCGGTGACACAGGCGAGACCGTCCACGGAAACGACCGCCTGCATGTCAGCCCTGGCCATGACGCCCACTCTCAGCCGAATGTCGGGACGTCCACGGTGATCGTCGTGGTCCAGGTGTATCTGATGAGGGCAACGCGGAACCATAGGTCGTGACGTTGTTGGCTTCGATAATGCGGCGGCGGGTGCCGAGTCATGGCCGGAATTTGGCGCTGTAGGTGAAACGAATGCACCTGCTCGCGACCGTGAGGTTGAAGTGGACGTCGTCGAGTTCCGGTTCAACGTCTGACGAGCAAGAGGTAGGTCATAGGGGCGGCCACGACCTGACGCTCGTCCCCCGCGGGCAGGCTCTGGAGACGACCTGACCTGGCGACCCGTAAACGTATAGCCCCGAGTTCAGCCGCTCAGCGCGGTTAACCCTGTGGCGAGTGCCCAGACGCCGAAGGCACCGAGAGCCGTGACGAGCACGTAGAGGGCGAAATAGCCGGAGGTCGTCTCGCTGAACTCCGGACGTTCGGGGTTGTACCGAACCGAGATCATGCTTCCGCGTCGAGGTTTGCGGAAGGTCGGATGGTCGAGCCCGATGTGGGTCTGACCAGATGCATCGACGAAGCGGTACTTCATGACGGTCTGCGGGGTCTTGTCAGGTGCCGTTCCCTCCTTCACTGACACGACCGTTGCGTCCACGCGTGTCCAGGTGTGCGCACGTCTCCAGGCGTGCAGTAACCACAGGAGCGGCACCGCAGTCGCCGGCAGTCCGATAAGCAGCCACAGTCTGGGGTCTGTCATGTGCGTCCTCATGTTGTCCCCGTTGGATCCAGAGGACGGTATCCCGCCGGTGCGGCGTGGACGGCGACGTCGTCGAGCGCCGGTTCAATTCCAGCTCGGCCAGGAACTAGTTCCAGCAGTCGTCAGCGCTCGAGCATCGCGGCGGCGACCGTGCCGGCCGCTGTGTCCGGGATGGCAGTCCCCATCTCGTCGAGCACGAGCAGACGTGCACCGGGGATCGCCGTGGCGAGCGCCTCGGCGTTGCCCACGGGGAAGAACGGATCGTTGCGCCCATGCACGACGAGTGTCGGCAGCGCGAGATCACCCAGGCGCTCGCGCCACCGCGGCGCGCAGTCGAGCCGGGCGAACACCATCCCGAGCTGATTCGCCGCCTGCACCGCCGGCTCGGTCGACGGCGTGCGGTCCCAGATCCGGGCCGCGGTCGCGCGTGCCTGCTCCGGGTCGTTGCCGAGCAATTCCGCGCCGCCAGCGGCGAACGCTGCGACCGCTGTCCGGTCGGTCCAGTCAGGCATGGGACGGGAGAACAACGCATTCATCGTCGCGGCGTCGTGGTCCGGCAGATCGTCGTCGGCAGGACCGGGCGCCACCGGCCGCGTCCCCACCAAGGTCAGCGCCGAGAACGCATCCGGGTGGTCAAGCGCGGCGATCTGAGCGACCATCCCGCCGACACCGACTCCGCCGAGGTGGGCCGTCGCGGCACCGAGAGCGCCGACGAGTGCTGCCGCGTCGGCGGCGAGATCGCGCAGGCTGTAGGCCGGCGCCTCCGGGTCGAGCGTCGTCGATGCCCCGCTGTCCCGCAGGTCGTAGCGGACCACCCGTCGCCCGCCCGCCGCGAGCCGCTCGCACACCGCATCCGGCCAGGAGAGCATGGTGATCCCGCCGGCTAGCAGCACGAGCGGATCGGCGTCGCGACCGAAGACCTCGATGCCGAGTTCGACGCCGTTCGCCTGCTGCGAGGTCATGCGTCACGGTACCAACGCACTGTCGGACCTCGTCCCGACGGACCCGGAGAACGCCGAGCGAGTGAGCCGCGACACGCGCGGCATCTCCGGGGCGACGGAGTTGTGAGTTCTCCTCGGACGGGCGTTCGTCCCGACGTCAGGAGCTCGTGAGGATGACGAGTTGCTGGGTCGCCCGGGTCATCGCGACGTAACGGTCGACCGCTCCTTCGATGCCCTGGCCGAACGCCTCCGGGTCGACGAGGACGACCAGGTCGAACTCGAGCCCCTTCGACAGCTCCGGGGTCAATGACCGGACCCGGGACGTCGCCCGGAACGTGGGATCACCGATGACACAGGCGATCCCCTCGGCATGTGCGGCGAGCCAGGTGTCGAGGATCGAGCTCAGCTCCGACGTGGATCCGTGGACGACGGGGACGTCGCTGCTGCGGATGGAGGTAGGCACGTTGGCGTCCGGGAGCACGGCCCGATGACCGGCTCGGCTTCCGCCATGACCTCTTCCGGCGTCCGGTAGTTGATGCTCAGCGAGGCCAGGGTGATCCGGTCGAGGCCGATCCGCTCGAGCCGTTCCTGCCACGACTCGGTGAATCCGTGCCTGGCCTGGGCACGATCGCCGACGATGGTGAAGCTCCGGGACGGGCAGCGGACCAGCAACATCTGCCACTCCGCATCGGTCAGCTCCTGGGCCTCGTCCACGACGATGTGCGCGAAGGGGCCGGCGAGCAGGTCCGGGTCGGCGGCCGGCAGGACGTCCTCGTCATCGAGGGTGTTGCGGGCGTCCTGGCCGCGCAGCATCGACATCACAGCCATCTCGGAATCGTCGGTCTCGATGAGGTGGTCGATGACCTCGGACATCTGCGTGCGCTCGGCAGCGAGGGCGGCCTGCTGTCTGCGCTTGCGGCGTGAGGCCTCCGGGTCGCCGAGCCGCTGGTAGGCAGCGTCCAGGAGCGGGAGATCGGAGACCGTCCAGGCGGCGGGGTTCGAGCGCTGGAGCGTCCGGACCTCGTCGGGGCTGAGCCAGGGCGCGCACCTGCGCAGATAGGCCGGCACCGTCCACAGGTCTCCGACCAGATCGGCTGCCTCGATCAACGGCCACGCCCGGTCGAAGGTGTCGCGCAGCCCCCGGTGTTGCTGCAGTGACCTGCGGAGCAGCTCGGCCGACACCTCCTCGTCGTCGTGCTTGTCGACCAGGATGTTCAGAAGCTCCTCCCAGACCTGGTCGCGTGCCTCGTTGTGCGGAGTAGCGGGATCGCGTGAGTCGAAGGCCTCGGCCCACTCGGTGGGGCTGAGCCAGAGGTCGGACCAGTGGGTCTCGACCACGATGCCCTCGGTCGGGGGTTCCTCGTAGAGCCTGACGGCCGGCTCGATAGCCGTCACCAGGTCCGCGGACGCCTTCAGGCGGGCCACCTCTGGGTCGGTCTCGATCGGTGCCGTGGCACCCTCCGGGACGAGTTGTCGCAGGGTGCAGGTCTGCACACCCTCCTCGCCGAGGCTGGGGAGGACGTCGGCGACGTAGGCCAGGTAAGGCTGGTGCGGACCGACGAAGAGCACGCCGCCCCGGTGGTGACCGAGGCGAGGGTCGGAGTAGAGGAGGTAGGCGGAGCGGTGCAGAGCGACGACGGTCTTCCCTGTGCCCGGACCGCCGTCGACGACGAGAGCGCCGCGGGATCCCGCCCGGATGATGGCGTCCTGGTCGGCCTGGATGGTGCTGAGCACGTCTCGCATCCGGTCCGACCGGTTGCTGCCCAGGCTGGCGATGAACGCGGACTGGTCGTCGAGCGCAGGATGTCGGTCGAACCCGACTGTTCCTTGCGAGGCGAACACCTCGTCCCAGTAGTCGCTGATCCGGCCGCGGGTCCAGCGGTACCTGCGGCGGCTCGCCAGACCCATCGGGTTGGCGTGGGTTGCTCCGAAGAACGGCTCAGCCGCGGGGGTGCGCCAGTCGAGCAGCAGCCGGCGACCCGTGCTGTCCGTGAGGCCGAGTCGTCCGATGTACACGGGCTCGGGGTCGTCCGCGCTGACCATGTGTCCGAGGCAGAGGTCCAAGCCGAAGCGGCGCAGGGTGCGCAGGCGAGCGGTCAGCCGGTGGATCTCCAGATCCCGGTCCATCGCCTGCTGACCGGTGCCGCCGGGCGTCTTGCGCTCGGCGGCACCGGGCGGTCGGAGAGGTCGGCGATCGACTGCTCGAGGCTCTCCGCGATGGCCGCGAAGTGCTGCTCGTCGCCGGCGATCAGCGTCGGGTCGGCCTTGGGGGAGAGGTGGTCGGGAAGGTCGAACGCGCTGGTGGTCAAGGGGTTCACGTCATCAGCTCCGAGCTCAGGTCACGAGCAAGAATTGCGCGCAGCGCAGGCGGTGGGACCGGCGATCCCGCGTGGTTCACGCGGGTGGCCCTTCCCGTACGTCGACATCAGCACACGCATCGTTCGCTTCCCCATTTCCGCAGGTTGTGGCTTCGGCCGACGATTCTGCGGCACAACCGGGGCCTTGCCGCAAGCCCCCCACTGCGCTATAAGTTGAGAGTGGAAGGGAGCGGTACGTCTCCCTTCCTTTTGCTGTCCGCTGGAGACGGACAACCTCCGGGCAAAGCGGCGGCGGCGCGGGCCACGGTCGCCCGACGCGGGGCGGCCGGTCAGTCCTCGACCGCGTCGGAGGTCCAGATTCGGCTGCGCAGATCCGTCCCTCGGATCACCTGCACCCGCCACGGCTCCAGACGGAGAACGTGCAGCTTCGGGTCGGTGGGCGAGCGCCAGAAGTTGCCCAGGTCGTAGCCTGCGCCGCGCGGGCTGGTCCGGCGGTAGAGGTCCCAGACGTGCTGCCTGGCCGGTAGGTCGTCGACCCAGGCGGCGACGGCATCGACACTCACCGCGTTCTGGCGAGGCGTCCAGTACGAGAACGTTGTGTGCGGATTTCCGGCCAGGTGGGCCGCTTTGACGGGGGTCTTGTACGTCGCCAGCCAACCGAGCGGTCGTCCCTCGACGGTCACCCAGACCGGGATCAGGATCCGGGCTCGCGGCCGAGAACGGGAGTCCACGGTCGTCATGGTGGCGTAGACGATGTCACCGACGTAATCGTTGAACTGATCCTCGATCTCGGCAAACCTCGCTACCGATGCCATCAGTGTCGTTCCGCATCGAATCGGGTGAGGCTTCCTCTCGCGGCATCGCGCATGAATGCATCATCGGCCACCGCTTTCGTACCTGGAAGACGGCACTTTTCGGTCACTCGGTTACCGCGCGGATACCGCTCACCGAGTCGTGTTCCACGATGCAGCGAGTCGGCGTGCGCGGCCGCTCAGGATCGGTAACCTGCCCGCCCTGACAGCCGACCGCCGACCTGCGCTGGTGAGTGCGCCGAGGGGAAATCGATCGATGAGTGCAACGGCCGACGCTGGTTCGCCCGGCGACGAGGGATACGAACGCGGCCTGCAGAACAGGCAGATCAGCATGATGGCGATCGGCGGCGCCATCGGAGTCGGGTTGTTCCTCGGCGCCGGCGCTGCCATCGAGACGTCGGGGCCGGCGCTGATCGCGTGCTACGCGGTGGCGGGCGCCGTCATCTTCCTCATCATGAGGGCACTGGGCGAGCTGCTGATGTACCGCCCGGTGTCGGGGAGCTTCACGGTCTACGCCGAGGAGTTCCTGGGGCGCTTCCCGGCTTTCGCCACCGGCTGGATCTACTGGCTCATGTGGGTCGTCACCGCGATGGCCGAGATCACCGCCGCCGGAATCTACGTCCACTACTGGTTCGAGTCGATCCCGCAATGGGTGACCGCTGCGGTCGTGCTGGGCGCCTTGCTGCTGGCCAACCTGATCTCGGTGGCGATCTTCGGAGAGTTCGAGTTCTGGTTCTCCATGATCAAGGTGGTCACGATCGTGGGCGCGATCGTGCTGGGTCTGGCGGTGATCGTCTTCGGGTTCGGGCCGGCCGGGGACAACGCGTCGTTCACCCACCTGTGGAATCAGGGCGGGTTCTTCCCGACCGGCGGGAACGAGGCGCTGCTGGTGCTCCAGAGCGTGATGTTCGCCTACCTCGGCGTCGAGTTGCTCGGCCTGACCGCGGGCGAGGCGAAGGACCCGGAGACCGTCCTGCCCAGGGCGATCAACAGCGTGGTGATCCGGATCGCGGTGTTCTACGTCGGTGCGCTCGTGGTGCTGCTGTCGTTGGTCCCGTGGACGGAGTTCCACGCGGGCGAGAGCCCGTTCGTCAAGGCCTTCGACCTCATCGGGATCCACGGAGCCGCGGGGATCGTGCAGTTCGTGGTGCTGACCGCGGCGCTCTCCTCGTGCAACTCCGGCATCTACTCGACCGGTCGCATGCTGCGGAGCCTGGCGGTGAAGCGGTCGGCTCCCGCGAGATTCGCCACCCTGTCTCGTCGCAAGGTCCCGGCCGCCGGGGTCATCGCCTCGGCCGCAGTGATGGGGCTGGGAATCGTCATCAACGCCGTGGCACCGGACAAGGCCTTCACCTACATCACCAGCGCCGCGACGGTGGCGGGCTTGTGGACCTGGGGCGTGATCCTGCTCTGTCAGATCCGGTACCGCCGTGCGGTCGACGCGGGGACGTTGCCCGCCGTGTCGTTCCGGATGCCCGGTGCACCGTGGACCGGCTACCTCGCCCTCGGCTTCCTCGGCCTGGTGGTGATCCTGCTGGGCGTCTCCGAGGACAGCAGGATCGCGCTCTACGTGGCGCCGTTCGTCGCCGCCGCGATCGGCCTCGGCTACGTGCTGTCGTCACGCAGCCGTGAGCGGTCGGAGGCACGCGTGTCCCGCTGACGGTGAACCCACCACCAACACCAACACCACTGCCGCCGGTTGGACGACGCGTTCCGGAGCCCGCAGTCGCCTGGGTGCCACCCTGGTGGGTCAGTTGAACCTGGAGTTGGCTCGGCTGCGGACCAGCCCGGCCGCATCGGCGTGCGTCACCGCCTGGGCCACCGAGAGCCGGCGCTGGGCGGGGCATATGACGCCACCCGCCGTGGTGGGCTCGCCTATCCCGCCAGGCCGGCGACTGGGAGTCCGGCGGCCGACTGCGCACGCTGATCCTCGACGATCTGGGCGAATTATCGGCGTGATGCGCACGGCCGGGTGGGTAGCGTGGGCCCCATGCTCGAACCCAAGGACACTCTGAAGCGCTACCTGCAGTCCCACCGAGACGCTCTGCTGTGGAAGCTGGACGGCCTGGGCGAACGAGATGTCCGCTGGCCCGCCACCAGCAGCGGCACCAACCTGCTCGGCCTGGTCAAGCACCTCGGCAGCATGGAGTTCGGGTACTTCGGCGAGACCTTCGGCCGGCCGGCCGACGAGCCGCTTCCGTGGCTCGAGCCCGACGCGGAGGACAACGCCGACCTGTGGGCCACAGCCGAGCAGTCTCGCGAGTGGGTCGTCGACTTCTACCGGCGATCCTGGGCCCATGCCGACGAGACGATCGACGCGCTCGACCTGGACTCTCAGGGCCAGGTGCCGTGGTGGGGACCCGCGACCCGGGACGTCACCCTCCACCAGATCCTCGTGCACATGGTCGCCGAGACCTCGCGTCACGCCGGGCACGCCGATATCGTCCGCGAGGCGATCGACGGGCAGATCGGGATGCGCAGCGGCAACTCGAACGTGCCCAGCCACGACGAGCAGTGGTGGACCGACTACATCGCGAAGCTCCGGCAGGTCGCCGAAGAGGCGGGACGATAACCCGAGGTCAGCCCGCGGGCGACCGGGCCGTCCGCGACCACGGCACGCGGTTCGTCGCCCTGAACGGCGGGCCCGAGTTCATCTTCGACGAGGCGGCCTCCTGCGAGGTGCCCTGCGCCGACCAAGCCGAGGTCGACATCTACGTGCCGCATTGTCGGAAGGCGGCGACAGGGTCCGTGCATCGTGACGACGTGCGTCCGTCGCGCCGAGACTCGCCCGTAAACCGGTTGAATACGCCTGCACGCTCCACCACGATGCCGTGATGAGCATCGACCTCACACCGTTCCATCACGACCTGACGTTCATGTCGCCGCTCGGCGAGGAGCGTGCCGCGGCCCTGGTGAGGTTCGTGGCTGGCATCGAGCACGGGCACGTCCTCGACATCGGCTGTGGCTGGGCCGAGCTGCTGCTGCGGGTCGTGGCAGCGGGTCCAGGGCTGACCGGAACTGGTGTGGACCTCGACGAGCGGGCCATCACCCACGGCCGACGGCTGGCGGGCGAGCGTGGTCTGGGCGAGCGGGTCACCCTCCTGGCCGGCGACGCCGCCGAGCTCGCGCCGTCCACGGCCGACGCCGTCATCTGCATCGGATCCAGCCAGGTCTGGGGCGCGGCCGACGACGTACCTCGTCCGCTCGACTACGCCGCGGCGCTCGCGGCGATCCGTGCCAAGGTGCCGCGGGGCGGCCGGGTGCTCTACGGCGAGGCGATCTGGTCGCGGCCACCGACCGACGCCGCCATCGCACCGCTCGGCGGGATGATGGACGAGTTCGTCGATCTCCCCGAACTGGTCGACCTCGCCGTCGCTCACGGGTTCATGCCGATGGCCGTCGGCGAGGCGAGCATCGAGGAGTGGGATGTCTTCGAGTCCGGGTTCAATGCCCGCCATTCGCGGTGGCTGGCCGACCATCCGGCGAGCCACCCCGACGCCGACGAGGTGCGCGCCCGCGCCGCTCGTCAGCGCACGAGTTACCTGCGCGGTTACCGCGGGATCCTCGGCCTGGGCTATACCTGCCTGGTCGCGCTCTGACACGTCACGAGGGGCCCATCCGCCGTCGCGGTCTTGACCCGCGCCGTTCCTCGGTCGACCATCGCAACGATGGAGTCATGAGGCGGGTGCCGGTCTCGTCGTCGGCCGTGGCCACGGTGGGCTACGACGATCACTCGCGCACGCTCGAGATCGAGTTCGTCTCCGGCGAGGTGTACCGCTACCTCGATGTCGGCCCGGCCAGCGTCGTCGCGCTGCTGGAAGCGGAGAGCATCGGCAGGTTCGTGAACGAGCGGATCAAGCCGCACCACCGTCATGTCCACGTCGGCACGGCCTGAGAGACCGGACGGCATGACTCGCCCCACGATCGATCCCGCGCTCGGTCTGGATCTCGTCGCCGAACGCACCCTGACCGGACGCGAGGCGCGGGTCAGCGTGCTGATCCCGGCTCACGACGAGGCCAAGACCATCGGCGAGGTCGTCGCCGAGGCGCGCCGTGGGCTCGAGCTCCTCGGCGCTCCGGGTGAGGTGGTGGTCAGCGCCAGCGGCTGTACCGACGACACCGCGGCGCTCGCTCGCGCGGCCGGGGCCGAGATCGTCCACGCGCCGCTGGACAAGGGCGCCGCACTCGCCGCCGCCCTGCCCAGGCTCACCGGCGATGTCGTCTGCCTGGTCGACGGCGACATCCAGTACTTCGGTCACGAGCCCGTGGTGGCGTTGTTGGTGCGGCCGATCCTCGACGGTCTCGCCGACGTCTGCGTCACCGACCTCTTCTGGCGCCCGGTCTATCCGCAGCTGTGGTCCCACGGGTTCTTCACCCCGCTGGCCGGACTGCTGTTCCCCGAGATCCTGGCCAAGGTGGGATCGACACCGTGGTCGGGCCAGCGGGCGGCGGTGCGGCAGCTCTGGCCGTCCACGTGGCCGGACGACTTCACGGTCGATCTCGCGTTGCTGCTGCACTGGAACGATCACGCGCTGCGGATGCGGCCGGTGCTCGCGGACGAGTGGACCAATCCGCAGCGGCCGAAGCCGGACCTGCTGGAGCAGGAGTTCCAGGTGCTGGTCGACCACGCGGTGCGTAGCGGGCGGCTGGCGGCCACCTCGACGACGGCGCTGGTCGCCTGGTTCGACGCGGTGTATGCCCGGATGGCCACGTATCACTCCGACCCCGACGACCCTCAGCGCTTCGAGCGGGAGCTGCTGGAGATGTCCCTGGCCGAACTACGCGCCCGGGTGCGTTGAGCCGCAGCGCTCAGCCGAGCGGGATGAGGTGGCCCCACGGGGTACGGAGCATCCCGGACATGACCGCGTAGCCGTAGACACTGCCCAGCAGCGACGCCAGGGCGACGAGCCACACCAGCGGGAAGAACAGCTTGCGGACGGTGAACTGGGCGACCACCGCCGCGGCGAAGGAGAAGAAGAAGGACGCCGCGCCCACGGCCACGATCGCGGAGTACGAGCCGGTACTCGAGCGCAGCACGTCACCGCCGATGCATACGACCGAGGCCTCGCTCGTGCACGGCCAGTACCCGATGAGCAACGGCACGCCGATGAACCAGAGGATCACGCCGGGCAGCAGGATCAGATAGGTGACCGTGGCCTCGTACCACGGCACCTTCGGCGGAGGGACGGCGTGGCCCTTGGGGAAGCTGCGTACGAGTTCCACGGTCGCGTCTCCTCGGCCGGACTCGGGTGGTCAGCAGGAGAGTACGGCCGATGGGCGTGCCGCGACAGAGTCTTTCCGGGCACATCCCCACGAGGACTCTGGGCGCGTCACGAGGCCTGCAGGCCTGCCGCAGCAGGTGATCACCTGCTGAACGTGATCATTCCGAAGCCCGTCAGGGTTCGGTGCGGCGGTCGCCTCCGGTGCTCCGCTTGGCGCGGCGGGCGATGGTGGATCCGAGCCAGACGATGGGGTCGAAGCTGCGGTCGACCACGCGTTCCTTCATCGGGATGATCGCGTTGTCGGTGATGTGGATGCCTTCGGGGCAGACCTCGGTGCAGCACTTGGTGATGTTGCACATGCCGAGGCCGGCCTGGTCCTGCGCCAGCTTCCGGCGGTCGTTGGTGTCGAGCGGGTGCATGTCGAGTTCGGCGTAGCGCAGGAAGAACCGTGGGCCGGAGAAGGCCGGCTTGTTGTCCTCGTGGTCGCGGATCACGTGGCACACCGACTGGCACAGCCAGCACTCGATGCACTTGCGGAACTCCTGGCCGCGCTCGACGTCCTCCTGCTGCATCCGGTACGAACCGTCGGCCTGGCGCGGCTCGGGCGCGAACGCCGGCACGGTCTGCGCCTTCTGGTAGTTGAAGGTGACGTCGGTGACGAGGTCGCGCACGATCGGGAACGCCCGCAGGGGAGTGACCGTGATGGTGTCGTCGGGGTCGAAGGCCGACAGACGGGTCATGCAAAGCAGCCGTGGCTTGCCGTTGATCTCGGCACTGCACGAGCCGCACTTGCCGGCCTTGCAGTTCCACCGCACCGCGAGGTCGCCGCTCTGGGTGGCCTGCAGGCGGTGGATGGCGTCGAGGACCACCTCGCCCTCTTCGACGGGCACCACGTAGTCGGTGAGTTCACCGCCGCCGGAGTCGCCTCGCCAGATGCGCATCTTCAGGTCATAGCCCATCTGCTACTTCACCTCGAACAATGCGCGTAGGTCGTCGGGCATCTGGGGGAGTGGTTCGCGACTGATGGCGACGGTGTCGTCGTCGAGACGACAATGGAGGTTGATGGCCCCCCACGTGTCGTCGGTGGCCGGGAAGTCGTCACGGGTGTGGCCGCCACGGCTCTCGGTGCGCTCGAGCGCTGCACGAGCTATGCACTCAGATACCCGCAGCATGTTGTGGAGGTCGAGGGCGAGGTGCCA
>DATCVR010000288.1:0-44624 GCA_036566745.1 Jiangellaceae bacterium | reverse complement strand
GCTCCCCGCGGGCCGGCCGCCCGGCGCCGGCGAGGGTGCGCCACTGCGCCAGGGGCCTGCGCGGCTCACCGTCGCGCTGGCTGCCGTGGCCCTGCTGGCGCTCGTCGGCGCCGCGCCCTACGTGGGAGCGCTGGCCGTGATCGCTGCGCTCGTGCTCGGCCGGGTCGTATGGCGGGTCCGGCGCCGGCTGTACGAGCGCCGGGTCGCGCGTGGCGTGCAGAAGAACGACTCGCTGGTGGCCACGGTCGCGGCGCCGGTCGACGTGCTGGCGGCGCTGCCGGCCGCCCTGGCACAGGGTGCGCTGGTGCTGGCGTCCGGCCTGATCATCGGGGCAGCGGTGGCCGTGGGCGGCAGCATCGACCTGCCGTTCGGCGACCGCGCTCCGTACCTGGCCGGCGGTGCCATGACCCTCCTGCTGGCGTGGTGGGGGCCCGGGGCGGCGCGATTCCGGCACGGCATCAGGGTGCTGGCCGCGCCGCTGGAGCGCAGTCCCCGCGCGGCCTGGATCGTGTGCGGGCTCTTCGCGGCCCTGGCCTGGGTGTTCGTGGTGGTGTGGGAGAGCTTCGGAACGTCGTGGTGGCCCGGATCCGGTCCGCCCAACCCGTTCGGGTGATCATCCGTCCGCGTGGTCGGTGGCGTCAGTGACATGCGGAACGGGGGCGTGGCGCGCGTCACTCACCGTTCACCGCTTAGCATTCCCCCGTTCCACCTGCTGCCTCGTGACGGAGAACCCCGTGCGCCTTTCGCCGCGTGACACCGCCTTCTACGACCTCTTCGCCGCTTCGGCGCAGAACGTCCGCGAGGGCGTCACCCTCCTCTCCCAGGCTCTGGCGGCCGACTCGGACCGAGTCGGCATCGCCGAAGCCCTCAAGCAGGTCGAGCACCAGGGCGACGAGCACACCCACGAGATCATCCGCCGGGTCAACTCGACGTTCGTCACGCCGTTCGACCGCGAGGACATCTACCGGCTCGCCGGTGGGCTCGACGATGTTCTCGACGACGTCGAGGCGGCTCTCGACATGATGGTGCTCTACCGGGTGGGCGACCTGCCCAGTGAGGCAGCCGACATGGTCGACGTGCTGGACCGCGCCGCCGAGCTCACCGCGGCGGCGATGCCGCGGCTTCGCACCATGGGCGATCTTCGCGACTACTGGATCGAGGTCAACCGACTCGAGAACCAGGCCGACCAGACGTACCGCCGCCTGCTCGCCCGCATCTTCTCCGGTGAGTACGACGCGCTGACCGTCCACAAGCTCAAGGACGTCGTCGACACTCTCGAGTCGGCCGTGGACGGATTCGAGACGGTGGCGAACATCGTCGAGCAGATCGCGCTCAAGGAGTCCTGAGCGTCGTGGAGCTCGCGCTCATCATCGCGGTCATCGTCGTCGCGCTGTCCTTCGACTACACCAACGGCTTCCACGACGCGGCCAACGCGATCGCCACCTCGGTCTCCACCCGTGCGCTGACCCCGCGAGCCGCGCTGGCGATGGCGGCCGTGATGAACCTCATCGGTGCCTTCCTGGGCACCGAGGTGGCCGAGACCATCAGCGAAGGCATCATCGAGGCGCCCGAGGGCGAGAGCGGGCTGCTCGTCGTCATGGCGGCGTTGCTCGGCGCCATCGCGTGGAACCTCGTCACGTGGTCGCTGGGGCTGCCGTCGTCGTCGTCGCACGCGCTGATCGGCGGACTGGTCGGCGCGGCGCTGGCCTCGATGAACGTCGTCCACTGGATGGGCGTGCTGGACAAGGTGGTCATCCCGATGATCGTCTCGCCGGTCGTCGGGTTCCTGCTGGCCTACCTGCTGATGCTCGCGATCCTGTGGACGTTCCGGCGGCGCAATCCGGGCAAGGTCAACCGTGGGTTCCGGCTGGCGCAGACCTTCAGCGCGGCCGCGATGGCGCTCGGCCACGGCCTCCAGGACGCGCAGAAGACGATGGGCGTCATCACGCTGGCGCTGGTCGTGGGTGGGTACCAGAGCGGGTTCGAGGTGCAATGGTGGGTCATCGTGCTCTCGGCGTCGGCACTGGCGGCCGGGACCTACGCGGGTGGCTGGCGGATCATGCGGACGCTGGGTCGCCGGATCGTCCACCTGGGGCCGCCACAGGGCTTCGCCGCCGAAACGGTCGCGGCCAGCGTCCTCTACACCACGGCATTCGTGTTCCACGCTCCGATCTCCACCACCCACACCATCACCTCGGCGGTCATGGGCGTCGGGGCGACGAAGCGGCTGTCGGCGGTGCGCTGGGGCGTGGCGGGGAACATCGTCACCGCATGGGTGCTGACGATCCCGATGGCCGGCCTCGCCGCGGCGCTGTGCTACAAGCTCCTGCACCTGATCCCGGGCCTGAGCTCGCTCTGAGCCGGCTTCTCTGCGCGGTCACCTCCGCGTTGATCTTGGCGAAACGGCGGAATCGATCGGGCAAAATCCCCCGGCTATCCGACCGAAACTCCAAGATCAACGAGAGTAGGGCGGGACCATCAGCCGAAGCGGCCCGACACGTAGTCCTCGGTGGCCTTGACGCTCGGGTTGGTGAAGATCTTCGTCGTCTCGTCCATCTCGATCAGCTTGCCCGGCTTCCCGGTGCCGGCGATGTTGAAGAACGCGGTGCGGTCGCTGACCCGGGCCGCCTGCTGCATGTTGTGGGTGACGATGACGATCGTGTAGTTCTGCTTGAGCTCGGCGATGAGGTCCTCGATCGCCAGTGTCGAGATCGGGTCGAGCGCCGAGCACGGCTCGTCCATCAGCAGGACCTGGGGCTCCACCGCGATCGCCCGCGCGATGCACAGACGTTGCTGCTGACCGCCGGAGAGCCCTGAACCGGGCTTGTCGAGGCGATCCTTGACCTCGTTCCAGAGGTTCGCGCCGCGCAGCGAGCCTTCGACCAGCTCGTCGGTGGCGGCGCGGCTCATCCTCGTGCCGTTGAGCTTCACGCCGGCCAGCACGTTGTCGCGGATGGACATCGTGGGGAACGGGTTCGGCCGCTGGAACACCATGCCGATCTGGCGGCGCACCAGCACCGGGTCGACGCTCGAGCCGTACAGGTCGTCGCCGTCGAGCAGCACCTTGCCCTCGACCCGCGCACCCGGGATGACCTCGTGCATCCGGTTGAGCGTGCGGATGAAGGTGGACTTGCCGCACCCGGACGGGCCGATGAACGCCGTGACCGACCGGGGCTCGATGGCCATCGTCACGCCTTCGACGGCCCGGAAGGCGCCGTAGTAGACGTTCAGGTCGCCGACGTCGATGCGCTTGGACATGTCAGGATCCTCGGTTCTATCGGCCGGTCTTGGGAGCGAAGATGCGCGCGATCAACCGCGCGGTCAGATTGAGCACCATGACGATGAGGATGAGCAGGAGCGCGGCGGACCACGCCCGGTCGAGGCTCGGCTCCGGCGTCGTGCCGGACAGCGGGCGCATGGCCTGGCTGTAGACGTACACCGGCAGCGTCATCATCCACTCGGCGAACGGGTTGTAGTTGATCGACGAGGTGAACCCGGCCGTGACGATCAGCGGCGCGGTCTCGCCGACCACCCGCGAGATGGCGAGGGTGACGCCGCTGGCGATGCCGGAGATCGCGGTGGGCACCACGACGCGCACGATCGTCCGCCACTTGGGGATGCCCAGGGCCAGCGACGCCTCGCGGAGTTCGTTCGGGACGATCCGCAGCATCTCCTCGCTCGAGCGCACGACCACCGGGATCATCAGCACCGACAGCGCGACCGCACCGGCGAAGCCATTGCGAGTACCGACCCCGAAGAGCACCGCGAACAGGGCCGCGGCGAACAGACCCGCGACGATCGACGGGATGCCGGTCATGACGTCGACGAAGAACGTGATCGCCCGGGCCAGCCGTCCGCGGCCGTACTCCACGAGGTACACCGAGGCCATCAAGCCGATCGGCACCGAGATCAGGGTGGCGAGCCCGGTGATGATCAGGGTGCCGACGAGGGCGTGGTACGCGCCCCCGATGGGGTCGATCTCGCCGGCTTCGACCTGTTGGTCCTGCAGGCCGGTGACGTTGCGCATCGACGTGGTGAGGAACTCCGAGGTCAGCCCAGGTAGCCCGTTCTCGAGCACCGACCACAGCAGTGACACCAGCGGCATCATCGCGATGATGAACGCCGTCACCACCAGCGAGGTGACGAAGCGGTCCTTGGCCTTGCGACCGCCCTCGACCCGCACCGACATGGTGGTGACGACCAGCGTGTGCAGCAGGAAGCCCACCACCAGGACCGCCGCGACGTTCAGCGAGCCGAGGAGGAACAGCCCGCCTGCCGCCACGGCCAGGGTCGACGCCGCGACGATCCAGGTGATGTGCCGCGGCAGCCGGCCCCGGCTCAGGTGCGCGGTCCCGGAAGCGGGTGCGGTCTCGGCCGTCTGCGTGGCCATCAGTTGGCTCCCGAGAATTCCTTGCGACGCGCGACGATCCAGCGCGCGAACATGTTGACGGCGAGGGTGATCGCGAACAGCACCAGCCCGGCCGCGATCAGCGTGCTCGTCTTCAGTCCGGAGGACTCCGGGAAGTCGAGCGCGATCTCGGCCGCGATCGTGTTGTTTCCGGCGGTGACGAGCGACCAGGTGAAGCCGCCGGTGGAGAGCACCATCGCCACGGCCATCGTCTCACCGAGGGCGCGGCCCAGTCCGAGCATCGTGGCGCTGAGGACGCCGGGCAGACCGAAGGGGATCACCGCCATCCGGATCATCTCCCAGCGGGTGGCCCCGAGCGCCAGTGCCGCCTCCTCGTGCAAGCGCGGTGCCTGGAGGAAGACCTCGCGGGACACGGCGGTGATGATCGGCAGGATCATCACCGACAGCAC
Organism: Jiangellaceae bacterium; assembly: GCA_036566745.1. Taxonomy (GTDB): domain Bacteria; phylum Actinomycetota; class Actinomycetes; order Jiangellales; family Jiangellaceae; genus DATCVR01. Next base: position 39,806 of record DATCVR010000288.1, on the reverse strand, counting down.
CACGCCGACCGTGAGCATCGTGCGGCCGGTGGCCGAGGCCGGCCCTTCGAAGATCGGGATGAAGCCGAGGTGCTCGGCCAGCCAGGACCAGATCGGCTGCACGGTGGGCGCGAGGAACTGGATGCCCCACAGGCCGAAGACGACGCTGGGGATCGCGGCGAGCAGGTCGACGGCGTATCCCAGCCCTTGGGCCATTCGGCGGGGCGCGTAGTGCGAGATGAACAGCGCGATCCCTACGGCCAGCGGAGTGGCCAGGACGAGGGCGATGACGGCGGCCACCAGTGTGCCGAAGACCAGCGGCCAGACGTATGACAGGAAGCCCTTCCCGCCCTCGATCTCGGTGGAGTCGGCCTGGAAGGTCGGCATGGCCTCAGAGATCAGGAACACCGCCACGCCGGCCAGCACGACCAGGATGAAGATGCCGGCGACCTTCGCGGAGGTCGAGAACACCAGATCGCCGAGGCGGACCTTGGCCCGGAACGGCTTCGACGGCGGCGACTGCTGCGTCGGCGGGTCGTTGGTCGTTGTGGTCACGTCAACTCCGGTCGTCACACGCGCGACTGCCGGGCGGACCGTCCTCCCGAGGAGGCCGGGCCGCCCGGACGTCGCGACTGGGGCTGCGCAGGATCGGCTCAGCCGACCTTGATCGAGTCGAGTGCGGTCTCGACGGAGGTGCGGGTCTCGGCCGAGATCGGCGCGGAGCCGGCTGCGTCGGCCGCGGCCTGCTGGCCCTCCTCGCTGGCGATGTAGCCGACGAACGCCTTGACCAGCTCGCCCTGCGCGGCGTCGGAGTACGAGGTGCAGACGACCGTGTACGAGACCAGGACGATCGGGTAGGCGCCGGACTCGGTGGTGTCGCGTGCCAGCTCGATCGCGAGGTCGTTCTCGCCGCGGCCCTCGACCAGCGGAGACGCGTCGACGACCGCGGCTGCGGCCTCGGCGGACAGGTCGACGTACTCGTCGCCCACCTTGACCTTGGCGTGGGGGATGTCGCCGGCGGCCGCCGCGCTGGCGTAGCCGATGGTGCCCTCGGCGGCCTGGATGGCGGAGATGACGCCCGGGGTCTGGGCGCCCGCCTCGCCGGTCAGGCCGGCGGGCCAGTTGCCGTCGACCTCGTGCGGCCATTCGGCCGGAGCAGCGGCCGAGAGGTACTCGACGAAGTTCTCCGTGGTGCCCGACTCGTCGGAGCGGTGCACCGGGGTGATGGCCAGGTCCGGGAGGGTGGCGTCCGGGTTGTCGGCCGCGATCGCGGGATCGTTCCAGTTCGTGATCGTCTGGTTGAAGATGCTCGCGAGGGTCTGGGGCGAGAGCTGCAGCCCTTCGACGCCGGGCAGGTTGTACGCCACCGCGATCGGGTCGATGTACAGCGGGAGGTCGATGGCCGGCGCGCCACAGGCCGTCTCGGCGGCGGCCAGCTCCTCGTCGTCGAGAGCGGCGTCGGTGCCGGCGAACGGCACGGCACCCGAGGTGAACTGCTCGCGGCCGGCGCCGGAGCCCTCAGCCGCGTAGTTGACGGTGACATCGGGATTGGCGCCCTGGAACCCGGCGATCCACGCCTGCATGGCCGACTCCTGCGAGCTGGCACCTGCGCCGTTGAGCGAACCGGACAGATCGCTGGCCGTGCTCTCGTCGTCGTTGCCGGACGAGTCGTTGCTGCTGGTCTCGGGGTCCGAGCCACACGCGGCGAGCACGAGAGCCGCGGCACCCGCCACGGCAAGAGGCGCGAGGCGCCGTCGAGCGATGCTGATGTTCACGTCGTAGTCCTTCCTGGACCAATTCGACCTATGTGTGACATGGCCGAAGCTAAGGAGGCGAGGTGACGTGGTGGCCCGTGGAGAGTGAACGAGGAGTGAACGGCTCCTACAGACTGAGCGACGCGCCGCCGACGGCGTGGTGGCGATCACGTGAACGAGCCGAGTGCCCGGTTGCGAAACCATCACGGTCCCGAGGTGGGGCGGTCTCGGTCAGGTCACGCCTCGTGCCGCTCGACGGCGACGACGAGCCCGCCGCGATGGTGGACCACGACGAATTCGCCGGTCTGTAGCGGCGGCCCGGGGTCGACGCCGGCGGCGCGCAGCAACGACGGCAGGACCGGCCGGTGGGAGCAGATCACGGCAGGTCCGGTACTCGTGAGGTCGCGCACCACCTGAGCGGTCCGCTCGTCGCCGGTGAGCTCGAAGCCCTCCTCGGAGATGGCTGGCTCCAGCCCGAGCGTGACGTGGGCGGCCGCGGCCCAGGGTCTGAGCGTGTCGACGCAGCGGACGGCGTCGCTGGAGACCGCGTGGTCCACGCCCAGCGCGTTCAGCGGCGCGGCGAGCCGGACCGCCTCGTCGCGGCCGCGGTCATCGAGCGGGCGCTCGGCGTCGGAGCCGTCCCACGACGCCCGGTGCACCGCCTTGGCGTGTCGCACGAGCACCAGCGGCGTCGTCCGGATCGGAGCGGTGACCAGCGACGACACGACATCGGCGTCGCGGGGGTGGGTGAGCCGGTCGAGGGCTTCGGCGGCCGGCAGGAACGTGAGCTCGTCGACCTCGCGATCGGGTCGCCGGGGGACGTCGCCGTCGGTGCGGGCGGCCCAGTAGCGCACGAGCTTCGGCCGGCCGTCGACCGTGTAGCGCTGGGTGGGGAGGGGGCGGCCCAGGACGACGTGGTGGCCGGTCTCCTCGGCGACCTCGCGGACCGCACAGGCCAGGATGTGCTCGCCGGGTTCGAGTTTGCCCTTGGGCAGCGACCAGTCGTCGTACTTCGGCCGGTGGACCAGGCAGATCTCGAGGCTGCCGGCGGTGGTCTCGCGCCAGAGTACGGCCCCGGCCGCGACGATCGGGTCGCCGTTCGCCGAACCGCCCGAGCGGGCGCGGGACTTCACGACAGCCACCGTCGCCACCGGGGACGGCGGACCTCGGGCCAGATCTCCGCGAACTCCCGCCGGGCCTCCTCGGCCCGGGTGCGTTCCCGAGCGGCGAGGACGCCGAGGGCGAAGGCCGTCTCGGTGTCGGTGTCTCCCGCGACGGCGAGCGACTGGACTCTCGCCGCGGCCTGGACCGCGTCCTGGTGCTCGCCGAGCAGCTCGGTGAGGCGTTCGGCCTGGGTGGCGAAGGCCCACGCGTCCTCGCCGAGAGCCGGGGCCACCGCCTCGGCGGCGTACCGGGTGCGCTTGGCCGCGAGACGGGCCTCGTGCCAGCGAGCATCGGCGGAGTCCGCTCTCAGGTCCGAGGCGACGTGGTCGAGGCGCTTCCACGCGGCTCGCACGAGGCCGGGCAGGACGTCGCGGGCGGGTGCGTCGGCCGCTCGGGTGACGTGGGGGTTCGCCGCGGCCGCGACGAGGGCGTCGTGCAGCGCGAGGTAGCGGGCGGAATCGAGGAGTTCGAGCGCCGCGCCCCGGGCCTGCGCGATCGACGGTTCGAGGGCGTCATGGAGCTGCGCACGGACGTCGTCGACAGGCAGGTCGTCCGCCAGTTCGGTGACGTGTTCGTCGAGCCTGGCCAGCAGGACCTCAGCCTCACGGAGGTCGCCGAGGCCCTGGGCGAACCACGCCAGCTCGCCTCGCAGGACCTTGGCCCAGCTCCGGTCGAGGACGGGCAGGAAGGTGCGCAGCCCGCTACGGAGCCGACGGGCCGCCACCCGCAGCTGGTGCACCGGCTCGACGGCGTGGTCGGGGTCACGGCGGAACTCGACGTCGGCCGCGCGGAGGGCTCGGACCTGGGTGGCCAGATACCCCGTGATGCTCAGGCTGGCGGGGTCCTTGGGGCCGGCCGGGAGCGGCTCGGGGACCTCGGGCGGCGCCGACGCGCTCGGGCCCAGCGCCCGCACCACCTTGGCCACGAACTCGCCGGCCACGGCACCCGCGTCGGTCAGCGCGGCGGAGATGCGGGCCACGGCCTTGCCACCCGCGCGCTCCTCGAGTTCGAGTTCGCGAAAGCGCGCCGCCACGGTGCCGTCCGGGCCGATGACGTGGACGGTGTCGTCGAGCAGCTCGGCGATCACGGCGCCCCGGGCGCCGATGACGAGGCGCCGGGACCGCGAGGTGCGCAGGATGGAGACCTGGTTGACCGGCGCGTCGCGGACGATCACCCGCACCAGCCCCACCAGCACGTCGGGAGGAGAGTGCTCGTCGGTGAGCGACACGTGCACCTCGTCCCGGGCCTCCGGCCGGCTCGGGTCGACCGGCAGCTTGAGGTGCCAGCCCTGGTCGTCGCCGGTGCGGCGGCGCAGCGTGATGCCTTCGCGGGCCAGCCGGAGGTCGGGGGTGTCGTGGTAGGTCGACTCGAGCTCGACGGTGCCGGCGTCGCGGACCTCGGCGACGCCGTGGAGCGTGTCGAGGTCGGGGATGCGGAACAGGCCGTGCACACGGAACTTGTGCTCGACCTCGCGGAACGTCCGAGGCCGATCGACCGGTTCCGCAGCGCTCACGTGGCGGTCCTCCGGCGTTGCTTGCGTTCGATCAGCGTCTGCTGGAGATCCGCGAGCGGCCCGCCGTGGGGGGAGAGGTGGTGGCGGACCCACTCGCCGTCGGGCCCGAGGTGCCACGACGCAGTCCCGGGGTCGAAGGCGAGGTCGAACAGCTCGGTCAGCTCGGCACCGTGCTCCGGTCGCCCGAGCTGCACGAGCGCCTCGACCCGGCGGTCGAGGTTGCGATGCATGAGGTCCGCGGAACCGATCCAGTTCTCGCCCTCGCCGCCGTTGTCGAAGGCGAACACCCGCGAGTGCTCGAGGAACCGGCCCAGGATGCTGCGGACCCGGATGTTCTCGGACAGGCCCGGAACGCCGGGGCGCAGGCTGCAGATGCCACGCACCCAGATGTCCACCGGGACCCCGGCCCGCGAGGCCTCGTACAGCGAGTCGATGATCGACTCGTCGACCAGGCTGTTCAGCTTGAACCGCACCCGGGCCGGGCGCCCGGCGTCGTGGTGGCCGATCTCGCGCTCGATGCGCTGGACGATGCCGCTGCGCAACGACTGAGGGGCGACGAGCAACCGCTCGTACTCCGACTCGATGGAGTAGCCGGAGAGCGTGTTGAACAGGTGGTTGACGTCCTCGGCCACGACCGGATTCGCCGTCAGTAATCCAAAATCCTCGTACAGCCGGGCCGTCTTGGGGTGGTAGTTGCCGGTGCCGATGTGGCTGTAGCGGCGGATGCCCTGACCGGCGTGGGCCTCGTCGCGGACCACCAGGCACAGCTTGCAGTGGGTCTTCAGCCCGACGAAGCCGTAGACGACGTGGACGCCGGCCTGCTCGAGCTTGCGCGCCCAGGTGATGTTGGCCTGCTCGTCGAACCGGGCCTTGATCTCCACCAGGGCGAGCACCTGCTTGCCGGCCTCGGCGGCGTCGATCAGGGCGTCGACGATGGGTGAGTCGCCGCTCGTGCGGTACAGCGTCTGCTTGATGGCCAGCACCCGAGGGTCGGCGGCGGCCTGCTCGATGAAGCGCTGGACGCTGGTGGAGAACGAGTCGTAAGGGTGGTGGACCAGCACGTCGCCCTTGCGGATCGCCGCGAACATGTCGGCCGGGGAGGCGGACTCGAGGTCGGGCAGGTCGCGGTGGGTTGCGGGGAGGAACGGGCGGTACTTCAGCTCCGCGCGGTCGAGGTCGGCGATGTCGTTGAGCCCGGTCAGGTCGAGCGGGCTGGGCAGCGCGAACGTCTCGCCGTCGCTGACCCCGAGCTCGCGCTGGAGCAGGTCGAGGACGTGGGGGTCGACCGTCTCCTCCACCTCGAGCCGCACCGCCGGGCCGAAACGGCGGCGCATCAGCTCGCGTTCCATGGCCGTCAGGAGGTTCTCGGCGTCGTCCTCCTCGACCTCGACGTCCTCGTTGCGGGTGACCCGGAAGGTGTGGTTCTGCAGCACCTGCATGCCCGGGAACAGCTGGGACAGGTGTGCGGCGATGACGTCTTCGAGCGGGACGAATCGCTGCTCGGCCGCGTGCAGGAAACGGGCGAAGTTGGTGGGGACCTTGACCCTGGCGAAGTGCTCGGTGCCGTTGCGGGGGTTGCGCAGGACCACGGCGAGGTTGAGCGAGAGGCCCGAGATGTACGGGAACGGATGTGCGGGGTCGACCGCCAATGGCGTCAGGACCGGGAAGATCCGCTCGACGAACAGCCGTCGCAGCCGGACGTGGTCGCTGTCGTCGAGGTCGTCCCAGCGGGAGATCTCGATGTTCTCCTTGGCCAGCTCGGGCAGCACGTCGTCGACGAAGCAATGGGTCTGGCGCGTCATCAGCTCACGCGAGCGTTCGAGGGTGCTCTCGAGCACCTCGCGGGGCAGCAGGCCACTCGCCGCGGGCACGGCCACTCCGGCCGCGATCCGGCGCTTCAGCCCGGCGACCCGGACCATGAAGAACTCGTCGAGGTTGCTCGAGAAGATCGCCAGGAAGCGGGCCCGCTCAAGCAGCGGGACGCGAGGGTCCTCGGCGAGTTCGAGCACGCGGGTGTTGAAGGCCAGCCAGGACAGCTCACGATCGAGAAAGCGATCCACTGTGACGGTCTGCTCGGCAGCCATGGAACAAATGCTGACACGTTCGGGTGAACGGAAGGTAGCCCATCCAGGTGGCGACGGCGGTTCGCAGCTCCGACGAGGGCGGGACGGGCGAGCGAGACCACCGCTGTCGTCAGGGGCGACGGTAGGCGACGTGGGCCTGGAGGGTGTGGAAACCGAGCCGCCGATAGACCTTCAGAGCGGCGTCGTTGTCACCCTCGACGTAGAGCATCACGGCGTCGAGACCGAGCGCGGCGAGGTGGCGAAGCCCGATCGCCGTCAGGGCGGACCCGATGCCGCCGCCATGGGCCTCGGGTGACACGCCCACCACGTACACCTCGCCGATCGGCCCGGACTCGGCCGTCCCTGGCGGCGGGCTCGGGTCGGTGGCGTGGACCTTGGTCCAGTGGAAGCCCACGAGGTCGTCACCGGCGAAGGCGAGGAAGAACCCGGCCGGATCGAACCATGGTTCGGACTCCGCCGCGCGGATGTCGGCTGTGGTCATCCGGCCCTGTTCGGGGTGCCACGAGAACGCGGCGTTGTTCACGGCCAGCCAGGCGGCTTCGTCCTGGCCGGGCCGGAACGACCGGACCTCGACGCCCGCGGGGAGTGGCGGGTCGGGCAACGCGGGCGCCTCGGCGCCGAGGGGCCGCCGGAGCTGGAGCAGTTCGCGGGCGCGATCGAGGTGGTGCCGCAGGGCGAGGGCCCGAGCCGCCGGATGATCGCCGTGGGCCCACAGCCACAGCTCGCCGTCGATGCCGCCCAGCAGCTCGGCGACGAGGGTGCCTCCGTACCCGTGGCCGCGGTGGCCGGGATCGACGAGTGCTTCGGCGGCGTGGCGGGCGCCCTGGTCGGCGGTGAACGCGAGACCGACCAGCTCGTCGCGGTCGGAGACGGCCCGCAGCACGGTACGGGTGCGTGCGCCCGTCAGCTCGTTCCAGAGGTCGTCGGAGAACGGCGCGACGCCGTCGTGGACGCGGGCCCGCTCGACGAGCGCGCGGACGGCGGGGAGATGGTCGGGTGGCAGGGCTCGATCGTGGTGGACCGTGATGGTCACGAGCGGCTGTCGGCCTGGGCCGGAGCGTCGTCGTGGTCGCGCACGGGGGTGGCGGGCTGACGGGACGGACGGGGCTGGGAGGGGACGAAGCGGTAGCCGACGTTGCGCACCGTGCCGATCAGGGCGTCGTGCTCGGAGCCGAGCTTCGCTCGCAGCCGGCGGACGTGGACGTCGACCGTGCGGGTGCCGCCGAAGTAGTCGTAGCCCCACACCTCTTGCAGCAGCTGGGCCCTGGTGAAGACCCGGCCCGGGTGCTGGGCCAGGAACTTGAGCAGCTCGAACTCCTTGTAGGTGAGGTCGAGGGTGCGCCGCGAGACCTTGGCGGTGTACGTGGCCTCGTCGATGACCAGCTCGCCGGACCGGATCTCGTCGGGAGTGTCGTCGCCGGACCCGGCCAGGCGGCCCAGCGCGAGCCGGAGCCGGGCCTCGACCTCGGCCGGCCCGGCGGAGTCGAGGAGGACGTCGTCGACGCCCCACTCGGCGGTGAGCGCGGCCAGGCCGCCCTCGGTGACGACGGCGAACAGCGGGACGTCGACGCCGGTGGTGCGGATCAGCCGGGTGAGTGCCCGGCCCTGGGTCAGCTCGCGGCGGGCGTCGACCAGGACGACGTCGCCGGGTGGGGCGTCGACCAGCGCGGACGGCTCGGCGGGCAGAATGCGGACGTCGTGGAGGAGCAGCCCGAGCGCGGGCAACACCTCGGCCGACGGCTGCAGGGCGTTCGTCAGCAGGAGGATGGTTGCCATGGCACGATCTCCCGTCGCCGGAGGTCTTCTCAAAGCGCAAAGGGACCCGGAGGAGCGTCGTCGCTCTGGGTCCCTGTGAGGTGAAGAATAGCCGACGTGCCCGCCCGACCTCCCCACCCCCCGGCCCGAGGCCGCTCCCACGACCACCGGAGCCGGTCCCGCAGGCTCCTGGCCGCCGACGGCACTCCGGTCTGGGCCGAGCACCTGCCGGCCCACTCCGACGGTGGGCAGACCGACCTCGCGGTGGTGGTCGTCCACGGGTTCACTCAGCACTCCGCGAGTCCGCGGGTGCGCCGGATCGGCGAATGGCTGCGTGGCTCGGCGGGGGTCGTGCTGGTCGACCTCCGGGGCCATGGCCGCTCCGGCGGGCACTCGACCTTGGGCTGGCTGGAGGTCCTCGACGTCCAGGCAGCGGTCGACTGGGCCCACGCCCTGGGCTATCGCCGGGTCGTCACGATCGGGTTCTCGCTCGGCGCGGCGGTGGTGGTCCGGCACGCCGCGCTGCACCGCGACGTGGCCGCCGTGGTGGCCGTGAGCGTCCCGGGCCAGTGGTACTACCGCGGCTCGGCCAACATGCGGCTGCTGCACCGCCTCGTGCTCACCGCGCCGGGCCGGACCCTCCTGCGGGTCGCGCGCGGCACCCGCGTGTCGCCCGACGAATGGCGCAGCCCGCTGCCGATCGACCCGCCCGCGGCCGCCGCCGAGATCGACGTTGCGCTGCTCGTCGTCCACGGCGACCGCGACGACTACTTCCCGCCCGACCACGCCTGGCGGGTCCATGCCGCGGCGCCGCGCAGCACGCTGTGGCTCGAGCCGGGTTTCGGCCATGCCGAGGCGGGGGTCACCGCTCCGCTGGCGCAGCGGATCTCCGGCTGGATCGCCGAGGAGGCGTCGTGGCCACGGTGACGCTGAGGTACTGGGCGGCGATGCGGGCCGCCGCCGGCACGGCCCGCGAGGACGTCGAGGCCGACACGCTGGCCGAAGCCCTGCACCAGGCGAGATCGGCGCGCGGCGACCGGTCGCGCTACGCGGCCGTCCTCGCCATCTGCTCGATCGTGGTCGACGAGACACCGGTGAACGCCCGTGACCACGCCGACGTCGTGCTGCGCGACGGCTCGGTGATCGAGCTGTTGCCGCCGTTCGCCGGCGGCGCCTGACCGCTCAGCCGGCCGCGCCGAACCGCTCAGCTCGGGACGTTCGCCGCGACCGTGGGCAGGACCTCGTCGACCAGCGCGCACGCGTTGGCGGCCGTGGAGGGGGCCGACACGCCCACCAGCGCGACCACCGTGACGTCGCTGGACACCTCGAACTCGGTGGCGCACGACGGGTGCTCGTGGGCGAGTGCGAACCGTTCGACGCCGGTCACCCTCAGGGCCGGATGGTCGCCGACGATGGTCTCCTCGCTCGACTCGGGCTGGAAGAAGTTCTCGTCGAGATCGAGCGTGCCGGTGCGGATGCTCAGGTCGAGCAGGGGTGACCCCTCGCCCTGACCGGGGCCGAGCGAGCACGACGTGCCGTCCTTGTCGGCCGGGTGGCCGAACGACTCGCCGGGCTGGTCGAAGCCCAGCGCCGCAGCATCGGACCGGGGCAGGAGGTCGCAGGCGGTCATCGCGAGCAGCGCATCGCCCAACTCGTCGTTGCCGCCGCTGCTCGCGTCGCCGCCGTCGGAGGGCGAGGAGTCCGTGGACTGGCCGGTGCCGGTGCCGGTGCCGGTGCCGGTGTCGGTCGAGGAATCGTCGTCGGAGGAACAGGCGGCCAGGCCCAGGGCGAGAGCGGCGATGATCGCGCAGGTGCCCGCGGCGGTGGTGCTGAGTCGCATGGTGGTCCGTGTCCTGTACAAGTCGTGAAGCGGCTGCTCAGCCGGGGAGGCCGGCCGAGACGATCGGCAGGAACTCGTCGTGCAGGTCGCACGCAAGGTGGTGTCGATCTCGATGTCGTCCTGGCCCGTCGCGCTGCCCGCGCCGGCACTCCAGACGTAGCCGTCTCCGACGCCGTCCCCGCCCCCGCCGCCGGCCTGGTCCTCGAGGCCGGCGGCGGAGTCGCCCGTCGTGATGTCCGGACCCGGGATCGTCCGAGCAGGCGGTCAGGGCGAGTAGGGCGGCGGCCGCCATGGCCGCGGTGCGCAGCAGGACGTGGTCACGGTGATGTCGATCGCCTTCGTCGGGGAGTGCGCCGAGCGGGCGAGGTCAGCCCTTGCGCTCGGCGACGACCAGGTACTCGATGCCGGACCCGGTGCCGTCGGAGGCCGTGAACGCTCCCCGGCCGTCGTTCAGGACCTGGATCGCCTCGGTGCCCTCCTTCTCGGCAGTGGCCGTGGCGGTGGCGAGGTCGATGGTGATCGCGCCGTTCTCGGTCCTGCCGTAGACCGTGGTGTCGTCGATCGCGGTGCCGGTGATCTCGAAGTCGGACGAGACCCGCGTCACCGTGCCGGCCTCGACGTCGATCACCAGAGCGAGGGTCGACCAGTACAGGAAGAGGTACTTGGCGTTGGGGGTGAGCAGCGCCGCGACGTTGTTCGTCATCACGGCGGCCGCGCCGCCGATGGGCTGTGCACCGGTCAGGTCGGCCGGCTTCGGGGTGGCCGGCTCGCCGGTGGCGGCGTCGAACCACGCCAGCGTGTAGTCGGTGTAGTCCTCGTCGGTGGGGATCACGGTCAGCGCGTAGTCGCCGATCACGAGCGGCATCTGCGACGGCCCTTCGCCGAAGAGCGAATCGTCGGTGTTGGGAGTGCCCTTGAGGTTGTCCCACGTCTGGGCGCCGTCGGCGCCACGAGCGACCCACCCGTTGTAGGTGTCGCCGTCCTCGCTGCCGCCCTCGGTGTAGGCGACGCCGGTGGCGAAGGAGAGGAAGGTGTCGCCGGAGACACTGACGAACGTCTCGTCGAGGTCGTAGTCGCCGATCACGACGGGCTCGGTGTCGACGGTGACCTCCACGAACTTCGTGGCGCCCGGCTTCAACAGCTGGTTGCCGGCCAGCACGCCTTGGTCGGTCCAGACCACGGTGGTCGAGCCGGTGATGTCGGGGTTGATCGGTGCGGTGATGTGCACCGGGGCCTCGGTGGGGGTGTCCTCGTCGACATCGCCGGGCCAGGCGTAGTAGCCCCAACTCTCCGAGGACTCGGTCAGCGCGTCGCCCTCGTCGGTCTCGGTGAGCAGGATGCCCACGCCGGGCTTGCCGTCCACCTCGGCGGCGGCCATGTCGGAGACCGGGCCGGGCATCGGCTCGGACGCCCAGATCTGCTTGCCGCTGTCGGCCTCGTAGGCCACGAGCGACGGAGTCGGCTCCGTGCCGTCGGTCGGGGCGGCGGCCATCGGGTCGGTGACCAGTGCGAAGACCGTGTCGCCGGCGAACACCGGGTTGGTCGCGTAGTCGGCGGTCCAGCACGTCTCGGGGTCGAATCCCTCGGGAAGCATCGCGGCGACGCCGGGGGTGCAGGAGTGGTCGGGTTCCTCGGGTTCGTCGGTGGAGGTCGATGGCGCCGACGGCTCGCCGCCGGTCTCGGTCGGCGTCGACGTCGGTGCGTCGTCACCGCCGCATGCGGTCAGACCCAGCATTCCGATGACGACGATCGCGAGGACTCGTCCGCGTGTGTCCAGCATGTCCGTTGGATCCCCTCGGTTAGACGTACGCCCCATGAGAATTGCTCGCAGAGTACTGGCGCTTCCACCTCGATTGCGCAAACATGCAGCGATGTACCACGTGCCGACGGGGGTGGCCACGCGATCGGAGTCGTCATGAGCGGAATCGTCACCTCGATGGTGTGGGAGGCCGTGATGGCCGACCCACGCGGCGCGGGTCTCACCTACGTCGGAGCCTCCACCGAACAGGCTCGTCGACGATTTCCGGAGTTCCAGGAGCGGCTCAAGCACGGCGTGAACTCGATGGTACGGCGTACCACGTTCGCCTCGATGGAGGCGGTCCGCGACGTCAATGCCGTCGCCCGCCGAACCCGCACGATCGGGCTGTCGATCTCCGGCGCCCTCGACATGCCGCCCGCGGTGCTGCCGTTGCAGCTGGAGGCCGCACCCCGCCGTCTTCTGCCCAATGTGCCCGACGAGTTCATCCTGCTCGACTGGCGTGCCGTCATCGTGCGCGGCCCCGACGACTCCCAGTGGCTGATGGAGCGCGCCGACGTCGTCGCCACGGCCACCCGGATGTGGAACGACGCGGTACGTCGTGCCACGCCGATCACCCAGCTGGGCACGCTGTCCTACCGGCAGCGGCGGGTGGCGGTGCTGATGACCCGCGGGCTCACCGATGCCGCGATCGCCCGCGACCTCGGCGTGTCCCACCGCACCATCGCCTCCGAGGCGGCGGTGATCATCAAGGCGCTCGGCGCGCGCAGCCGGTTCGAAGCCGGATTCGTCCTGGGTTCTGGGGGACGTTGACCGGACTGTTGCCGAGTTGTTGCCCTATCCGGATCGGGGGTCGCCCGAGGTTCTGCGAGGATTCATCGGTGCCCTCCGTCCAGACTTCCGTGGCCTCTGCTGCCCTCGCAGGCGTCCTCGCGCTCGCGTCGGCCTCGGGCAGCATGCTCCTCGCCGGCGGGGTGGCGTTGGTCTTGTTGATCTTCACCCTCGGCGCGGTGCGATCGGCTCCGGTGACCTCGGTGCGTCCCATGGCCTGGCTCGCCCTCGCGGCGGGCCTCGTGGCGCTGGTGTGGACCCAGCTGGCCGACACCCCGGACCTCACGCCCATGGTCGCCGTGCTCGGGCCGGTGCTCGTGGCCGCGGTGGTGGTCGAGCTGCTCCGGCGCGACGGCCGGGCCCACCTCACCGTGTCGCTGAGCGTCGCGGTCAGCGCGTGCGTGCTGGCGGTGCTGCCGGTCGCCTGGGTGGCGTTGCGGGCAGCTCCCGAAGGTGCGTCGTCGGTCGGCCTGGCGATGCTCGGTGTGGGCCTGGTCAGCCTGGCCGAGGCGTTGCCGCTGTCGAGGGCCACGTGCCGCGTGCTCGGCGTCGTGATCACGAGCGTCGCCGCGGCCGCGCTGGTCATCCTCGTCGACGGCTTCGGTCAGGAGGTCCCGGCGGTCAGCGCTGTCGTCGTGGCGGCGTTCGCGGGCCTGATGGCGGCGGTGTCGATGGCCGTCGTCGACCGCATGGAGGCCGAGCTGCCGCCGGTCGCGGCCCAGGCGGTCCCGGTGCCTGGAGACTCCGATGCCGACCGTCTCGGCGACGGGCGACGGGTCGGGGTCGAGGCCGCGACCACCGCGGCGGACGCCACCCGCTCCGACGGCGCGGCCGCCCTGATGCCGCTGCGCATCACCCTCCCGTTCATCGCCGCCGCGCCTGCAATGTACGTGCTCGGACGCATCCTCGTCGGTTGACCGCCTCGCGTTGAGAGGCTCTGACCTGCACTGATGCCGGTCCGGCTGGCAGGTCCGGAATCGCCGGAACGACACGGGCGTTGAGCCCTACGTGATCGGAGTCGTCGTCGTCCTCGCCGTGCTGGCCGCCGCCACGGCGTTCGGCCTGTGGCGCCGACGCGGCGACGGCGCGTTACGCGACCCCACGCGGAAGGCGGATGCGGTGCGGTTCGACAGCGACCTCCTGGGCACCGAGCTGGGCCGTCGCGCCACTCTCGTGCAGTTCTCCTCGGCCTTCTGCCAGCCGTGCCGGGTCACCCGGGTGACCCTCGCCGAGGTCGCACGGACGGTCGACGGAGTGGTCCACGTGGAGATCGACGCCGAGAGCCACCTCGACCTCGTGCGCCGTCTCGGCGTCACCCGCACGCCCACCACCTTCGTCCTCGACCGGCACGGTCAGGTGGTCCAGCGAGCCACCGGAACCCCCCGCCGCGACGCCGTCCACGCGGTCCTTCCGGCCTGAACCCGCCTCGGTACCATCCCGCGCTGACGCCTGTCCGGCCGCGGACTGAGACGAGCTGTCTCGCCATGTGGGCACCCGGTGACGGTGGCGGATCCGCGCCCGTACCCTCGTCCCCATGTTCCATGCAGAGCTGACCAAGCGGCGGGCCATCGACTTCGGTCGCGCCGCCGGCATGCTCTGTCGCATGTCCTGACGAGGAACGGCACGTCCGTGGCCGCCGGCGCGGCGCCCCGTTCCTGACGCGAAAGCCCCGTCCGTCCACGTCAGGAGGGTCTTGCGATCATGATCGATCCTCGAGGTCCACGCTTCGGAGCCGCCGTCACCACGGTCGTGCTCGCCCTGGTGCTCATCACCGGCGCCGCATGGCTGCTGGCGATCCAGGCCGTCGTCTTCGCCCTGGGAGCGTTCGCTCCGAGCATCGCTCCCTACGGCCGCCCCTACGCCCGGCTGATCCGGCCGCGGCTCGCTCCACCGGCCGAGTTCGAGGACTCTGCTCCACCCCGCTTCGCGCAGGCCGTGGGGCTGGCCTTCAGCGTGGTGGGGCTCGTCGGCCTCCTCACCGGCGTCACGGCGCTGGCCTTCGCCGCCGTAGGCGCGGCGCTCGCTGCCGCCTTCCTCAACGCCGCCTTCGGCTTCTGCCTGGGCTGCGAGATCTACCTCGTCATCCGGCGCCTGTCGGTGTCACCACGCTCCCACCCCACCACGGAGGTCATCTCATGAGCCGCGAAACGGCACTCGTCTCGGCCGACTGGGTCGAGCAGCATCTCGACGATCCGAAGGTCGTCCTCGTCGAGGTCGACGAGGACACCACGGCCTACGACAAGAACCACATCACGGGCGCGGTCAAGGTCAACTGGACCACCGACCTGCGTGACCCGGTCCGCCGCGACTTCGTGAACAAGGAGCAGTTCGAGGCGCTCCTGTCCGGACTGGGCATCGCGAACGACGACACCGTCGTCCTCTACGGCGGCAACAACAACTGGTTCGCCGCGTACGCCTACTGGTACTTCAAGGTCTACGGCCACGGCGACGTCCGCCTGCTCGACGGCGGCCGCAAGAAGTGGGAGCTCGAGAGCCGTGAGCTCGTCGACGCGGCCACCGAGCGTGCGGCCACGACGTACACCGCGCAGGACCCGGACAACTCGATCCGCGCGTTCCGCGACGAGGTCATCGCCGCCATCGGCACCCAGAACCTTGTCGACGTGCGCTCTCCCGACGAGTTCGCCGGCCGGCTCCTCGCCCCGGCCCACCTCCCCCAGGAGGTGTCGCAGGTGGCCGGCCACATCCCGACCGCCGCGAACATCCCGTGGAGCAAGGCCGCCAACGACGACGGCACATTCCGCTCGGACGACGAGCTGCGCGCGCTCTACGGCGAGGCCGGCGTCGACCTCGGCAAGGACACCATCGCCTACTGCCGCATCGGCGAGCGCTCGTCGCACACCTGGTTCGTGCTGCGCGAGATCCTCGGGGTGCAGAACGTGAAGAACTACGACGGCTCGTGGACCGAGTACGGCTCGCTGGTGGGCGTGCCGGTGGCCACGGGCGACGAACCCGGCGAGGTGTGAGGCGATGTGCGGAGCAACCGCCGGCGGTGTCTCGCTCGAGGGGATCGACCTCAGCAAGCAGACCGTGATCCAGGGTGTCGTCCAGCGCGGCGACGCTCCTCTCGCGGGCGCCTATGTGCGCCTGCTCGACGCGACCGGTGAGTTCACCGCCGAGCTGCCGACCAGCACCACGGGCCAGTTCCGGTTCTTCGCGGCGCCGGGACAGTGGACGGTGCGGACGCTGGCGCCGGGTGCCGATCCGGTCGACCGTTCGGTGGTGGCCACCCAGGGTGTGGTCAGCGAGGTCGAGGTGACCGTCGCCTGATCTCCCCAACCCGGTGATCGTTGGAAGGATCCGGTCGCGCTGGCGGCCAACTTCTTCCAACGATCACCGGCTGGGGTGGCGGGCTCTAGTCTTGGGCCGTGCTCGACGCCCCTGCCGCGTTCCGCGTGATGACGTTCAACATCCACCACGGCGTGGGCACCGACGGCGTGCTCGACCTCGGCCGGATCGCCTCGGTCATCCGCGACGCCGGCCCCGACCTCGTCGGCCTGCAAGAGGTCGACCGCCACTTCGGCACCCGCAGCGCGCGCGCCGACCAGGCCTCCTGGCTCGGGCGCGCCACGGGCATGCGGTCGTGGTTCGGCCCGTCCATCAGCATCGGCGGCAGCGAGTACGGCAACGCCGCGCTGACCGTTCCCTCGGTGCTCTCGCGCGACTGGGCGGCGCTGCCGACCTCACCCGGGGCCGAGCCGCGCAGTGTGCTCCGGTGCCGTCTCGCCGGTGGCTTGCAGCTGTGGGTGACCCACCTGACCAACGACGATCCCGTGGCGCGGGTCGAGCAGGCGCGCGCGATCGTCGCCCGGCTGCAGGACAGGTCGGGGCCGACGATCGTGCTCGGCGACCTCAACGCCACACCCGACGACCCGTGCCTCAAGGAGTTCGGCACCGTGCTGGTCGATCCGTGGACCGCGCACGGCGAAGGCGAGGGCGCCACGTTCAGTACGACTCATCCGCGGCTGCGGATCGACTACGTGCTGACCACACCGGACATCGTGGCCAGCCGGATCGAGGTGGTCGAGGTGGGGGCCGCCTCGGACCATCATGCGGTGGTGGCCGACCTGCGGGTGAGCCCGTAGCCGGGCCCCGGGGCGGGCCTTGCGGCGGCGTGGCTCAGTAGACGAGCGCCTGCGCGCCGTCAGCCAGGGCCTCTTCGACGAACGCCGCGGCGCCAGCGATCCGGATTCCCGCGAGGACGTCGCCGGGGCCGATGTCGCGCCGCGCCGCGCACTGGGTGCACAGCGTCACGGTGCCGCCCGCCAGCAGCGCGTCGAGGAGGTCGGGCAACGGCGCGGCATGGGGCAGCTCGAACTCGGCCGCCCGCCCTGGCAGCGCGAACCACGCCGACTCGCCGGTCAACCAGAGCGAGACCGGTACGCCGGACGCGAGCGCGGTGGACGCGACGGTGAACGCCTGCGAGCAGCGTTCGGGAGCGTCGGCGCCTGCGGTGACCTTGACGACGAGAGTGCGCGGCATGGCCTCACCCTACGAGTCCGCGACGACGCGACGACCGGCGCGGAGTGCGGATCGCCACACGGCCGGCGTGACCGGTCGGGGTCCGGGCGCCGGGGGCGGCCGATACACTCGGCCCCGTGCTGGAAACCGTGTTCACAGGCATCCTCGTCCTGGTCACCATCGCTGCGGGCCTGATGGCGCTGCTCGTGGTCCTGAGGCTCTTCAAGGGCCAGGCCTGACCCCACCGTGATCGAGATCCCGAGCGACCTCCACCCCGAATGCGTTCCCCTGGCGTGGCTGCTGGGCCGGTGGGAGGGCGC
Source organism: Jiangellaceae bacterium (assembly GCA_036566745.1). Taxonomy (GTDB): domain Bacteria; phylum Actinomycetota; class Actinomycetes; order Jiangellales; family Jiangellaceae; genus DATCVR01. The sequence continues at coordinate 22,331 of DATCVR010000288.1, read as the reverse complement.
CGGGGTGGGCGACTACCCGACCATCGAGGCGTTCCGGTTCGGGCAGGAGGTCGAGTTCACCTACGTCCCCGACAAGGCGTACCTGTCCTACTCGAGCCGCAGCTGGATCCTCGACGCCGAGGGCAACCTCGCGAAGCCCGCGGCGCGCGAGACCGGCTACTGGCGTCCCCAGCCCAGCGGCGAGGTCGAGATGCTGCTGAGCCATCCCACCGGCTTCGTCGAGGTGTACCTCGGCCGGGTCGAGCCGGCGCGGATCGAGCTGGCCACCCGGGGCGTGCTCAAGACCGAGACGGCCAAGGACTATCGCACCGGCCATCGTCTCTACGGGCTGGTCAACGGCCGGCTGATGTACGTCTTCGAGATGTCGGCCATGGGCCATGACCTCCAGCCCCACCTTTCCGCCGAGCTTCAGCGGGTGACCGGCGCAGCCGAAGCCTCCGACTGACCCTGCGGCTCCCGAAATGATCACGTTCAGCAGGTGATCGCCTGCCCCACCACCCCTGCAGCCCTGGTGATGCGCGCACGATCCTCGTGGTGACCCGCAGCCATCCCGCCGATACCGCTCATCGGGATGGTGTGGAGACGTTCGAGCGTTCCGTATGGTCGTGAGTGTGAACCAGCCGTATCGCAGTCCGCTGCTCGATCGCCCGGGCGCCGTCGAGGCCGCCGCGCCCGACGCCGGGGTCGCCGCTCACTACGGCGACCCGTTCCGCGAGCAACGCCGGCTGATCGAGGGCGCGGGCGTGGTCGACCTGTCCCACCGCGAGGTCGTCCGCGTCAGCGGCCCGGAACGCCTGACCTGGCTCCATCAGCTCACCACTCAGCACCTCGAGCGGCTGACCCCCGGCGAGCCGACCTCGGCACTGATCCTCGACGCCAACGGCCGGGTCGAGCACGCGCTGTACGGCGTCGACGACGGCGAGGCGGTGTGGTTCCACGTCGAACCCGGCACGAGCGCCGCTCTCATCGACTACCTGGTGAAGATGCGATTCTGGTCACAGGTCGAGATCGACGACGTCACCTCGGAGTTCGCCGTCGTGTGGGAGCCGACCGCCCCGGCCGCCACCGCCTCAGCACCACGGGGCGACTCCACGCAGCACCTCGCCCGGGCCACCGCGCGCGGACGCGAGGTCTTCGTGCCGCGCCCCGCCCTCCGCGGCCACGTCGAGGCGGCCGGCGACCCCGCCGGCGTCTGGGCGTACGAGGCGCTGCGCATCGAGGCCCACGAGCCCCGCATCGGCCTCGACACCGACGACCGCACGATTCCCCACGAGGTGGGCTGGATCGGCACCGCCGTCCACCTCGACAAGGGCTGCTACCGAGGTCAGGAGACGGTAGCGCGGGTGCACACGCTGGGGCGACCGCCTCGGCGGCTGGTCCAGCTCCACCTGGACGGATCCGCCGACCACCTGCCCGAGCACGGCGACGACGTCGTGTTCGACGGCCGGGTCGTCGGTCAGGTCGGCTCGGCCGCACGGCATCACGAACTCGGCCCGATCGCCCTCGCCGTGGTCAAGCGCAACGTCCCGACCGACGCGGAGCTGGTGGCCGGCGGCGTGGCCGCGGCACAGGAGGTCGTCGTCGACCCCGAGGCCGGCCTCCACGTCCGGCCGCGCGTGGGATAGCCGCAGCGCCCGCGGAACCCCTCAGCCGGACGGCGCGTCGCGCCAGCTGTGGCGCGGGGCGTACCCGAGGACCGAGCGTGCCTTGTCGATGGACAGGAGGGTCTCGCCGGGCTCGACGGGCCGCCTGCGGGGGACCCCGGGGAACTGCGCGGCGAGCAGCTCGTCGTTGGGCGTGTCCATGACGGTGTCGGCGTTGGCGATGACGAACACCTCGGCGCCGGCCAGGTCGGACTCGAGCGCCAGCCGGATCGCCTGGGCGGCGTCGCGGGCGTCGATGTACCCCCACAGGTTCCACTTGCGCCGCGCGGGGTCGTCCTGGAAGTCGCGGAACGCCGCGTAGTGCTCGGGATCCATGACGTTCGACAGCCGCAGCCCGATGATCTTCATCGTGGGATCCCACCGGCAGAACTGCTCCGCCATGGTCTCGCCCACGAGCTTGGACAGCGAGTAGGCGCTCTCCGGCCGCCCCGGGTAGTCCTCGTCCACGGGGACGTACGGCGGCGGGGTGTCGAACGGGAGGCCGAGAACGGTCTCGCTCGACGCCCACACGACGTTGCGGATGCCCAGCACTCGTGCGGCCTCGAACACGTTGTACGTGCTCAGCGTGTTGGTGGCGAACGTCGTGGCATTGGGTGCCAGGCCCGGAGCGCGGATGGCCGCCAGGTGCACGATGCCGGTGACGTCGGCGATCCGGTCGTCGACGGCGGAGAACGCGGCCACCGTCTGGCCGAAGTCGGTGAGGTCGACCCGGCTGTGCCGGACGTCCGGATCGGCCGGTGCGACGAGGTCGACGGAGGTGACGTCGTAGCCGTGCTCGCGCAGGTCGCGAACGCAGGCTCGGCCCGCCTGGCCACTGCCGCCGGTGACGATGATCATGGCCGTGATCCTTCCGTCGAACGCACCGCCGTCAGCCTACGTGCCCGCCCGCCCGCCGCCCGCGCCTCACGAGTCGAGCACCATCGTCACGGGGCCGTCGTTGACGAGCTCGACCAGCATGTCGGCGCCGAACACCCCCGTCTCGACCTGCGCGCCCAGCTCGCGCAGGGCCTGGACGAAGGCCTCCACGAGGGGTTCCGACACCGGTCGTGGCGCGGCCGCTCCCCAGGACGGCCGTCGTCCCTTGCGGGTGTCCGCGTACAGGGTGAACTGGCTGACGACGAGGAGCGGCGCGCCGACGTCGGAGGCGGATCGCTCGTCGGCGAGGATGCGCAGCTGCCAGATCTTGGCCGCCAGTCTCGACGAGTCATCACGCGTGTCGTCATGGGTGGCTCCGACGAGGATCATCAGGCCCTGGCGCCCGTCGCCCGGGTCGATCGATCCGACCACGTCACCGTCGACTCGTACGGACGCGGATGTCACTCGCTGTACGACTGCTCGCATGTGCGCTGATCATTCCAGGTGTCCGCATGCTGGGCCGCAATCCGTCTGACACGCCGTTGTCACGCTTGACATGGAAGAATCGCCCACGAACCGGCGCTGTCGTGCTAAGGAGATGTTTCCGAATGTCCGGTGACGAGGCCGTGATCGTGGCCGAAGTCGTCCGTTCTGGAGTAGTCGAATCAACCCATCGTGGGCGGCTGGTCGTTCTCGACCGCGACGGCCACGTCGACGTGGCCCTCGGCGATGTCGACTCCCCGATGTATCCCCGTTCCGCCAGCAAACCAGGCCAGGTCACCGCGATGGTGCGCCATGGCCTCCCGCTCACCGGCGAGCTGCTGGCCCTGTCCGCTTCCAGTCACTCCGGCGAGGACTTCCACCTGGAGGGAGTCCGCCGCATCCTCGCGCAGGTGGGCCTGAGCGAGTCCGCCCTGCAGAACACGCCGGGCTACCCACTCACCGCCAACGAGATGCGCGAATATGTCCGGCGCGGCTTCGGCGAGTCGTCCATCGCGGCCGACTGTTCCGGCAAGCACGCCGCGATGCTGGCCACCTGCGTCGTCAACGGCTGGTCCATCGCCGATTACCTCGAACCCTCCCACCCGCTCCAGCTCGCCATCCACGACACTCTCGAGGAGCTGGCCAACGAGGCCATCGTCACCACGAGCATCGACGGATGCGGTGCGCCCCTGTTCGCGCTCAGCCTGACCGGCGTCGCGCGGATGATGCGGAGCATCACCCTGGCCGAGCCCGACCGGGCCGGTCACCGTGTGGCGGCGGCCATCCGCAACTACCCCGAATGGACCAGCGGCTCGGTCCGCGACGAGATGCGGCTGGTGCGGGCGATCCCCGGGCTCGTCGCCAAGGCAGGCGCCGAGGCCGTCTACGTCGTGGGGCTGGCCGACGGCCGCGCCGTCGCGCTGAAGATCGACGACGGCGGCACCCGCGCGCGGCGCGTGGTGATGTCCGCCACACTGCAACGGCTCGGGCTGGACCATCCGGTGCTCGACGACATCGAGTACGTGCCGGTCCTGGGCGGCGGCAAAGAGGTCGGCGCGATCCGGCCCACGCTCACGTTCTGACGCTGCCCGCGGCCGTCCACCGAGATCGGGTGGGGGCGTCAGGCAGATCGCGGCTGGTCGTGAAGATCGCCGTGGGCCGACAGCAGCTCGTGGCTGCGTCGTCCCCACGGCGATCACCGCGACGGGCCGGGAGAGATCGTCACGCGAGACTTCGCGCTCCCAGCGCGTACGGACCCCGGGATCGCCTAGCCAAACCTCGCGACCGGCGAACATCCGGCGTCTCGCGGACGAGCGGTCGATGAACGGTTTCGTAAGCTTCGCCCGTACGCTTTGTTGGTGTCCAGATCTCCTCGCCAGTGGTGGCGCATCGGTATGCCGGTACTGGCCGTGGTGGTCGCGGTAGGAGGGCTGGCCTCGATGCCGAAGCTCCCCACCGTGCTCCCGCTGCGCGCGCATGGCGTCACGGTCGACCCCGACGGGTCGCCGGTGGCCGTGCTGGTCGACAACAAGCGCCGCGTCGAGGTCGACGGCACCCTCACCACCATCCCGATCGACAACGACGAGAGCTACGTCCCGGGCACCAGCGTTCTCGAGTCGGCGGACCTCGACGACCCGGCCGTTCAGGCGATGGTCGACGAACAGCGCGCCTGGCTCGCGGCCGGGAAGCTCCCCGGCGCCGGCGGCCAGTTCGCCGAGATGAGCGAGCGTGCCCTACTCGACCTGCGCGTCCTCACCGCCGACACCGGCGCCGTGATGGCCTCGCCGGTCACCGCCTGGCGGCACGTCTGGCCGCGTGACGCGTCCTTCGTGGTGGCCGCGTACGCCGTCACGGGGCATCCCGACGAGGCCGAGGACGTGCTGGGCTTCCTGGCCCGCGTCGCGCCCGACAACGGCCGCTGGGAGGCGCGCTACCTCTCCGACGGCTCGGGCCGCGCCCCCGACCAGCGCCACCGCCAGTTCGACGGCGCCGGCTGGGTCCCCTGGGCGGTGTGGACGTTCGCCCAGTCCACCACGGACCCGCAGCGGGTCGCGGACGTGATCGAGATGATGCGCCCGGCGGTCATCGCCTCGGCCGACGCCCTGGCCGCCTCGGCCGGCGAGGACGGCCTGCCGGCGCCGTCGTCGGACTACTGGGAGCGCAAGGAGAGCGAGCTGGCGCTCGGGGTCATCGCGCCGGTGTCGCTCGGCCTGCGCGCGGCCATCGCGCTGGCGCCGCAGCTCGGAGTCGACCCCACGGCATGGTCGGAGGCGGCCGAGCGGGTCGACGCCGCGATCGAGCGTGAGTTCGGCAGCCGCGGATTCCCGCGCTACGCCCCCGACGGCGGGCACGACGCCGCGGTGTCCTTCCTGGCCCCGCCGTTCGCGGCGCCCTCCGACGAGGTCGCCGACGCCGTGACCGAGACCGAGCGGGTGCTCCGGGTCCCCAGCGGCGGACACCGGCCGGGCGAGAACTGGCTCAAGGACGTCGACGTCGCCTGGACGCCCGAGACCGCGATGCTGGCGCTCGCCTTCGCCGGCCTCGGCGCCGACGACGAGGCCGAACGCCTCCTGACCTTCCTCGACGAGCACCGCACCGACCTCGGCGCGCTGCCCGAGAAGGTCGACTCCGAGCCGAAGCCGGCCTCCGTGGCGCCGCTGGCATGGACGTCGGCGCTGGTCCTGCTGGTCCTGACCGAGCTCGACGAGGGTCTGCCGGTGGTCCCGGGGACGGCCGCCGCCGAGTGACGGAGCCGCGCGCCGCCTGCTTGCACACTGCTTGCAATAGTTAGCTACACTGGTCGCATGACCAGGCCGACCATCGGTTCCCTCGGGGAGTTCCTGCGCGACCAACGTCGCTCCGCGCAGCTCTCGTTGCGTCAGCTCTCCGACCTCGCCGGGGTCAGCAATCCGTACCTGAGCCAGATCGAGCGCGGACTGCGCAAGCCGTCCGCCGAGGTGCTCCAGCAGCTCGCCAACGCGCTGCGGATCTCCTCCGAGGCGCTGTACGTCCGCGCCGGGCTGCTCGACGAACCCTCGTCCGACCGCAGTGTCGTCGACGCCGTCCGGGCAGATCCGTCGCTGGACGAGCAGCAGAAGCGCGTGTTGCTCGACGTCTACGAGGCCCTGCGCGCATCGTCGGGCCACAACCATCCCGAGAGGTGACCACCATGGCCGAGAAGACCACCCCGGAGAACAAGACCCTGTACGCCGTCGCCGGCGCTGCCGACGTCGCGGTCGAGACCCTGCGCGAGCTGCCGGCCAAGGTCGCCGGTGCCATCAGGGACGAGAAGCTGCGGACCGAGATGCGCGAGCGCTTCAACCACCTGCCGGCCGAGGCCAAGGCGCTGCGCGAGGAGATCCCGGGCTTCGTCAACGACGCCCAGGCCAAGGCCTCCGAGCTCCCCACCCGGGTGCGCGAGCTGGTCGCCCAGGCTTCGCGTGAGGCGTTCAGAACCTACGACGAGCTGGCCGTGCGCGGCGAGGGCGTCGTGGCCCGGCTCCGGCGCGACCACGGCGACCCGGTCGGCTCCACCATGGCCGCGCTCCGAGCGAAGGTCGCCGACGCGGCCGACGACCTCGCCGACGCCGCCGACAAGGTCGCCGACGACCTCGGCGAGACCGCCGCCGCGAGCTCGGCCGCAGGCAAGCGCAAGGGGCCCGCCAAGGGCAAGCCGACGGCCTGACCCGCCGCGATCCTTCGGCGCGACCGGGCCGCTCAGCCGGCCCGGCCGCACCGACGATCTCGATCGGGGCGCGGATCGCCGCGTACAGTGGACGAGTGGAGATCTTCGGAATCACCCAGAGCATCGTCCTGTGGGCGCTCACGCTCGCCTCGCTGGGGCTCAAGGGCTTCGCCCTGGTCGACGCCCTCCGGATGCGCCCCGACGCGTTTCCGGCCGCGGGCAAGCTCAAGAAGAACCTCTGGCTGATCTTCCTCGGTGTCGCCCTCGCGGTGAACGTCGTGATCCTCTACCCGCTGCAGTTCCTCAACCTCATCGGCGTGGTGGCGGCCGCGGTCTACCTCATCGACGTGCGCCCCGCCGTTCGCTCCATCGGGGGCGGCCGTCGTGGCAGCAGCGCCCACGAAGGCCCCTACGGTCCCTGGTGAGCTGATCACTCGCCGGCCAGCAGCGCGAAGGCGTCCTCGGCGAGGTCGAAGAAGTCGCTGCGCGCGGCGAGCGCCTGCTCGTCCTTCGCCGCGGCCTGCATCGCGAAGAAGAACCGCTCGCCGTCGGCGCGTTCGCCGAACCACGACCCCGACAGCACACCGGGCGCGCTGCCGCCCTTGAACGACACGTACGGCCAGGTGGCCTCGTCGATCGTGATCCCGCGGTTGTGGCCGAGGATGGTGCGCAGCATCTGGGTGTCGGGGTCGTCGAGCGGGCGGTCGTTGAGGGCCACTTGAGCTGCGCAGATGTCCTCGGCCGTGCCGAACCAGTCGACGCCCGCCGGCCAGGCCGGTCCGTCGACGTCGCCGCCGGTGACGGCCAGTGGCCCAGCGGGAACCGCCTCGACCATCGCCCGGCGCTCGTCGGCGCCGGCGCGCCGCCAGTCGTCACTGAGATTGTCCGGGCCCCAGCCGATCGTGAAGAACTGCCGGGTGGTGAGGAACGGGTCGTTGCTGCCCGGGTCGGAGTGGCCCATCTCGGCCATGGCGGCCTGGACCGCCTGCTCGCCGACCAGCGCCATGATCATGTCGGCCGCGGTGTTGTCGCTGACGGCGATCATGCCCGCGGCGGTCTGCGACACCGACACCTGGGTGCCGTTGGGCTGGTCCTGGAGCTGCCCCGACGGCAGGCTGCGGACGTCGTCGGTGACCGTGAGCAGGTCCGACCAGCGCGCCCAGCCCTGGTCGACGGTGTCGGCGAGCGCCCCGAGCACGTAGAGCTTGAAGATCGACGCCATCGGGCGGCTCTCGTCGGCGTCGATGGCGGTGATCGGCTCGCACTGCCCGTCCGGCGTGACGCGAGCGGCCAGGAGGCTGACCCCGGCATCGAGGGCGGTGAGCTGTTCGTGGACCTCGGCCCAGGTGGTCGCGGGCGTGCGGTCGCCGCCGAGGTCCGGCTTGACCAGCAGAGCGGTGATCGCGCCCGCCGGGTCGACGGAGACCGACATCCGCCAGGGCTCGCCGGACCCGTCGTGGAGGCGGACCACCGCGTCGTCGGCCACGGCGTCGACGTCCACGGCGGTCCAGGGCCCGGACGTCCTGAGCTCGTCGAACACCACGGTCAGCCGGGCTGCGGGCACCTCGACGAGGAAGGACGCCGAGAAATGCGCGGCGGTCTCGGCCGAGGTGGGGCCGGCGTCGGCCGCGAGCTGGTCGAGCACCCACTGGGCCTGGTCGCCTACCGGGCTGTCCGGCATCTCCACCGACGGGTCGACCGTGGCCGTCGCGGTCTGGGTGGGCTCCGGGGGAGTCGGCTCGGGGTCGGGGGCGGCCGTGCTGCACGCGGCGAGTACGGACAAGGTCACGAACGCGCTGGTCAGGCGGACAGCGTGCCGGGTGCGGCGCAAAGGGCCTCGCTCGGTGCGTGGTGCGGACGGTGATCGTCACTCTAGGCGAGCACGCGCGACGGTCCGCCACCGTGTCCGATCGGCTCCGGCAACGCCGGGAATCACCCCAGCGCGCCCCGGGATTCGGCCAGCAGCGAACGCGGCACCCACGTCGGGGGGTGGCTGGAACACGAAGGGTCCGGCATGGTGTTCTTGCGGGCACACACCGCACGAATCCTTCGACCGGCGTCTCATCCCTCGGTGAACAAACAAGAGATGAGTCGGCGAGCGGAGATAGCATCGAACGGTCAGCCGAGGGTTCGCCCCTCACGAGTCCATGACGGCCTCGGCGAGGATACAAACCTCGGCCGCCGACCGTTCGGCAAGGAGCGCCCCTGATGTTCGAGAGGTTTACAGACCGCGCACGGCGCGTCGTCGTCCTGGCTCAAGAAGAGGCCAGGATGCTCAACCACAACTACATCGGTACCGAACACATCCTGCTCGGCCTGATCCACGAGGGCGAGGGTGTGGCGGCGAAGGCGCTCGAGAGCCTTGGCATCTCGCTCGAGGCTGTGCGTCAGCAGGTCGAGGAGATCATCGGCCAGGGACAGCAAGCGCCCAGCGGCCACATCCCGTTCACGCCGCGGGCCAAGAAGGTGCTCGAGCTCAGCCTCCGCGAGGCACTGCAGCTCGGTCACAACTACATCGGTACCGAACACATCCTGCTCGGCCTCATCCGTGAGGGCGAGGGTGTCGCGGCCCAGGTGCTGGTCAAGCTCGGCGCCGACCTCAACCGCGTCCGCCAGCAGGTCATCCAGCTGCTCTCGGGGTACCAGGGCGGCAAGGAAGCGGCCACGGCTGGTGCCGGTCCCCAGGGCGAGGCACCGTCGTCGTCCCTCGTGCTCGACCAGTTCGGGCGCAACCTCACCCAGGCTGCGCGCGAGGGCAAGCTCGACCCGGTCATCGGGCGCGAGAAGGAGATCGAGCGGGTCATGCAGGTGCTGTCCCGCCGCACCAAGAACAACCCCGTCCTCATCGGTGAGCCAGGCGTCGGCAAGACCGCCGTCGTCGAAGGGCTCTCGCAGGCCATCGTCAAGGGTGAGGTCCCCGAGACGCTCAAGGACCGTCAGGTCTACACCCTCGACCTCGGTGCGCTCGTGGCCGGTTCCCGGTACCGCGGCGACTTCGAGGAGCGCCTGAAGAAGGTGCTCAAGGAGATCCGCACCCGCGGCGACATCATCCTGTTCATCGACGAGATCCACACCCTCGTCGGTGCGGGTGCGGCCGAGGGTGCCATCGACGCGGCGAGCATTCTCAAGCCGATGCTGGCTCGTGGCGAGCTCCAGACCATCGGCGCCACCACGCTCGACGAGTACCGCAAGTACGTCGAGAAGGACGCCGCGCTCGAGCGCCGGTTCCAGCCGATCCAGGTGCAGGAGCCCACGCTTCCGCACACCATCGAGATCCTCAAGGGCCTGCGCGACCGCTACGAGGCGCACCACCGGGTGTCCATCACCGACGGCGCGCTGGTGGCCGCGGCTCAGCTGGCCGACCGCTACATCTCCGACCGGTTCCTGCCGGACAAGGCCATCGACCTGATCGACGAGGCCGGTGCCCGGTTGCGCATCCGCCGGATGACCGCGCCGCCGGACCTCCGCGAGTTCGACGAGCGGATCGCCGACGTCCGTCGCGAGAAGGAGTCCGCGATCGACTCGCAGGACTTCGAGAAGGCCGCGTCGCTGCGCGACAAGGAGAAGCAGCTGATCGCGCAGAAGATCGAGCGCGAGAAGCAGTGGAAGGCCGGCGACCTCGACGTCGTGGCCGAGGTCGACGACGAGCTGATCGCCGAGGTGCTGGCGTTCGCCACCGGCATCCCGGTCTTCAAGCTCACCGAGGAGGAGACCTCGCGGCTGCTCCACATGGAGGACGAGCTGCACAAGCGGATCATCGGCCAGGAGGACGCCATCTCGGCGCTGTCCAAGTCGATCCGCCGCACGCGCGCCGGCCTCAAGGACCCGAAGCGTCCCGGTGGCTCGTTCATCTTCGCCGGCCCGTCCGGCGTGGGTAAGACCGAGCTGTCCAAGGCGCTCGCGGAGTTCCTCTTCGGCGACGAAGAGGCACTCATCCAGCTCGACATGAGCGAGTTCTCCGAGAAGCACACGGTCTCGCGGCTGTTCGGTTCGCCTCCCGGCTACGTCGGGTACGAAGAGGGCGGCCAGCTCACCGAGAAGGTGCGCCGGCGTCCGTTCTCGGTCGTGCTGTTCGACGAGGTCGAGAAGGCCCACCCCGACATCTTCAACTCGCTGTTGCAGGTGCTCGAGGACGGCCGGCTGACCGACGCCCAGGGGCGGGTGGTCGACTTCAAGAACACCGTCATCATCATGACCACCAACCTCGGCACCCGCGACATCGCCAAGGGCCAGAACCTCGGGTTCTCGGCGGCCGAGGACACCAGCGGCAGCTACGACCGGATGAAGGCCAAGGTCACCGAGGAACTCAAGCAGCACTTCCGGCCCGAGTTCCTCAACCGTGTCGACGACATCGTCGTCTTCCACCAGCTCACCCAGGACGAGATCATCCGGATCGTCGACCTGATGACGGCCGGTGTCGACGAGCGACTGCGCGACAAGGACATGGGCCTCGAGCTGACCACCGCGGCGAAGGAGCTGCTGGCCAAGCACGGCTTCGACCCGGTGCTGGGAGCGCGGCCGCTGCGCCGCACGATCCAGCGCGAGATCGAAGACACGCTGTCGGAGAAGATCCTCTTCGGCGAGCTCAAGGCCGGCGAGATCGTCGTCGTCGACGCCGAGGGCACCGGATCCGACGCGAAGTTCACCTTCACGGGCAACCCGAAGGCCGAGCTTCCCGATGTCGCTCCGGTCGCGGCCGCCGCGACCGGCAAGGCAGGCACCGGCAAGGCGGACAAGGCGGGCTGAGGCAGCACAGCCTCAGACACGACGGCGCGGCTCCATCCCTGCGGATGGAGCCGCGCCGTCTGTGTGTCCGACGAGGTTCCGGCCCGACGTCGGAGGACGTCCGGGCCGAGAATGACGTCGGGGCGCCATGGGAGATCCCATGACGCCCCGACGACGAGTCGGTGACGCGACTCACATCTCGATATCGCACTCCGACTTGGCGTGCTCGGAGACGTTGGTGGAGGCGGCGTCCAGGTCGCCGAAGGCCTCCGGGTCGATGGAGCTGGGGTCGTCGCCAGCCTCGGCGAGCGCCTTGAACGCGTCGGCCAGGGACTGCCAGTCCTCGCTGACCTCGCTCGGAGCGGCGTCGGCGATCTCCTCCATCTTGCCCACCATGGCGTCCATGGTCTCGGAGTCGGAGGCGTCCGGCGAGATCGAGCCGAACTCCTCGTCAGCGCTCTTGAGGAGGTCGCAGTAGTCGCTGCCGCCACCACAGGCGGTGAGCGAGAGGGCGAGCACGCCAGCGCCCAGGGCGGCGCTCAGCGTCTTCAGACGAGTCATGAAAGATCCTTGGGTTGTCGTTGGGTTCAGACCGCGTGAGACCATATCGCACGCGCGCCGCGGAAGGACGCTCCGTCAGGCCTGCACCGACGAAAGCCTCGCAGGAGCCTCTGTTGTGACAGGCCAGCGCCCTCCGTCTGCTTCCCGACCGCCACCCGCGCGTGGACAACGCCGCGAGCGCGGCGCCGGGTTTGAGACGATGTGGCGATGGCGAAGACCGCGCTCGTGACGGGCGCCAGCAGCGGCATCGGCGAGGCCACGGCCCGTCGGCTGGTGGCCGAGGGTTTCGAGGTCGTCGTGGCAGCTCGGCGCCGCGATCGGCTCGACGCTCTCGCTAACGAGATCGGCGCTCGCCCGGTCACCCTCGACGTCACCTCCGACGCCTCCGTGGCCGAGCTCGCGGCTGACCTCGACTCGGTCGACGTCGTGGTCAACAACGCCGGCGGCGCCCTGGGGTTCGGGCCGATCGCCGACGCCGACGTCCACGACTGGCAGCGAATGTTCGACGTCAACGTGCTGGGATCCATGCGCGTCACGCAGGCGTTGCTTCCCCAGCTGATCGAGGGTGACGGCGGCCATGTGGTCATGATCACCTCGATCGCCGGCCACGTCGTGTACGAGGGCGGTGCCGGCTACAACGCCGCCAAGCATGCCCAGGTGGCCGTCACCGAGGCGCTGCGGCTCGAGCTCAACGGCCTGCCGGTGCGGGTCACCGAGATCGCGCCGGGCATGGTCCACACCGAGGAGTTCAGCCTGGTCCGCTTCGGTGGCGACGCCGAGCGTGCCGCCCAGGTCTACGACGGCGTGGTCGCGCCCCTGACCGCTGACGACATCGCCGACGCGATCGCCTGGGCAGTGACCCGGCCACCGCACGTCAACGTCGACCAACTGGTGATCAAACCCCTGGTCCAGGCGGCTCCCCACAAGCTCCATCGTGGTGAGTTGCGCCGACAGCTCTGACCCTCGACCAGCCGACCGTCCGACCCGCCCATCCGCCCACCGTGGAGGCGACATGACCGATGCGCTCGAGACCTACCGTGCCGCCGCCGTCCTCTTCGAGGCCGGCGACGCTCTGGGAGCCACCCGCGCCCTCGCGCCCTTGCTCGATCACGAGGAGCCGGCCAAGTCGGTGCTCGAACTGGCCGGGCGGGCGTACTTCCGGACCGCCCAGCTGCGCCGCGCCGAGGAGGCGTTCGGTGAGCTGGTCGAGCGTGACCCCACCGACGCCTACGCGCGCTTCGCCCTGGGCCGCACCCTCGAGCGCCAGGCCCGCCGGGTCGAGGCGGCCACCTGCTACCGGATCGCGGTGGCCATGGATCCGCGCGAGGAGTACCGCGTCGCGCTGGAGCGGCTCGAGCGCCGCGAGAGATGACCGGGGCGGCGGAGGTCCCGATCGACGCCGATCCGCTGCCCTAGAGTGGTCGAGGTGAGCGACCGCGAGATCGAGTGCTGGCTGACCGACATGGACGGCGTGCTGGTGCACGAGGGCAGCTCGATCCCGGGAGCCGGCGAGTTCCTGCAGCGGCTCGTCGATCGCGAGCGGCGCTTCCTCGTCCTGACGAACAACTCGATCTTCACTCCACGCGATCTCGCCGCCCGGCTCGCCATCTCCGGCCTCCACGTCCCCGAGGAGGCCATCTGGACCTCCGCCCTGGCCACCGCCCAGTTCCTCGACGACCAGGCGCCCCAGGGCACGGCATACGTCATCGGCGAGGCCGGGTTGACCACGGCGCTGCACGAGGTGGGCTACGTCCTCACCGACACCGACCCCGACTACGTCATCCTCGGCGAGACCCGCACGTACTCGTTCGAGGCGATCACCCGCGCCATCCGGCTCATCGGTGCGGGTGCCAGGTTCATCGCCACCAACCCGGACTCCACCGGGCCGTCCACCGAAGGCCCGCTGCCGGCCACCGGGGCCGTGGCGGCGTTGATCAGCCGGGCCACCGGGCGCGAGCCCTACTACATCGGCAAGCCGAACCCGATGATGTTCCGCAGCGCCCTCAACCGCATCGATGCCCACTCCGAGACCACCGCCATGGTGGGCGACCGGATGGACACCGACGTCGTGGCCGGCATCGAGGCCGGCCTGTCGACCTGGCTGGTGCTGACCGGCTCGACGAGCCGCGAGGACATCGAGCGCTTCCCGTACCGCCCCAACCACGTGGTCGACTCGGTGGCGGACCTCATCGACATCGTCTGAGGTGATCGTTGGCGCGAGCTGGCTGCTCGGCGGCCGGATCCTTCCAATGATCACCCGGGCTGGCGAGCCGCCAGGGCGTGTGCGAACTCGCGGGCGACCGCGCGGCGGGCCGGGTTGGCGGTGCCCCAGTGCCGCGAGGGGTGGACACGATTGCTCAGGAGGATGACGAATGAGCCGGACGCCAGGTCGATGACCACGCTCGTCCCGGTGAAGCCTGTGTGGCCGGCGGCCGAGCCGGAGGCGAGCGCGTCCATGTACCGCCGCTGGTCGAGTTCGAACCCCAGGCCGTGGGCGTGACCCGGGAAGTCCGGGTTGGCGTCGGCGAGCATGGCCTTCACGGTGTCCTCCCCGAGGATGCGGGCGCCGTCGTAGCGCCCGCCGTCCAGGACCGCCTGGGCCAGCCGGGCGAGGTCACGCGCGGTGCCGAAGACGCCCGCGTGGCCCGCTACGCCCCCGAGTGACCACGCGTTCTCGTCGTGCACCTCGCCGTGGACCAGACCGCGAGCGGGTTCCGACTGGTACTCGGTCGCGGCGATGCGTGACCGCAACGCCGGATCGGGGCGGTAACCGGTGTCGCGCATCCCGAGCGGTCCGGTGATGCCCGACGACACGAGGTCGTCGAGAGAGCGTCCGCTCACCCGTTCGGCGACCAGGCCAGCGGCGATGAGGTTGAGGTCCGAGTAGCGGTAGGTCGTGCCCGGGGCCGAGGCGGGCGTGGCGTCCAGGACCGCGGCGACACGCTCCTTCACCGTCGGCCAGTCCCGCCACAGCGGCAGTGAGGTCCGCTGGCCGCTGGTGTGGGTGAGGAGCTCCCGCACGGTGATGTCCTGCTTGCGGTGCGCGGCGAAGGCGGGCAGGTAGGCCGCCACGGGCCGGTCGAGGTCCAGCCGCCCCAGTTCGGCCTGCTGGAGCACGACGATGGTGGTGAACAGCTTCGAGATCGAGGCGAGGTCGTAGATCGTGTCGGGCGTGGTGGCGATCCACTCGTCCCGCGGGAGTTCGGCGCCCTCGCCGCCGTAACGCATCGCCCAGCCGCTCGCGGCCTCCGCTACCACGCGCCCGGCATGAGCGGCCAGCACGACAGCGCCCGAGTAGAGCGGGTGGGCGGCACCGGGGAGGGGCTCCACGAATGCGGCGGCCGCGGCCGTCATGGCCTGGACGCGGTGGGGGTCGAGCCCGACCTCGCGCGGGTCGGCGGGCCGGAGCGCTGAGCGTGACGACATGAAGCCTCCCAGGTGACGAGCTGCCACGGGACAGCATGACCGAGGCCGTCCGGGGGTGATCCACCGGAGGTGATCGTTGGAATTGGTGGCCGTCTAGGCGACCACGCGATGCCAACGATCACCGAGCGGTCAGCGCGAGCTCACCCGGCGGGGAGGCCGACGTGGTGCTCGCCGACCCGCTCAAGGAGCCCGTCGTCGACCAAGCCGGCGAGCGCGCGTTCGCGCTGGTCGACGACCGGCCAGGCAGCGTCGAGGGCGGTTGTCGGCACCGGGTCGGCGCTCCCGCGCACGACCGCCATCAACCGGCCGCGAGCCTGCCGGTCGGTGCCGGCCCACGCCTGCCCGCGCCGTGGCGCGCCAGAATGCGGTGGCGATCCGGCCATGCGCCAGGAGCAGGTTGCCGCGACCGGACACCGCCCACAGTCGGGCGAGCGTGCCGTGCACACCAGGGCGCCGAGCTCCATGACCGCGACCGACCATCGCGCGGCCGTGGACGGCTCGGGTGGTAACAACGAGGCGGTCAGGCGTCGCTCGGCGGCCGTGGTCGAACTCGGGGGGTGCTCGGTGCCGCTGACAGCGCGAGCGAGCACGCGGCGGACGTTGGTGTCGAGGACGACCTGTCGCCGGCCGAAGGCGAACGAGGCGACGGCCGCCGCGGTGTAGTCGCCCACGCCCGGAAGCCGGATGAGCGCGTCGTAGGTGTCGGGGACGATCCCGGCGTGATGCTCGGAGATCGCCCGCGCGGCGGCGTGCAGGCGCAGGGCCCGCCGCGGATAGCCCAGCCGGCCCCAGGCGCGGATGGCCTCACCCGACGCCTCGGCGGCCAGAGCCTCCGGTGTGGGCCAGCGGCGCATCCACTCCGCCCACACCGGGAGGACCCGGGCGACCGGTGTCTGCTGGAGCATGACCTCGCTGACCAGCACCCCCCACGGGGTTCGGTCGGCGGATCGCCAGGGCAGATCGCGGGCGTGGGCGGCGTACCAGGGCAAGACGGCTTCGAGCATGGTGGTTCGATACTGCCATATTCGCCGCACTGTGCCGGTAATGGCGATCGACGCCACCGAACGGACACGTTTCAGAATGCCGAATTGACGAAGCTCTGATACAGGGCCTCCGGTCCAGGTGCGCGGTCGGGATAACAGCTTACGAATTGGATGTGACGTAGAGTCATATCCGTTGACACCACGATTACTCAAGGCTAACTTCAGTCGTGGCGTGATCACCGCGCTGACGACAGGTCCGACCATGTGACCAGCGGTCGGACGCAGACAAGCAAGGAAGGTCCGTCCATGACGCACCCAATGACTCAGCCGCGATCTAGGCGTCGCGCCGCAGTCACGTCGGCCGCGGGAGTCGCGGCCGCTGCATTGGCAGTCGGCGTGAGCGGCATGCCCGCTCAGGCCGCTTCGCCGGACGAGGGCGGCGATTTCCGAATCGTCGCTGATGGTTACTACGCGACCGCTCGAATCGACGTCGCTTCCGACCTGCCGGTGCCGCTTCCGGTACCTGAGGTCTCGGGTTCGCTGACCGCGGGGCTCATCGAATCCGAAGTCAACTCGCAGGGCATCGAGGAGCAGCCCGAGGGCACGTACTCGCGGGCGTTCGCCAGCCTCCTCACCGCCGAAGGCCTCGACATCGAGCTCGACGCGCCGTACACCGCCGAGCAGATCGCTCCGCCGGAGGAGACCGAGCCCGCCACGGTCGGTCTCGACGGCCTCGAGGTGCCGATCGTCGGCAACCTCGACGCCATCTCCGCCGAGGCGAAGGCGAACTGGGACTCCGCGATGAGCTCCGACGGCGGCGTCCTCACCTCGCTGTACTCCGGCGTCGGCCAGGTCGACCTCGTCAAGATCGGCGACCTCGGCCCGATCACCGACCTCCTGCCGGTCGAGCTCCCGCTCTCCGACCCGCTGGTGTCCGTCGGCGCCGGGCAGCTGCTCCAGGAGACCGGCACGTTCCCCAAGGACGACGGCAGCCTCGGCGCCTACGCCCAGGTCAGTGGTCGTTTCGGCGACGTCAACGTGCTCGGCGGCGCGGCCAACGGCGGCGTCTCGGTCGGCATCGCCGGCTCGGACGACGGCGAGACGCCCAACGCATTCGGTCGGCTCGAGGCCACCGGCGAGCCCGGCGGCGCCACGTTCGACTACGAGCTGCCGGCCCTCGAGCTCCAGGTCGGTGACCAGGAGGTCATCGACATCGAGCCCGGCTTCGACGAGACCTTCGAGGTTCTCGACGCGCTCGAGCTCAACGTCAACTTCGCCGAGTACCGCGACGACGACACAGTCCTGGCGGAGGACGGCACGCAGGCTGCGGCCTCGGGTGGGGGCCTCGCGCTGCGACTGAGCCTGAGCGCGCCGCTCCCGCTGGTGGGCGACGTCGAGCTGGCCACGGCCGAGGTCGGCCTGCTCAGCTTCCCAGAGGTCAGCGTGGAGGTTCCGGAGGGCGGCATCCAAGCTGCCGAATGATCTCCCGGCGGGGGTGAAAGGTACCACCTCGGAGAACGGGTAGAACGTCTCCCCAGGGCCTGTTCTTCGAGTCCGCAGACCGGTTCGCCCGGTCTGCAGCACCACACGGCGGTTCGACGTCCTGACGCGGGGGTGTGGGGACCGGATCGTCGTCACGGGGGCCTGTGGGCCCGCACCAGATCATGGTGCGGGCCCACAGGAGCGTGCGGAGCCCGGTTCGCGGCCCGCTCATGCCCGCTCGTGCCCGCTCGTGCCCGCTCGGGCCAGGTTCGAGCGGGCCGGCTCAGAACCGGATGATCTGCCGCAGCGCCGTCCCCGCGGCCAGGGCGTCCATCGCCTCGTTGATCTGGCCCAGCTCGATCTCCGCCGAGGCCAGCCGCTCGACCGGCAGCCGCCCCGCTCGCCACCACTCGACGTAGCGTGGCACGTCCCGCGCCGGCACCGACGAGCCCAGGTAGCTGCCGATGATCGTTCGGGCCTCGGCGACCAGCGTGAGTGGCGAGACCTGCGCGTACCGACCGGGCGGGGCCAGGCCCACGGTCACCGTGCGGCCGCCCACAGCCGTGGCGGCGAGCGCGGTCTCGAACGCCGGCACCGAACCCGCGGCCTCGATCGCCAGGTCGGCCCGGATGCCGAGTTCGGCCACCTGCTCCGGCGTGGCCGCCTCCGCCGCACCGAGATCGAGGGCGAGCTCGCGCTTGTGCTCGAACGGGTCGACGGCGATCACCCGAGCCGCACCGGCCGCCACCGCGACCAGGACCGCGGCCAGTCCGACGCCGCCGAGGCCGACCACCATCACCGTGTCGGCAGGCGTGAGGCGCCCGGCGTTGACCACCGCGCCGCCTCCCGTCAGCACCGCGCATCCCAGCAGTGCCGCCACGGCCGGCGGCACGTCGTCGTCGACGGGCACCACCGAGGCGCGGTTGACCACGGCATGGGTGGCGAAGCCGGAGACGCCGAGATGATGCTTGATGCTCCGTCCCTCCCGCGAGATCCGCGAGCCGCCACCCAGCAGGGTTCCCTCGGCGTTGGTCGCCGAGCCGCGTTCGCAGGGCCGTAGCCCGTTCGACGCGCAGCCGGCGCAGTCGCCGCACGCGGGGAGGAACACCAGGACCACGCGTCGTCCGGTGCTCAGGTCGGTCACGCCGTCGCCGACCTCGACAACCTTCCCGGCGGCCTCGTGACCCAGCAGCATCGGGGTGGGGCGGGGGCGGTCGCCGTTGACGACGGACAGGTCGGAGTGGCACACCCCAGCGGCTTCGAGCTGGACGAGGACCTCGCCCGGCCCCGGAGGTTCGAGGTCGAGCTCGGCCACGCTCAGCGGACGGCTCGTCGCATACGGACGGTCCCGGCCGGACTCCTCGAGGACCGCTCCACGGATCTTCATCACAGCTCCTCGCACTGGCCCGTGGCCGGGCCTTCGACGGAGTTCGGGTGACCGGCGTCGACCGGAGCCGGGTCGTTGCCCGAGCACGCCAGCGGGCCGGTGATGGTGTTGCCGGCCAGCACGACCAGCCCGCGCTGGTCGGTCACCTGGACGGGCCCGTCGACGGTGTTCGAGGCGCAGCCCGCGTCCGGATGGCCGAGCGTGACGCTCTCGCCGCCGCCGAGGTCGATCACGCCGCCGACGTCGGATCCGCAGACCGTGACGGCACTGGCGCCGGTCGCCCGCACCGGGCCATCGAGCTGCGAGTCGTCCACCCGCAGGGCCGCGCCCGCCGCGACGCTCACCGGTCCGGTCACGACGGCGTCGGCGAGGCAGGTCTTCCCGGTGGTGACGGAGAGCGGACCGGGGTGTGATCCGGTCACGGTCTTCGTGCACGGCGTGTAGTCGTCGCGGGTGCTGAAGACGCCCACGACGGTCGCATTGACCACGTCGAAGCTCAGCGTGAGGTAGAGCCCGGGGGCCGCCTCGGCGCTGGACGGGTTGGCCTGGTCGCTGTTGCCGGAGTCGTAGAGCGGGATGTCGGTGTGCCCGTCCCAGCTCGCGGCCGGATCATCGACGATCCGTCCGCTGGTGGCGCGCCGCGGCGAGAACCGTCCGGAGACGTCGCCGTAGGTCAGCAGGATGCCGCCGCCGGTCAGCGGGAGGAGGTGATGCGACGACGCGGGGATGTCGGTGGGCTGGGCCGGCGTCCAGGTCGCGCCGTCGTCGGACGACCTGGAGATGTACGCGAGCTGCGGCTTGGTGGTGGTGCGGATGAGGGCGACGATCTCGCCGTTGTCCAGGACGGTCAGCGTGGGCTCCTGGAACGAGAACGCCGACCCCGCGGCGATCGTCGCCTCGGACTCGGCCGGCCAGGTGCGCCCGCCGTCAGTGCTGCGCACGACCGTGGCGTTCTCCTTGGTGCCGTCGGGCAGGACGCCGTACAGCGGGATCAGGAGATCGCCGTCGGCGAGCTCGGTGACCGCGCCGTGGCTGGCGTTGAGCCCGGAGCCGTACACGCCGTAGGGCGCGCCGCAGCCGCAGTCCATGGCCGAACCCACCTCGACCGGATCGGACCAGGTGGCGCCGGCGTCCTCGGACCGGACCACATGGGTGCCGCGAAGGTCCACCGGCTTCCTGGACCAGTCGGTCTCGAAGAAGCTCAGCAGGATCGTGCCGTCGCTGAGCTGGGCGAGCTTGGGGTCGCGGTCGTCGTACGGGGTCTCGACGGCCAACCGCGGAGCCGACCAGGTACGGCCGGCGTCGCTCGACTCGGTGACGAAGATCTTCCCGTCCGGGCCGATGCGGCTGCTGCCCTCGTAGTACGCGGCGAGCAGGCGGCCGTCGTCGAGGGCGATGATGTCCGTGAAGTACAGCTTCTTGCCGGAGGCGGCCTGGGCGACGACCACGTCGGCGGCTGCCGCAGCGGTGGCGTCGGCGGGTGCGGCGGGCGGTGCGGCGGGTGCCGGTGGTGCTGCGGCCGCGCCGAGCAGCGAGCCGGTGGTCACGACGATGGCGGTCAGGCTGGTCAGCAGGGTGCGGAGCGGGCGCATCGGACTCCCTCGGCCAAGCGGACACGAACCCTCAGAACTAGACGGAACATGGTTCCATGTCAATGTCCCAGGCTCGGCCCGGTGATCGTTGGAAGAATCTGGCCGCCCTGACGGACCGGATCCTTCCAACGATCACGCGGGGGGTGGCCGACGGTCAGAGCGCCGCAACGTGTTCCATCGGGAACGGCGGTCTGGCCAGCGGTAACACCGCCAGCCGGAACAGCGTCAGGGCGTTGTCGTCGCCGGCGATCCGGTTGCTGTGCAGCACGTCGCAATGCGTGCAGCGATGGATGATCAGCCACTCGCCGTCGGGTCGGCTGGTGATCGCGATCGGCTCCATCCGGGCGCCGCAATCGGCTCCGCGATCACCCGGCACGTCGTCGACGTGCCGGCTCCACAGGCAGGTGGGGCAGTGGTTGCGGTGAGCGGTGCCGGGTGCGTCGACGGCGATGTCGAGACGGCAGTTCAGGCAGCGGAAACTCTCGGCGCGGCGAGCGTGCCGCGTCCTGGTGTGTGATCTGGACACGGGGTTCCTTCGAGTGGGCACGACGGGTGGACGGTCGTGTTCACCACAGCCATGAGTCGCACCGCCCTGTGTCGTGCGGGCCGCTTCGCGCAGACCCGGTCCGTGATCATTGAACCGAGGCGATCAGCCGCCGCACAACTGATTTATCTGCGGGTCGAGGGCTCAGAAGTAGCGCTCGAGGATGCTGGACTCGGCCAGCCGCGACAGGCCCTCGCGGACGCTGCGGGCGCGGGTCTCGCCGACGCCGTCGACGGCCTGGAGATCGTCGACGCTGGCCGCCAGCAGCTTCTGCAGGCCGCCGAAGTGGTCGACGAGACGCTCGACCACCGTGCCCGGCAGCCGGGGCACCCGCGCGAGCAGCCGGAAACCCCGCGGGCTGACGGCGGCGTCGAGCTGGTCGCCACCGCTGAAGCCCAGCGCACGGGCGACCGCGCCCAGGTCGAGGAGGTCGGTGGAGGACAGCGCGTCGAGATCGGCGACCGCGTCGGCGACCCCGCGCCGGCGGCGTCCGGTGCCGGCCGGGAGGTAGTCGCGGATCACCAGCTCGCGGTCGATGTCGACGCCGGCCACCAGCTCGTCCAGCTGGAGGCTGAGCAGGCGGCCGTCGGTGCCGAGTTCGACGACGTAGCCGTCGATCTCGAGGGAGATGCGCCGGACCATCTCGAGGCGCTGGGCGACGGCGACGACGTCGCGGACCGTGACGAGGTCCTCGATCTCCAGCGCGGACAGGGTGCCGGACACCTCGTCGAGGCGGAGCTTGTACCGCTCGAGGGTGGCCAGTGCCTGGTTGGCCCGGGACAGGATCTGGCCGGCATCCTCGAGGACGTAACGGATGTCGTCGACGTAGATGGCCACGATTCGCATGGACTGGCTGACCGAGATGACCGGGAAGCTGGTCTGTTTGGCGACGCGCTCGGCGGTGCGGTGGCGGGTACCGGACTCGGTGGTGGGGATCGAGGGAT
>DATCVR010000287.1:0-88026 GCA_036566745.1 Jiangellaceae bacterium | reverse complement strand
GGTGGTGCGCAGCAGCTGCTCGACCTCGAACTCCGGCTCGCCGAAGAACGTGTCCGCGCCGGAGGCGGCGAAGTTGATCAGCTCCCGCAGGATCACCCCGGCCGTGGCCTTGGCCAGCCCGCCCAGCGCCTCGAGGTCGTCCTTGCCCTCGCCGGAGGTGAGGTGCTGGATGACCGAGCGCAGGTCTTCGAGGTCGACCAGCGGCAGCCCCGCCTTGTCGGCATAGTGGAAGACCAGGCCCAGCGAGCTCTCCTGCGTGTCGTTGAGCTCGAGCACCTTCGACAGCAGCGTGGGGCCGAACGAGGTGACCGACGCGCGTACCGGGACGCCGATGCCGTTGTCGCCCAGGCGCAGCAGCTCGACCGGAAACGCCGTGGGCTCCCAGGCCTGACCGATGCCGGTGGCGCGAGCCCTGATCTTGTCGTCGTCCTCGCCGGGCGAGGCCAGTCCGGACAGGTCTCCCTTGATGTCGGCCGCGAAGACCGGGACGCCCGCCATCGAGATCTGTTCGGCCATGACCTGCAACGTCTTGGTCTTACCGGTGCCCGTGGCGCCGGCGACGAGGCCGTGGCGGTTGAGCATGGCGAGCGGGACCCGCACCCGTGCCTCGGGCTGGGGAGCGCCGTCGACGATCAGGGCACCGAGTTCGACGCACGGCCCGTCGAAGGCGTACCCCGCACGGACCGTCTCGACGATGTCCTTGTTCGACCCGTTCACCGCACCCTCCCCGCATGGCGTCCGATTCGCGCAGCCTATCCGCGGATAGACTGCGAGGGGTGATCTTCAAGCGCGTGGGCGACGGGCGTCCCTACCCCGAGCACACCACCACGCTGAGCGAGTGGTCGGAGCTGCCGCCGCGACAGATCAGGCTCGACGAACTGGTCACCACCAAGCGCAATCTCGACCTCGAAGCGCTGCTGGCCCAGGACTCCACGTTCTACGGCGACCTCTTCGCGCACGTCGTCGAATGGAAGGGCGAGCTCTACCTCGAGGACGGCCTCCACCGCGCGCTGAGGGCGGCGCTCCAGCAGCGGCCGGTGATCCATGCTCGGGTCCTGATCCTGGCCGAATCCGACACGTAGTCCATGCGTCCTTTCCGCCTGCCTCCAGCGCGTCGGCGCGGTTAGGCTGCACTCCTGGCGACTGCCAGGACGTCCGACGCGGAGGTGCCATGGCCCTCGACGAATCGGCGGTCGACGACGATGTCGCCCGCCGGCGGCAGCAGTGGCGGCACTTCCGCACGGCCATCACGCTGCTGGTCCTCGTCGTCGTGGTCGTCGGAGCTGCGTGGTTCAGCTGGCAGAACGTCATGGGCTCCAGCGCCGACGACGACCCTTCTGCCGGCCCCACCTGCGCGCCGGTCGCGGTCGAGGGCGCACCCCCGGTCGGCGAGATCCAGCTCAACGTCTACAACGCCACCAGCCGCTCCGGGCTGGCCTCCGAGGTCGCCGACCAGATGACCGCCGCGGGGTTCGCGGTCACCGACGTCGCCAACGATCCGCTGAACAAGTCGATCGAGGGATCGGCCGAGGTGCGCTCTAATCCGGCTCAGCAGGCCGCTGCGAGCGTGGTCGCGGCGATGGTGCCCGGCGCCGTCTACGTCCCCGACGAGCGCCCGTCGGCCACCGTCGACCTCGTGCTCGGCGAGGCGTTCGAGGCCGTCGGAGCGCCCCCGACGGCTGCCGCCTCGACGTCCACCCTGCCGCCCTGCCCCGCGCCCGCGGTCACCTGAGCAAGGCGCCTCACTCCCCGCGCGATCCGCCGGAGCCGCCCTCCTCGCCGAACCATCCCGCCAGCCGGCCACCCCGACCGACCGCCCGGAGCCGGCGCTCGGTCGCGTCGCGCAGCGGCCGGGGCGCGACGATGAGGATCTCGTCGCCGTGGCGCAGCTGGGTGCCGGGGCCTGGCACGGTGGTCTCCTCGCCACGGACGATCAGCGCCACGGACACGCCGGCGGGCAGCCTCAGCTCACCGATCCGCACGCCGTGGAGCTTCGACCCCTGCGGCACCCGGACCTGCACGAGATCCGCCTCGATCCGCTCGAGCGGCGCCGACTCCACCTCCGCGTCACGGGCCGTGACGTCGCCGGCCACCCCGAGAGCCCGCGCGAGCGGCGGCAGCGTCGGAGCCTGGATCATCGTGAACACGACCGCGACGATGAACACCACGGCGAACAGCCAATCGGCGCCCTCGACCCCCTCGGCCAGGGGGATCGTCGCCAGCACGACCGGGATGGCGCCGCGCAGCCCGGCCCACGACAGGAACAGCTGCTCGGGCCGCGGCAGCCGGAACGGCAGGGTCGACGCCCACACCGAGATCGGCCGAGCCACCAACGTCAGGCCCAGCCCGGCTACCAGCGCCGCGACGAAAGCCTCGGGCATCTGCGAGGGCGACGCCAGCAGGCCGAGCATGACGAACAGGCCAATCTGGGCCACCCAGGCCAGGCCCTCGGCGAACGAGCGGGTGGCGGCGCGGTGCGGCAGGCTGACGTTCCCCAGCACCAGCGCCGCCACGTACACCGCCGCGAAGCCGCTCGCGTGAGCGACCGCTCCCGTGGCATAGGCCAGCACGGTGAGGGTCATGACCACCAGCGGATACAGCCCCGACGCCGGCAACGCGGCCCGGCGCAGGATCGCCGCACCGAGGCGTCCCACCACGTAGCCGATCAGCGACCCGACGATCAGCTCGTAGCCCACGATCAGCGCGATCTCACCGACGCTGCTCGCGGCGACCTGACCAGTGCTGATCAGGGTGACGACGACGACCGTGGGCGCGTCGTTGAGCCCCGACTCGGCCTCGAGCGCACCGGACACGCGGCGACGGAGCGGCACCCGGCGCAGCGTCGAGAAGACCGCCGCGGCGTCGGTGGGGGCGAACACCGCGCCGAGCAGGACGGCCAGCGTCCAGTCGAGCCCGAGCACGAAGTGACCGAGGAGCGCGACCACCCCGGTGCTGACCACCACGCCGACCGTCGCCAGCGAGATGCCGACGCCCATCGACGGCCGGACCTCGGCCCACCGCGTGGTCAGGCCTCCCTCGGCCAGGATCACCACGAGAGCGGCGTACCCGAGCGAGCGGGCCAGTTCGGCGTCGGAGAACTGGATACCCAGGCCGGACTCGCCGAGCGCGAGGCCGATGAGCAGGTAGAGGACGAGGCTGGGCAATCCGAACCGGACGCTCATCCGCACCGCCACGACCGCCGCTACCAACACCAGCGACCCGGCCAGCAAGAAGGTGTCGAGTGCGTGAACGTCCACGCCCACCCCCTTCGCTCGCGCAGGCGATGAGCTTATGGTGCCGTGCCCTGAATCAGCCCAGCGTTCCGAAATGCGGGGCCCACCCGTGTCAGGGTGGTGGCCATGGCCTTCCACTCCCCGCCGCTCACCGCGGCGTGGCGTCACCAGGGGGCGCGAACAGGCTTCGAGGTCGTGTACTTCCGCCCGTCCGGCGACGGTCGCCTCCTCGAAGGCTGCACGACCGCGCTCGAGGACGGCGCCACCTGGGTCGTCGAGTACGCGATCGGCGTGGACGACCGGTGGACGACCCGCAGCGCGCGCATCACCGGTCGCTCGGTCCACGGATCGGCGACGATCTCGCTCGATGCCGACGGACTCGGCGGGTGGTGGATCGACGGCGAGCCTGCGCCCTACCTCGACGGCTGCCTGGACGTCGACCTCGAGTCGTCCGCGATGACGAACACCCTGCCCGTGCATCGCGCCGCCCTGCCGATCGGCGATGCGATGAGCGCACCCGCCGTGTACGTCCGCGCGCTCGACCTGGCGGTGTCCCGGCTGGACCAGAGCTATCTCAGGCTGCCCGACAGGCCCGAGGGGCACCGCTACGACTACGCCGCGCCCGCCTTCGACTTCACCGGCGTGCTCGCGTACGACTCCTCCGGCCTCGTCCTCGACTACCCCGGGATCGCGCTGCGCGTGGCGTGAGCTGCGTCCTGCCGCAAACGAGCGAGGCCTGCCGCGACCGAGCGCCGTCGCGAACGAGCGCCGATCGCGAACGAGCGCCGATCGGCCAGCCTCCGAATTCGCCGGCTCGGGGTTCGATCCTCGTGAGCCCAGGGATCACTGAAAGCAAGCAGAAATCAGCCAGAAACCACTCGGTGATCTATTGCTCAAACACTGCACGAGGCGCGTGCGAGCCATCGGAGGCGCGATATGCACCCCGCCTACTGTACGAACGCTGAACTACCGGCGATCTTGACACGTGATTTGCGACGATGTCCCGCACGTCGCACTGACGGGCATTGGCCGTGACAGTGCGCCGTGAATTCGACAGGTCGGGCGCAAATCAGCCAGGTCCGAGAAAAGTCTCGAATTCATCTTCTGATCGATATTGATCGGCGATCGCCGGGTGCCCGGTTTCGTTTCGAATACACCTCGGACACATGGCTTGCCGAGACTCCAGTTGTTCAAGTGATGTCCTCTTAGAGGAGCCCCTGATGGCGCCCACATCGACAACGATCGACTCACCGGCACGTCAATACACCATGATGCTTGTGGTAGCGATAATCGCGTCGAACACCCTCGCGCTGAGCCCCATACTCTCGGAGGTGGCCGGAGCCCTCGGGTCGACCACGTTTGCCGCCGCGCGCGCCATCTCGGTCTATGGCGCGGGAACGATGATCTCTGCGCTGTTCCTCGCACCCAAGATCGATGAAATTGGCGCCACCCGGGCTCTTCAGATGTGCATGCCGGCGCTGAGCCTGGCGTTTCTGGGCAGCGCGTTCGCGACCGATATCGTGCTGCTCGCCTCGGCTCAGGCCTTGGCCGGCCTCAGTGCAGGAGTGATCCTGCCGGCGTGTTACGCCGTGGCGACCGCGACAGCAGCGCCCACCGACGCCGCTCGATCGCTCGGCAGAGTGCTGTTCGGCTGGTCGCTGGCATTCATTGGCGGGATTCCCGGCCTTGCGTTGATCTCCGAACACTTTGGCTGGCGTTTTTCCTACGCGACACTTCTGCTCACATCATTGGTGGCGACTCACCGAATCTGGCGGCATCGCCGGCCCGAGCGCAGCGTCCAGGAGAAACTCACTCAGACGAGCCCGCTGACCTTTCGGACCCATCGATACATCGCGTCGCTCCTAGCCGTCTGCCTGTGCTTCACCTCAGCATTCTACGGCGTATTCGCATTCTTCATCGATCACGTCCGCCGAGACCCTGACATCTCAGCGACCGAAGCGGGTGTCATCGTCCTCTTCTTCGGTGCTGGCTTTGCATGCGCAACGTTCGCCGCGCACGTCGTGGACAGGGTCGGCGCGCAGAGGCTCCTTCCGGCCGTGCTCTTGTTGAATGCGCTCACCTATACGCTGATGGTTGCCGCGGGCCAGCATTTCCTGGCGGTTCTGGCGGTCGCGGTCATGTGGGGCGCGATGACGAACCTGTCACTGAACATGATCGTTCTGCTGCTGTCGAAGGTCCGCTCCGGCCACAAGGGCCGTATTCTCGGACTGAACAGCGCTATCACATACCTGGGCGCGACATCTGGCGTTGCCGTCGCCGGCGCCGTCTATGCATCAGTAGGTTTCGAGGCAGTACTACTTGGCGCCGCCATGCTCCAGATCTGTGGAGCGATGTTGGTCTGGACGGCCGTATCGCCCAAGGTCGCCACCTGGGCACAACCTCGGCAGAGTCACCCGTGAACGGCAGCGCGAGGCGTTTCAGAGAATGACGCGCTCTCTCGACCTCCACGAGGCGCTGTCTGCGCTTGGTCAGCCCTGCGGCGCTCGCGCGTGGCTCGTCGCCCACTCGAGCGCGTAGTCGGCCACCTGCTCCCAGCCAGGCTCGACACCGGTGAAGTGTGAGCGGTCCGGAAACTCGTAGGTCTCAGTCGTCGCGTCGGAGTTGCGGTACTTCTTCGCGTTCGAGCGGATCACCGAGGGCGGCATCAGGTGGTCCTTGCCGCCGATGATGAACAGGAGCGGAGCACGGTCGTCCAGGTCGTAGTCGACCCAGGTCTCCTGGTGGCCCGGCTTCCAGTTGGCTATCAGGCCGTACGCCCACACCCAGCTGCCCGGCGCCGGGATGTGGAGGAGGTCGTAGGCTGCGTCGGACTCCTCCCGGCTGCGCGTGTTGGCGAACGCAAAGTGGAATTGCTCCTTGGTGAAGCCGACCGCGCGGTGCCGGTTGGCGGGGTTCTTCAGGATCGGGAACAGGGACTTGATCTGAGCCGGCGGGTTGACCCGCACGCCTTCGGGTGGCGCCGAGTCGATCACCACGGCGGCGGCCCCCAGGCCGCGGTTGACCAGGAGTTGGGTGAAGGTCCCGCCGAAGGAGTGGCCCATGATGATCGGCGGACGTTCCAGGCCCTCGACTACCTCGCTGAGATGATCGAGCGTTTCGGGGACGGACGCCTCGGCGATGATCTCGGGCCTTTCACGCAGCGCCTCCACCTCGATCTCGAATCCCGGGTACGTCGGCACGATGACGTCATAGCCCTTCGCCCGGTAGTGCTCCACCCAACGGTCCCAGCTTCGGGCGGTCATCCAAAGCCCATGGATCAACACGATCGGCGGGAGATTGGTCGTCTGCTCGCTCATGATGCGCCTCCAGACGGGATTTGCGTCCATCGTCGGCCGCCCGGGCAGCCGTCGCAACACCCTGCAGGAATCAGGTCGCGGCCCGGCGCACGCGCCGCACCAACTCCGGATCGCCCGTTCCGTGCACGTCCCACGACCATGGCTGCGCCGACGTCGCGGCGGACGCCGCTCGGGTGACGACCATGAGGTGAATGCGGAGGGCGTCGTCAGGGCGTCTTCCTCGGTCCAGGACTCGGGGTGCGTAGACGTCGAGGGCGTCGGACACAAAGGACGCGACGACACTCCTCGGACACACGACCGAAGCGACCACCGTGCGTCACGTCCATCAAGCGGACCCACATGGCACCAGAGGTGCGTCAGGTGCTGGACATGCTCATCGAGGAGCACCCAAGGGGCCCGTAACAGGCGCTAAGTGACGTCAATTCCGGGGATAAGTCGGGGATACGGCACAACAAGCGAGCCCCTGACCAGCGTTCTCGCTGGTCAGGGGCTCGCGTTGCACTGTGAGCGCGGTAGCGGTGGGATTTGAACCCACGGTGGAGTTGCCCCCACACACGCTTTCGAGGCGTGCTCCTTAGGCCGCTCGGACACGCTACCGCCGACGAGGCTACCGGAGGCGGACCTGCGGAACGAAATCCGGGCTACCGCACAGGCCATCGGCGCGGTCGCGCCCGCTTGCCATCGGGCCGGGCAGCTGAGCCTCGACCACCTACGAGCCTCACGCCGCGACCCTGGCGTGTGCCGCGTGGTCCGTGCGTGTCAACGCCGACGTCCCTACTCGGACGATCAGCCGACCGCCACTCGGGCTGAGTCACGACGAGGCTCTGGTCCTTCTCGAGCTCCTGATCGGTCCGTCATTACACCTGAGGCTGGCGCAGACCACGGGCCTCAATCTCGAAACGCCTCGACCATGCGTCAGATCGTCGAGCACTACTGGACCATGGCCGCCTGAGCCCGGCGGCGAGTGCCATGGCGTTCGGATCAGACGGCGTTCGGGGCGGGTCCGGGACCAGCCTCGCGCTGGGTGTCGAAGAAGTCGCGGAGCACAGCGGCGGTCTCGTCGGCGAGCACCCCGGCGATCACCTCGGGACGATGGTTGAGCCGGCGATCGCGAACGATGTCCCACAACGAGCCGACCGCACCGGCCTTGGGATCGACCGCTCCGTACACCAGCCGCTCGACCCGGGCCAGGACCAGAGCGCCCGCGCACATCGCACACGGTTCGAGCGTCACGATCAGCGTGGTGCCGTCGAGCCGCCACGACCCGGTAGCCGCCGCGGCCGCGCGCAGCGCCACCACCTCGGCGTGGGCGGTGGGGTCGCCGTCGAGCTCGCGACGGTTGTGTCCTCGGGCGATCACCCGGCCGCTGGCGTCGACCACCACCGCACCGACCGGCACGTCGCCGACCTCCGCGGCCAGCCGCGCCTCGATCAGCGCCTCGCGCATCAGTGGCTCGTACACGGCACCGAGCCTATGGCCCCTGGCCGACGGTCGTGGTCAGCCGTAGGAGTTGTCGAGTGTGCCCTCGAACTGCGGGCCGAACCCCATCCGGGTGGCCATCTCGGTCAGCATCTCGTCGGGGTAGCTGTCGATGTCGTCGCAGATGGCGGCCACGGCCATCGGCTCGACGCCGAGGTCGGCGAAGATGGCGGTGTCGCCGGCCGGCTGTACGGAGTCGTCGTCGTCGGGAAGCGGCAGGCCGAGGCGCTGGAGCACCTTGCGTGCGACCGGCCAGTCGGTGGCGGCCGTGACGTCGGAAAGCAGGAACCGGGCGTCCGGCCCGGCTACCCGGACGGCGATGAAGAAGTCCTCGTCGATCGAGATCAGCCCGAGCGCTCCGCCGTCGCCCGGCCGCTGGCGCAGCACGGCGACCAGAGCGTCGAGATCGTCGGTGAGATGTGGAGGCAACGGCTCGACCTGCCATCGCCCGTCTTCGCGGTAGGCACTCACCACGAAGTCCACAGCGTTGTCCTGGTCAGACACGGCCCCCGCCTCCCAGCAGCGCAAGGTGCGCCCAGGTGCATCGTCCCTGAAAGCGGGCCTGAGCGCCACCATTGCGGCGGCAGCGGTGGTCAGACGTTGAAGGTGCTCTGTCGCATCCGCTCGCGCAGGCGGGACGACCGGGCGCGCCACGGCGTGGTGCGGGCGAGGAGCGCCCGGGCATCGGCGAGTTCGCGCAGGAAGACGGCACGCTGGCGCAGCCGCGCCATGTCGGGCACGGGTACCTCGGCGACCGAGAGTGGATCGTCGCTCGAGCCGGTTGGCTCGTTGACGTTGCCCACGGGCATCTGGCCTCCTTGTGGGATGTGACCCGACACGAATGCGGACGCTAGCACCGCCACTGCCACGAGGTCGAGGTCGTGTCCACCTTCGGGATAGGTTCGCCCCATGCGCCTGCTCGCCGTCGATCATCCCCTCGTCGCCCACAAGCTCACCGTGTTGCGCGACGTGCGCACCGACTCGGTGACGTTCCGGCGCCTGGCCGACGAGCTGGTCACCCTGCTCGCCTACGAGGCCACCCGCGACGCCCGCGTGGCGCCCCACGACATCCGCACTCCCGTGGCGCCCACCACCGGCGTCAAGCTGTCCGCCCCCAAGCCGCTGGTGGTGCCGATCCTGCGGGCCGGCCTCGGAATGCTCGACGGCATGACCCGCCTGCTGCCCACGGCCGAGGTCGGCTTTCTCGGGATGATCCGCGACGAAGCGACCCTGCAGGCCACCACCTACGCCACCCGCCTGCCCGACGATCTCACCGGACGTCAGTGCTGGGTGCTCGACCCGATGCTCGCCACCGGCGGCACCCTGGCGGCCGCCATCGCCTACCTGGTCGAGCGCGGCGCCGACCACATCACCGCGGTGTGCCTGCTGGCCGCCCCCGAGGGCATCGAGCTGCTCGAACGCGAGACCGCCGACCTCGGCGTGCCGGTCACCGTGGTCACGGCCGCGGTCGACGAGCGCCTCGACGAGCGCGGTTACATCGTGCCCGGTCTCGGCGATGCCGGTGACCGCCTGTACGGCGTGGCCGGCTAGAGGCAGACCGATGACCGAGGGCGCGAACGACGTGACCATCCCGGCCGACCGGCTGGCCGGCGCCCGCGTCCTGCTGGCGGCCTGGATGACGGCCCAGGCCACCGTGTCGAAGCGGACGACCGATCCGGACGATCTGGTGGGTTCCCGGGTGACGTCACGCGACGAATGGCTGATCTTCTCGTCCCCCGGCCGCTCCAACCGCGCCTACCTCGTGTCGGAGACAACCGTCTCTCGTTCGCGCCGAGCTGGGAGACGCTGGACACGGCGCTCGCCAACGCCCGGACCCTGGCCGACGGGCAGAACTCAGAGACGTCCTGACTCGCCGGTTCATGCAGCGCGCGAGGTCGACCCGCGCCGATCCACCGCCTGGCCTAGAGCGACTTGAGCGCGGCGACCAGCTCGGTCAGCGTCGCCTTGGCGTCACCGAAGAGCAGGGTCGTGCGGGCGTCGAAGAGCAGCTCGTTCTCGATGCCGGCGAAACCGGGTCGCATCGAGCGCTTGAGGAAGACGACCGCCTTGGCGTGGTCGGCGTCGAGGATCGGCATCCCGTAGATCGGCGATCCGGGCGAGGTGCGTGCGGCCGGGTTGACGACGTCGTTGGCACCGACCACGAGCGCGACGTCGGCCGTGCGCAGCGCACCGTTCGCGGTGTCCATCTCCAGCAGCTTCTCGTACGGGACGTTCGCCTCGGCCAGGAGGACGTTCATGTGCCCGGGCATCCGGCCGGCCACCGGGTGGATGGCGTACGCGACGTCGACGCCGCGCGACTCGAGGAGCTCGACGAGCTCGTGGACCGTGTGCTGTGCCTGGGCGACCGCAAGGCCGTACCCAGGCACGATGATGACCCTGCGGGCGTATCCGAGGGTGATCGCGATGTCCTCGGCACCGGCCGACCGCACCGGCCGGTCGGACACCTCACCGCCGCCGGCCGTCGACCCACCCTTGAACGCTCCGAACAGGATCGACACGACCGAACGCCCCATCGCCTTGGCCATCGCTCGGGTCAGGATGGTGCCGCTGGCGCCGACGAGGGTCCCCGCGACCAGCAGCAGCGCGTTGCCCAGCACGTAGCCACCCGCGGCCACGGCGAGTCCGGTGAACGCGTTGAGCAGCGAGATCACGATCGGAACGTCGGCACCGCCCACCGGCAGCACCAGCAGCACGCCCGCCGCCAGCCCGACGACCGCCAGGACGACAGCCAGTGGGACGCTCGCCTCGGCGACGGTCCAGACCGACAGTCCGACCGCGGCGACGAGGACCACCGCGAACACCACCGGGCCACCGGGGAACGTGATGGGCCGCCCGGTCATCAGTTCTTGCAGCTTGAGGAACGTGATGACCGATCCGGAGAACGACACCGCGCCGATCAGCACAGTGAACGCGATCGCCGTCAGGCTCGGCGCGGACAGCGTGTGGGCCGGCTCGGACAGCTCGAGCAGCGCGACGAGCGCCGCCGCCCCACCGCCCACGCCGTTGAACAATGCCACCAGCTGGGGCATCGCCGTCATGGCGACCCGGCGGGCGCCCACGGCCCCACCCGCCGTTCCCACCGCGATCGCCAGCAGGATCCAGCCGAGGTTGCCGATGTCGTAGGCGAAGAACGTGACGACCACGGCCAGCAGGGCGCCGAACGCCCCGATCAGGTTGCCGCGGCGCGCCGACCTCGGCGACGAGAGCCCCTTGAGGGCCAGGATGAAGCAGACGGCGGCCACCACGTAGGCGACCTGGGCCCAGACCGGGATCACTCGGTGCCCTCCCCGCGCGCGGCGTCCTGTCTGCGCCCACCGAACATCTCGAGCATGCGGTCGGTGACGACGAAGCCGCCGACCAGGTTGAGGGTGGCCAAGACCACCGCGATCAACGCCACGACCAGCACCGACGCCTCGTCCGCCGCGCCCGCGACGATCACCGCGCCGACGAGGATGACGCCGTGGATCGCGTTGGCCCCGGACATCAGCGGCGTGTGGAGGGTGGAGGAGACCTTCGAGACCACCTCGAAGCCGACGAACACCGCCAGCACGAAGACGGTCAGCAGCGCCACACCTTCGGTCACCGGCCCTCACTCTCCAGCAGGTCGCGAGTCGGCGCGTGGCGCACCTGGCCCTCGTGGGTGACGCAGGCGCCGTCGACGATCTCGTCGGAGAGGTCGGGGGCGACCTTGCCGTCGTCGGTCATCAGCAGGACGAGGTTCACGACGTTCGCGGCGTAGAGCCGGCTGGCGTGGACAGGGAGCTGGCTGGGGACGTTGCGGGCGCCCCACAGCCGCGCGCCACCGACCGCGACCTCCTCGCCGGCGACGCTGCCCTCGACGTTGCCGCCCGACTCGGCGGCGAGGTCGATCACCACGCTGCCGGGCTTCATCGCCTCGACCGCCGGGGTCTCGACCAGCAGCGGAGCGCGACGACCGGGGACGGCCGCCGTGGTGATGACGACGTCGGCCGCGCTGACGTGAGGTGCGAGGAGATCACGCTGGAGCTGAGCGCGCTCCTCGGTCATCTCGCGGGCGTATCCGCCGGCGCCTTCGAGGCTGGGCAGGTCGAGCTCGACGAAGCGTGCCCCGAGGCTGCGGATCTCCTCGGCCGAGGCGGCCCGGACGTCGTAGGCCTCGACCTGCGCGCCCAGCCGCCGGGCCGTGGCGATCGCCTGGAGCCCGGCCACGCCGGCGCCGAGCACGAGGACCTGCGCCGGGGGGACCGTCCCCGCGGCCGTCATCGACAGCGGGAAGAACCGCGGCAGCCGCTCGGCCGCCACGAGCACGGCGCGATATCCGGCCACGAGTGCCTGCGAGGTGAGCGCGTCCATCGACTGGGCCCGCGAGATGCGCGGGACCAGCTCGACCGAGAAGGCCGACACCCCGGCGTCGCGGGCGGCCCGGACGACGTCGAGCTCCTGACCCACCGAGAGGAACGAGACCGTGATGACGCCGGAGCGCAGGATCGCGATCCGCGCCGGTTCGAGCGGCTGTACCGAGAGGACGACGTCGGCGGTGGGGAGGACCTCGGCGGCGGGCGCGATCTCGGCACCGGCGGCCCGATACGCGTCGTCGTCGTGCAGCGCGCCGGCGCCCGCACCGGCCTCGACCACGACGTCGAGACCCGCTCCGGTCAGCTTGGCGACCAGCTCAGGGACCAGCGCCACCCGGTGCTCGTGTTCCCGGACCTCACGTACGACAGCGACCTTCATCGAGATCGGACGTTACAGGGCAGGCCGTGCCGCGCAACAGGGCGTGTTTCACCAACCGCCGTCGTCCCGCACCTCGGCGGACCGAAATCGACCAGTAGGGGGCCCCTCCCACCCGCGGATGAGACGCGAACGGCCCGGCAGGGGCGACAATGGAGACACGGGTCGCCCGACCCACGGCCTCGGAGGACGCAATGTCGAAGAACACCCCGTATGTCATCGGCGGCATCGCCGCCGCTCTTCTCGCGCTCTGGTTGCTGCCGTTCTGGGTCTTCCTCGTCGTCGTGGTGGGCATTCCGGTGGTCGGCTACCTGATGCTCGACCCGTCGCAGCGCAAGCGTCTCCTGGGCCGCGGCCGCAAGCAGCTCGGGCCCTGACCGGCGCCGCGGCTACGACCGTTTCCTGGGCTTGGCGGCCGGTTTCCGGGGCTTCGCCGGAGCCTTCCGGGGCTTCGCCGCGGCCTTGACCGCCGCGGTCGACGACGCCTCCGCGGTCGATGACGCAGTCGTCGACGACGCAGCGGCCGTCGACGACGGCGATTTGGGCAGCGCCTTGCGAGCCTTCACCGCCGAGGGTCCCTTCGGCGGGCTGATCTCGGGCCCGCCCATCAGGCCCCGGATCTGCTGCCCCGAGCTTCCGAGCCGCTCGCCCAACCCGTCGAGCGCCAGTCCGATCGTCCCCATCACCGCCGCCAGCTGAGTCAGGTCGTCGGCCAGACTGCCGAGGTTGTGCGTGACGTCGGTGACGGTGTCGGCGCCGGCCTTGAGCTTCTCCGCCGGGCCCTTGAGAATCGGCGAGGTCTCGATCTCGACGCCGGAGATCACCCGGAACCCGACCACCTCGGTGTATTTCGCCTCGAAGCTCGGGATGCCGACCTTCCCGACGTCGTCAGCCACGCCCGAGAGCATCGTCGCCGCGCCGCCGAGCTGCTCGGTCATCCCGCTCAACGCCTCGGCGCCTCGCCCCAGAACCGCACGCGCTCCACCCTCGCCGTCGTCGCCGAGCAGCGTGACCGCAGCCCGTTGCGCCTGCTCACCGGCTTCGGCCAGGCCGCCGCCGAGGCTGGCGAGCAGACCCGGCAGCACCCTGATCAGCTCGGGGATCCGGCCGTCGAGGTCGCGGATGAAGTCGATCGCCTTGCCCAGGGCATCCTTGTTCTCGACCACCCATTCGACCGTGTCGTCGACGCTGTCCATGCCGATCTTGTCGAATAGGTTCCCGAGATCAACCACCGCTGGCCGCCCTCATCGTCCGGACCGGGACCCACCGCCCGGCGCGCTGATCGGGAACTTAGTGGAGTCTGCGGGAGAAGGTGCCCGGACCGGGAAAACGCGACCCGTCCCACCAGACGAGTCGTTCGTGGTACGTAGCTCATCCCCCTGCTACCGTCCCGGCGTGCATGATCTCGCCACTGCTCGCCCCGCCACACCGCATCGCCGTCCCACCTCCTGGGAAGAGGTCACCACCGCGTTCATGGCCGACGCCCTGACCGCGCGCCCCATCGACGACCCTCACCAGCTGGCCGCCCTCGCGCCGACCGGTGAGACCCAGGAGAAGGTAGCCCGGGCCACCGCCCTCCTCGGACGACTCGAAGCCCACGCACACAAGCTTCGCCGCGACGTCGCGGGCGACGAGCGGGTGCTCCACCTCCTTCGGGCGATCAACGACGGAGACGCCGCCGACCTGGCCCGGCTGGGCGTCGACATCGAGTACGCCTGGCTCGACGACGTGCTGACCGCGGTCGTGTCCGGCGCTCCGTACGTCGAGATCGAGACGGTCGGCCCCTACGCCGCCCACCACATCGACGCCGACGGCCGCCTCGACGTCTCCTTCGACAACCTCCCCGCCGACGAGCGGGCCGGCATCCTGCTCGCCGCGCTGCTCCGCGACGCGTTCGAGGACAGCCCCAACGTCCGCATCGTCGCCCTGCTCGACGACCTCAACGACGACCTCGGCGGGCGCGACTTCAGCGCGGCCGACCGCGACCGCTACGTCGTGCAGATGAGCAAGATCTTCTACGAGTACGGCGTGCTGCGACACAACGACGTCCCCGGCCGCGATTACGTGCTGCTGCGCGAGAGCGCGGCCGAGAACCACGTCGACGACCTCATCGAGCGGCTCGCCGCCAGCGGCCACGGCCGCATCGAGCAGACCGACAGCGGCGACGTCGTCTTCCGGCCGTCCGCCGCGTTCGTCGAACGACTCGCTCTCAACTCGCCCTCGCGGATCCGCGAGTTCGGTCGTCGGGGCATCCTGCTCAAGCGGTCCGGGCGAGCCACCTGTCACGCCCTCGATGCGGCGGGGTTCCTCGATCCCATCAACGAGCACGTCATGCACGTCGTGATGCTCGACGCACGGTTTACCTCCCAGCAGGACAAGACCTACGCGCTCCTGCGGGCCATCGAGGTGGTCCACCAGGAGTCTCACCACAACGTCTTCTACGACGCCGAGGTGCTCTCGCCCGAGGCCATCGCGTTCGCGGTCTGCCATGTGCTGATCCACGAGCTGCGGAGGCTGATCAGCCTGCTCGGCCGGTACGACGCGTGGGCCGAGTTCGACTCCACCGAGTACCTCACCCGCAACTACGGCACCACGATCCTGCCCGAAGATCTCGGCATCCTCCGGTTCGTCTCCGCCGAGCTGGAGCAGCTGGGTGTGGCCGAGTCGACTCTTCAGCAGGTGATCGACGTAGGCGCAGGGCCCAACCTCTACCCCGCCATGCTGGTGGCGCCGTGCCTGGCCGACGGCGGGACCCTGACCTTGCTGGAGTACGCCGCCTCCAACCGAGCCGCACTCGAATACGGCCTCGGCGAGATCGCCACCGACTTCGACAGCTCGCCATGGCAGAAGTTCGAGGACGCGATGCGCTCGCAGTCACAGCGATACGACGGGGTCGCTGCCCGGCTGCCCTCGGTCTGCCGCGTGGTGGCCGGGTCCGTCTTCGACCTGCCGGAGGAGGCCCACGACCTCGCCACCTCGTTCTTCGTCGCCGAGTCGATCACGACGTCGCGGCGCGAGTTCCGGGTCGCCATGCGCGCGCTCGTCCGCACCGTCAAGCCCGGCGGCGTGCTGATCACCGCCCACATGGTGGGCTCGACGGGCTACCACGCCGGCGAGGGGACGCGGTTCCCTGCGGTGCACCTGACACCCCAGGACATCGAGGAGGCCTGCCGCGACGCCGATCTCGACTTCACCCTGCATCTCGTGGGCGACGACGCGGTCAAGGCTCGCAGTGGCTACGAGGGCATGGCGGTCGTGGTCGCTCGCCGGACGCGGTGAGGTGCCGCGCCCGGTGTGACGACGTCAGCGCAGCCAGCCCCGGCGCTTGATGTACAACAGCGGCAACAGGGCCGCGACGAGGGTCATGCCGATGGCGGCCGGGAAGCCGTGTTCCCAGTTCAGCTCGGGGAACACGGTGAAGTTCATGCCGTAGAACGTCGCGATCAACGTGGGCGGCAGGAAGACCGCGGTGATGATCGTGAACACCTTGACGATCTGGTTCTGCTTCACGTCCAGCGACGTCATGATCGACTGCTGGAGGTAGCGCACCTTGTCGTGCTCGAAGCTGGCGTGCTGCTTGACCCCCTCGATGTCGGCCACGAGGACCTCGACGAGCTGGCCCAGCCGGACCTCGTCCACCGGGATCTCGGTGCGGAGGTAGCGCGCCGCCCGGGCGAGCGAGAGCTGCGTCTCCTGGCACCGCGAGACGACCTGCTCGGCGTCGTTGAGGGAGGCGATGGTGGCACGCATGTCGGTGACGCCGATGTCGCGGCCCAGCGAGTCGACGCCCTGGGCGGCTCGCTCGATGACCTCGGCCATGCTCTCGAGATCGTCGCTGGCCCGGTCGATCACCCGCTCGGAGGCCTCGTTCAGCGCGTAGAGCAGGGCATGCATGACGCCGTGGGGAGTGCGCGACAGCTCGGGGGTGCGGCGCATCCGGGCGACGGCCTTGTCGAACGGCGGGAAATGGCGCCGGGGCTGGTAGGTGACGAGGATGTCGTCGCTCAGCGCGAAGATGACGGCCTCGCGGCGCAGCTGGCCGCTCTCGCGCAGCAGCACGATGACCGGCAGGTAGACGAAGTCGTCGGCCTCCCACACCCGTCCGGCCGCGGTGGCGAAGTCGACGCCGTGCGTGGAGGTGACGCGGGCGATGGCCTCGAGGTCGTCGGCCGGCGCCGGCACCCACACCTGGCGGAGGTCGTCCGGGCTGAAGCGCGGTCCGTGGTTGGTGGTGGTCATGGTTCACTCCCCTTCGGATGAGCGTCGCGTCAGTGCTCGGCCGACGACGACTCGCTCGAATCCCCGCCGGGGCTGGTGTAGTGCACGGCGAGCATGCCGGCGCAGATGATGAGGTAGAGCGCGATCACGCTGAAGATGACCTCGCGCTCGAGTGGGTTCTTCGACTTCCTGGGTCGGGTCATGGTTCGCTCCTTTTCGCCGGCGCGGGGCAGGCCGCACCGGCCCGTCCGCTCGGCAGCGCGAGCGGCGGGCTGAGACAGGTCGTGCGGTGCGCTAGCTGCCGTCAGGCAGGTTCGAGGCCGCCTCCGCCTGGGAGCGCACCCGGTCCCACAGCTCACGTCTCGACGGCAGCCGGTCGTCGGCGTCGGCCGCGACCGGATCGGGTGTCGTGGTCGGGTCGCTGCCGTTGGTGGCGTCGACCCGGCGCGCGACGGCGCGGCCCAAGCGGCCGGACACCGGCGAGAACACGCTGGTGAACGAGGAAACGCTCATGCTGAAGTACCCCTCTCCACAAGGGGGTGGCGCGCACACAGAAGTCACCCGGACAGGGCAACCCGCGTCTAGAGGACCCCGCGCTCAGCGCGACGACGAGAAGAGGTCAGCGCTCGTTGATCGAGCGGGAGAGTCTTCGAGGCGGGCTGTCTGCGCCGGTACTGTGACCTGGCATGTGCCGCTCACCTCTCTTCCCACTCGAGAAAGCCACCGCGCAGGGCGGCAGCTCGGACCGTCTCACTCTAGGGAGGCGCTGAGCCCGAGGTCAAACCTGCAGTCCAGGGGCAATCTCGATGATCATTCCTGCGAGCATGACACCGCGTCGATCGAGCCGGTCGGCTCCGACGTGGTCGCGTATCCACAGCCACCCGGCAGGAGGCTGACCGTCTCCGACTGCAGCTGTGCCGGCGACGGCACCCGGCGCATGGGCCACGCGGGGAAGCCCGCCACGTCGACGCCCGGGTCGGGTGCGGTGAACTCCAGCACCTCGTCGTACGTGCGCAGCAACACCCGCCCGGTTGCCGCCGACGCGTCGGTGACGACATTGCCGACCAGGTCCGCGAAGCCCGGAGTGGGCGGCTCGGGAAGCTCGACCTCGGCCAGGAGTTCCAGCTCGCCACCGTCGACCCCACCCCGGTACAGGCGCGTCACCCCCGTCGTCCGGGTGGTCTGGTCGAACGGCGCCTTGCTGACGATCAGCGGGCGGCCGGTGTCGTCGACGATCAGTGCCTCCGCGTCGGTGGGTGCGTCGGGATAGGTCAGCCGGAGCGTCTCGGCGTCGGCCGTCAGGGTCGCTGCGGCGGCCAGGTCGGGCTCGGGCGTGCGGTACACGACCACCTCGTCGCGGCCCACGTGATCGCCGATGTCGCCCACGTACACGCAGGTCGCCGCGGGGTCGGGGCCACACGGGCCGACGGCGAGCGCCTCCGCGTTGGCGGCGTCCATCCCGACCACCTCGATCCGCGCGATCACCGTGCCGTCGAGCCGAACCGCAGCAATCTCGGAGGTCCCCGCCACATCGCTGACCACGTAGAACGCTCCTGGCGTGCGGACGCTGGCCGCCATGCCGCTCACCTGCGTCACAACGTCGTCGGCGAGGGTGCCCGTCGACTCCGCGGGGCCGTAGCACGGCGAGGCGCAGCTCGGATCGGCCGGCGGACGTTCCGTCGGAGCGACGCCGGACGCCGAGCCGGTCGGCTGCTCGGCGGACTCGGCGGTCCGCTCCGGCTCGCCCGCACAGCCCGCCACTCCCACGACGATCACCGCGAGCACCGGGAGGAGTCGTCGCCAGGCACCCGGCTCAGGCTGGGGGACGCGGAGCGTGCGGTGGCTCAGGGGTTGCCGATCGTGCGAACCGTGCCGCTGGCCGCCGGGCTGGTGTTGCCGGAGTCGTCCACGGACTTCACGGCGACGGTGTACTCGGTGCCGGGCTCGAGGCCGCTGATGACGGTGCTGGCCTCGCTGGTGGTGCGGAGCTTGGAGCCGTTGAGATAGACGATGTAGCCGTCGACCGCGATGTTGTCGCTGGACGGGGACCACGAGACGGTGATCGAGTCCATCCGCGGCGAGAACTGGAGGCCCTGGGGCTTCGTCGGCGGGATGCTGTCGGCCGTCGTGCCCACCACGGACGACTCCGCGCTCCGGTTGCCCGTGGCATCGACCGCCACCACCGAGATCCGGTAGTCGGTGACCGGCGTCAGGCCCGCGACCCGCGCACTCGTCGAGGTGGTCGTGGTGACCTGCGTTCCGTCGAGGTAGACGACGTACGACTCGACGCCGACGTTGTCGCGGGAATGCCGCCAC
Source organism: Jiangellaceae bacterium (assembly GCA_036566745.1). Taxonomy (GTDB): domain Bacteria; phylum Actinomycetota; class Actinomycetes; order Jiangellales; family Jiangellaceae; genus DATCVR01. Next base: position 68,732 of record DATCVR010000287.1, on the reverse strand, counting down.
GTCACCGTCAGGGAGTCGCCGGTGCTGGCGGAGATCGCCAGACCGCCGGGCTGGATCGGGGCGACGGTGTCGACGGTGGTCCCGCTGACCGACGCCCGCGGGCTGACGTTGCCCGCGGCGTCGACGGCGGCCACCGAGAGCGTGTAGGTCGTCGCGTTCATGAGACCGCCGACGGAGGCGGAGGTGCCCGACGTGGAGTCGACCTTGCGATCGTTGAGGTACACGGCGTACTGGGTCACGCCGATGTCGTCGGTCGAGGACTGCCAGGCGATCGACAGCGACGTGCCGGTGCGCTCGGCCACGGCCAGGCCGCCGGGCGGGGTCGGCGCGCTGGTGTCGCCCGGGTCCTCGGGATCGGTGGGGTCGTCCGGGTTGTTCGGGTCGACCGGGGGCGGCGTGGAAGTGCCCGGTGTGGGCAGCGGAGTCCCCGAGGGGTTCGCCGCGGTCAGCGGTGGCGTGGCCAGCGGCGTCGGAGTGGCGTTCGGACCGGTCGGCTCCACCGTGGGCTGACCGAGCGACCACCAGGCGAACTTGTCTTCCGAGCTCGCCGGCACGCCCTGGACCCGGGACTGGTCCGTGTCGTCACCGGCCGCCGGCCCATCGAGGCCGATGATCACGACCAGCGCGATGACGACCGCCGCGCCGACGGCCAGCGCGGACAGGCGGTTCACCCTGCGACCGGACGACGCCGACTCGTAGGACTCGTTCTCCGCCCCGGCCGCGGTGACCTCGTGTGCCACCCGGGCTCCGAGCGCACCCGCGAGCACGCGATCGACCGACGGGCCCTCGTCCGATTCGGTCTCGGACGCGGGCCCGTCGGTCATGACGCCATCGGCCTGGAGCGTGTGCTTACTGAGGTGTCCGCCGGGGTACTGCGTGGTGACGGTGAGCGGCCGCCCGAGGGCGTCGCGATACTCGGCCAGGATCTGCATGACCTCGGCGTTCGAGGTCACCTCGGCCCGGGGTTCGGTCACGTCGCCCAGGTACAGAGTGAGCATGCCGTCGTCGTCGACGATGATCGTGGCATCGGTCGACTTCTTCGGGTACTCGGTCAACAGGGCTCTCCGGGTGACACCTACGGCGGGGCAGACTGGCCCTCTCCTCCGCGGACATCATGGTGTCATCCGCCGCCAATGGGTAGCTCATGTGACGTTGCTCACGTCTTCGATCTCCGCCAGAACCGGCTCCACGCGGCGCCGACGGGCTAGGAGCGGACCGAGCGTGAGCGCGAGTCCCACCAGCGCGACGACGGTGACCAGCACCAGTCCGGGCCTGAACTGCTCGAGCATTTCCGCGGGCGTGTGCGACTCCATCGCATCGTCGCCGGCGACCAGAGCCGTGGTGACGGCCAGGACCAGCGCCGCGCCCACCTGCATCGAGGTCTGCACGAGCCCCGCGGCCAGACCCTGCTCGGAGTCGTCGACACCCGTGGTGGCCTGGACGTTGATCGCCGGGAAGCCGAGCGCGAAGCCCACGCCCAGCAGCAGGACGCTCGGGAGGATCGCCGTCAGGTACTCCGGATGCGCGTCGGTGCCCAGGAACAGGACGTAACCGAAGCTCAGCGCGACGAGAGCGGCGATGATCAGCCGAGGCGTGCCGAACCGGTCGATGAACCCGCCGGCGAACGGTGCACTGACGACCACCAGAAGACCGGCCGGCAACAGCGCCAGCGCCATCTCCAGCGGCGACCAGTGGAGCACCGACTGCAGGTACAGCGTGAGGATGAACTGGAAGCTCAGGTACGAACCGAACAGCGCGATGATGCCCAGGTTGGCCCGGATGATCGAGCCGTTGCGGAGGATCCCCAGCCGGACGAGTGGGTGCTTCACCCGCCGCTCGACCACCACGAACGCGGTGAGCAGCGCCGCGGCCAGGACGAACGACCCCAGCGTGAGCGGGTCGGTCCAGCCGGCCTCCGGCGCGGACACCACCGTGTAGACGAGGAGGAGCATCCCGGCCGTCAAGGTGGCGGCGCCGAGCAGGTCGTGACCGCCTTCGTCGGCCGGGCGGTCCTTCGGCAGCAGGGCGAGGCCGGCGATCAGCGCGATGATCGCGATCGGCACCGGGAACAGGAACGTCCATCGCCAGCCGAGCCCGGTCATCAGGCCGCCGAAGATCAAGCCGGACGAGAACCCGCTGGCCCCGAACACGGTGTAGATCGAGAGCGCCTTGTTGCGGGCCTTGCCCTCGGCGAAGGTCGTGGTGATGATCGACAGGCCTGTGGGCGCGGTGAAGGCCGCGCTCACACCCTTGATGAACCGGCTGGCGATGAGTAGCGGGCCGCTGTCGACGAGCCCGCCGAGCAACGACGCCACGGCGAACACCGCGAGCGCGATGAGGAACACGCGGCGCCGGCCGAGCAGGTCGGCGGTGCGGCCGCCCAGGAGGAGCAGGCCGCCGTATCCGAGGACGTAGCCGCTGACGATCCACTGCAGCGACGACGTGGACAGACCGAGCTCGGTGCCGATCGACGGAAGCGCGACGCCGACCATCGACACGTCGAGCCCGTCGAGGAACAGCACCAGGCACAGAACGGCGAGCACGCCCCACAGGCGAGGGCTCCACCGGTCTGCGGCGGGAGCAGGGGACGACGTAGGAGGGAGAACGGTAGCTGTCACGCTCGGCGACGTTACATGCACGTGCATCTGATGTTCAAGCATTTAATGCGATTGCATCATTTGCCGCTGAATGTTAAAGTCCCGGACATGCCGTCGTCTCGCGAGCAGGAGCTGGTGACACGCTGGCGGACGCTGTCCACCAGCTACAACGACCTCGCGTGCACGCTCGATCGCGTGCTGCAGGAGTCGCACCGCATCGGACTGAGCGAGTTCGAGGCCCTCGACCGGCTCGTCGAGTCCGGCGACAAATGCCTCATGCACACGCTCGGCTCGGAGATGTACCTCAGCCAGAGCGCGTTGTCGCGCACCGTCGCCCGGCTCGAACGCGAGGGGCTCGTCGAGCGCGCCATCTGCGACTTCGACCGCCGGGCCATCTACGTCAAGCCCACCCCCACCGGCCTTGAGCGCCACGCCGAGGCCCGCGAGACCCACCGCACGGTGCTGGCCGACCGCCTCGCGTGAGGTGAGCCCCGGCCGGTCGCCCGCGGGGCGACGGCACCTGCTGGCGGGTCAACGCATACAGGCGTCGGGGAGCTCGAACCAGCGCAGCTTCTCGAAGTCGTCGGAGACGCCCGGGGGTCGAACGTCGGAGACGGGCGGCGGCGCGGCGGCGGCGAAGATCCGCCGCGCGTCGTCGAGATAGCTCGTGAGCATCGACTCGGGCGCCCGGGAGTGGTCGCGCGGATAGTGCAGCTCGCCGACCTCGTCATAGCGCACCTGGTGGAGCCGCAGCGGTGGCTCGACCGGCCCGTTGCGATGACGCCACAGCCCGCTGGCCGGCTCGAATCGGTAGTCGCCCAGGAGCCGCCAGCCGTGCTCGGCGATCAGGTGGACGGCGGCGACGACGTAGTCGAAGACGGCCTCGGAGATGAAGTAGTTGAAGTTGACCCGGACCCAACCCGGCTTGATGCCTTCGTCACCCAGCAGGATCTCGTGCTCGAACCGGTGGGATCGATCGAGGTCGATGCCGAGCAGCCGGTGACCGTACGGGCCCGCACACGAGCAGCCGCCTCGGGACTGGATGCCGAACAGGTCGTTGAGCAGCGCGACCACGAAGTTGTGGTGGAGGAATCGATCGCCTCGGCGCACGACGAACGACACGATGGAGAGGCGTTCGGCGTCGACGTTGCCGAGGATGTCGATGTTGGGGTCGACCCGCCACGACGCGACCGCCCGGCGCAGGAAGTCCTCTTCGCGCGCCCGGATCGTCTCGACACCGACGGCCTGCTTGAGCTGGAACACCAGGCCGGCGCGGATCGACTCGACGATGGCCGGAGTGCCGCCCTCTTCGCGATGGACCGGATCCTCGAGATAGCGGTGCTCGGACGGGTTGACGTACGAGACCGTGCCTCCGCCGACAACTGTGGGCACCCGGTTGTGGACGAGCTCGCGCCGGACCACGAGGACACCTGGGGTTCCTGGGCCGCCGATGAACTTGTGCGGCGAGATGAACACGGCGTCCTTGTACGCCAGCGGGTCGGTGGACGAGCTCATCTCGACGTCGACGTAGGGAGCCGCCGCCGCGAAGTCCCAGAACGACAGGGCGCCGTGGCGATGCAGCAGCGCGCTGATGCGGTGGTGGTTGGTGACGATGCCGGTGACGTTGGATGCCGCGGAGAACGAGCCGATCCGGACCGGCCGATGGGCATGAGCCAGCAGCTCGCGCTCGAGCCGGTCGATGTCGACGTGTCCGTCGGCGTCCTCGGGGATCACCACGACATCGGCGATGGACTCCCGCCACGGCAGCTCGTTGCTGTGGTGCTCGAACGGGCCGATGAACACCACGGGGCGTTCGTCGGCGGGGATCTGCTCGGTGAGGTGGTAGCGGCGATCGAGGTCGCCGGGGATCCGGAGGTTGAGGATCCCGATCAGCTTGTCGATGGCACCCGTGCTGCCGGAGCCGCAGAAGATCACGCAGGTGTCGTCGTCGCCACCGACGGCGTCGCGGATGATCCGCCGGGCGTCCTCGCGCAACCGGGTGGTCTGGAGGCCGGTGCCGGAGCTCTCGGTGTGGGTGTTGGCGTAGCGCGGCAGGACTTCGTCGCGGATGAAGTCCTCGACGAACGTGAGCGCCCGGCCGGAGGCGGTGTAGTCGGCGTAGGTGACCCGGCGGACGCCGTAAGGCCCGACCATGACCTGGTCGTCACCGATGACCGACGCCCGGATGCGCTGCAACAGCGCGCTGTCCTGGAGCGTCGATGACATTGCCCCCACGCTCGGATGGTACTCCGTGGCGACCGTTTCACCAGGCAATTCGGACATCGCGCTCAGCCCGTCGGCTCGGGGTCGGTGACGTCGGCGACCGTGGCGTCCAGGGCTGTGACCAGGGCGTCGCCATCGACCGTGGCCGCGACCCCATGGGCGCCGCCGCCGATGGAGACGTCGTGGCCGAGCACCCGCTGGTCGGAGATGACCGGCCAGGGACGCAGCGAGCCGAAGGGCGTGATGGTGCCGCGCTCGTACCCCGTGACGTCGCGAGCGGTGGCGGCGTCGGGCATGGAGAGCCGGCTGACGCCGAGCAGGGCACGCAGCTTGGGCCACGAGATGGTGCGGTCGCCGGGGACGAGCACGAACAGGTAGTCGTCGTCGGCTCGGCGCACGACGATGGTCTTGATGACATCGGCCGGCTTCAGCCCTCGCGCGGCCGCGGCGTCGGCGAGGCTGGCCGCGGGTCCGTGACGTACGACGCGGTGGGGTAGCCCCGCCGCCTCGATGGCGGCAAGAGCTCGCTGCTCGGTCACATCAGAAGCGTACGGCCCGGGTCGGACACTCGGACGTCCTCGCAGTTGACGGCCTTCCGCCCGGGAGTTAGCTGACGTTGACAACTTCCCAAAGTCATGGGAATTCGGTCGGAGTCGTACGAAGTTGGCTATCGGTGAACACCGGATTAATTCGCTCGGCCCCAGGGGGAGCTCATCGATATCGTGGCCCACGTCCACCCACGGCAGCGCGTTCCAGCGGCGCTCGCCCTCGCCTGAACACACGAATTCCTGACACTCCCGCCAGCCCTCGTGGCTGGCCGAACCGCTCGTGCTCGAGTCGGAACGGAGACTCCGCATGTCCACGTCCACCGGGATCGGCGACTCGGTAACCCCGGGACCGCAGCCCAGCCAGCCAGACCACGGTCACCGCCACCTCGGGATCGCGCTCCTGGTCATCGCCACGGCCCAGCTCATGATCGTGCTCGACGGATCGATCGTGAACATCGCGCTGCCGCGAATCCAGGAAGCCCTCGACTTCACTCCGGCGAACCTCACCTGGGTCATCAACGGGTACACGCTCGCCTTCGGAGGCCTGCTCCTGCTGGGCGGCCGCGCGGGCGACCTGTTCGGCCGCCGGCGCGTCTTCGTCTTCGGCATCCTGTTGTTCACGGTGGCCTCGCTCCTGTGCGGGCTGGCCACGTCCGAAGCGTTCCTCATCGGGGCTCGCGTGCTCCAGGGTGTCGGCGCTGCCGTCGCGGCCCCCACGGCCCTCGCGCTGATCACGACCACGTTCCCCGAAGGCCAGCCGCGTAACCGTGCCTTCGCCATCTACGCTGCCATGTCGGGCGCGGGCGCTGCCGTCGGCCTCATCGCCGGTGGCCTGCTCACCGACTACCTCGACTGGCGCTGGGTCTTCTTCGTGAACGTCCCGATCGGCCTGTTGCTCGCGTTCGCCGCGCCGCGTGTGCTCGGCGAGTCCGAGCCCGAGACCGGCAAGATCGACTACCTCGGTGCCCTGGTAGGCACGGTGGGCCTGACCTCGCTGGTCTACGGCATCACCCGCGCCGCCAACCCGGAGCACGGCTGGGACGACACCGGCACGATCAGCTGCTTCGTCATCGCCGTCGTGCTGCTCGTGGGGTTCGTCCTCATCGAGCGTCGCCACGTCCACCCGATCATGCCGCTGCACCTGTTCGCCAACCGCAACCGCTCGGGCTCGTACGTCGTGATGCTCCTCGTGGGTGCCGCGCTGTTCAGCCAGTTCTACTTCATCTCGCTGTTCGTCCAGGGCATCCTGCAGTACAGCCCGGTCAAGGCGGGCCTGGCGTTCATGCCGTTCACGGTGGGCATCGTGTTCGGCGCGGGCCTGGCCAGCCAGCTCGCCCAGCGCCTCGCGCCGCGAGTCCTCGCCGGAAGCGGTCTGGCGTTGGCCACCGTGGGCATGTTCATGTTCTCCCAGCTCGAGCCCACATCGGCGTACTGGCCTGACCTCCTGGTGCCGATGATCTTCATCTCGATCGGCATGGGCCTGGTCTTCGTGCCCATGACGCTCACGGCAGTGGCGGGCGTCGAGCGGCACGAGGCCGGTATCGCCTCGGCCGTGCTCAACACCATGCAGCAGGTGGGTGGCTCGCTCGGGCTGGCCGCGCTCGCGACGATCGCGGCGAATGCCACGAACAACGCCTTCCAGGGCGCTGCCGAGATCGCCCAGGGCGCTGCGGCCGGCCACGCTCCGCCCGACCCGTCGGTCATGCCTCAGGTGATCGGGGCAGTCACCGACGGTTACACGAACGCGTTCCTGGTCGCCGCGTTCATGATGATCGCCGCGATGGTCGTCACGGTGGTCGCCGTCAACGCTCCGAAGCAGTCGCCCGACGCCGAGGACCAGCCGGCCGCTCACCTCGGCTGACCTGGTCGCTCACCGAGCACCACCTCCGACGGCCCGTACTCGTTCGCGAGTGCGGGCCGTCGCCCGTTCCGGCGAGTCGCCAGACGGTTGTCGGCCCGTCACGACGTGCAGGCGCTGTTCGGCGATCTCGATGCGCACCTCCTGACCCCAGCTGACCACGAGCCGATCCCCTTCAAGCCCGTCGCCGAACGCGGTGAGGCCATCCGCCTCGACGACCACGACGAGCCTGCTGCCCAGCTCGAGCAGGCCCTCGGTGTGGCTCACCCCTGTGGCTGGCGAGGGCCAGGCTTCGCGTACGAACCAGGCGAGGGCCGGGTCGTCCGGCCGCGGCAACCGGAGCCGGCTGCTCCGCTCGCGGACGATCGACGCGCACCACCCGGTCGCCCCGGTGCCGCTGGTGACGATGAGACCCGACGACGACTGTCGCTCCTCGGCGGGTTCGACGAGGCGATAACGCGCGGACTGATGGGTGGGGTGCCCCAGATAGACCTCGTTCAGCGCCAGCAGGGTCTGCCCGTCGTCGACCGATGCGACGACCATCGTGCGCGACTCGATGTCGGCTCGTCCGTCGCCAATGGAGGCGAGCAGGCCCAGTGTCTCGGTCGCCTGGTGCCGGACGAGCACCCCGGGGTTGCGTTCCGGCTCTGGGTCGACACCGATCACCAGCTGGCCGGAGAGGTACTTCGCGACGTTGGCCACCAGCCCGTCCTGACCCACGACGAGGACGATGTCCTCGGGTTCGAACAGGAACCGGTCGAGATCGGCGCGCTCGACGTGGCCGCGCCGCCATTCGGACGGGATGGCCGCGGACGCGTCCCGCAGCGCGGCCAGGTTCGCGTCGTGGCGCGACTGGACCTCGGTCAGGTCGCGCCCCCGGCTGCGGAGAAAGAACGCTGCCTGACCCCGCGTGCCGTGTCGGTCGACCAGCTCGTCGAGTTCGGTTCTGCGGTGGATGACCACCACCCGTGGCGCGAGCACTGCCGATCACGCCTTCGCGACGAGCGCGGTCAGCGCGGTCGTCACGAGGTCCGGAGTGAGGTTCAGCGTCCCGATCGCGGGCATCTGACCAGCCAGGTCACGAACGGCGAGCGCGACCAGGACCCGCTGGTCGAGGTCGGCCACGACGGCCATCCGAGCCGCCTCCGCGTCGGCCTCGGCCAACCCGACCACCCGGATGCGACCAGCGGCGGCTTCCCCCTCGATGCGGGTGTGCTCCGCCGCGGCTTCGACGTTGATCCTGGCGGCGGCCGCCTCCTCGGTGGATCGCCTCCGCTCGTTCGCACCCTTCTGCCGGACCAGCCGTTCCTCTCTCACCGCCAGTTCGATCTTCGACTGCAGTTCGTTCTCGCTGATGGCTCGTTCGCGCTCGACCGCACGCGCTCGACGCTCGTACGTGGCCCTGTCAGCTTCCTGCTGGACGAGTTCGCGGGTCGGCGTCTGGAGGGCGCGCTCGACGTCCGACTCGGGCCGAACCGCGATGACGCGCAGCCCGATCACGGTGATGCCCGTGGCGCGCACCCGGTCGTCGGCGCCGAGCCCGGCTTGCATCCGTTCGCGTGCCACAGTGACACCACGGATCAGCGCATCGTTCAGCAACAGACCCACGAACAGATCCGCAGCGTGCTGTTGCGCGAGTTCGGTCAGCAGCTGGGCCGCCTGATCGAGAGGCGCGGCGCGCCACAGGCCAGTGGTGGGATCGATAGAGAAGTCGATGCGCGTAGCTGCCAGTTTCGGCTCGTCGAACCGGAAAGTGATCGTCGCCTGGACGGTGATGTCCTGGAAGTCGACCGTACGAACGTGGAAGAGCAGGGGCAGCTCGCGGTCGTCGACCGGCACCTCACTGAGCACGGCAGCGAGCGGACGGAACCAGAACGACTGACTGGTGCCCTCGTGGACGACTCGCCCAGCCCGCTCGTGGAGCACGTACCCGGTCGGCGTCCCCCGAAGGTGTCGGACGACGCCGTAGCTCCGGATCTCGACCATGTCGGCCACCTCTCGTCATAAATATCGTCGAACTGACGATAAACACGATCCCCGATAATCGTCAAGGTGACGAGATAGAGTTCGGTCATGGCCGATCGAAGATCGCAGCACCCGTCGTTCGCGGTGACGGTCGACCTCGTGGTGCTCACGGTCCGGGCCGGCGCGCTCCATGTGCTGCTGGTCGAGCGCGGTGAGGATCCGTTCCGTGGGTGTCTGGCACTACCCGGAGGATTCGTGCGGCCAGCTGAAGATCTCGCGGATGCGGCGATCCGCGAGCTGGCGGAGGAGACGGGCATCGTCCAGTCCCGCGGCCACCTCGAACAGCTGGCCACCTACGGAGCGCCACATCGCGATCCCCGCATGCGTGTGGTGTCCGTGGCTCACCTCGGCCTCGTGCCTGATCTGCCCGAGCCGCGCGCAGGCACCGACGCCGCAGCGAGCACGATCGTGCCGCTCTCGGCGGTGGAGGGCGGATCGGTGGACCTCGCCTTCGACCACGCGAAGATCCTGGCCGATGGGGTCGAACGTGCCCGCGCCAAGCTGGAGTACAGCTCGCTCGCGACGGCTTTTCTCCCTGAGGAGTTCACCGTCGCCGAGCTGCGCGGCGTGTACGAGGCCGTCTGGGGTGCCCCGATCGATCCGCGGAATTTCCACCGCAAGCTCACCCGCACGCCCGGCTTCCTCACCCCGACGGACCGGGCGACGAACCGAGGGGGCGGCCGGCCGGCCACGCTGTATCGCGCAGGCTCCGCCGGCCTGCTGAATCCTCCGATCCTGCGCGAGCCCGACGCCGGCCCTGCGCAGCTGACATAGGCTCGAAGGCGTGCCCGACGCCCTGACCCTCGATGCGCCGACCGCGCGCACGGTGGCCGAGGCCGTCGAACTCCTGGCCGGACGCCGGCTGGTCGCCCTGACCGGCGCCGGCATCTCCACCGACTCCGGCATCCCCGACTACCGCGGCCCCGATTCCCCGCCGCGCACCCCGATGACGTTCCAGCAGTTCGTGGGCGACGCAGCGTTCCGCCAGCACTACTGGGCCCGCAACCACGTCGGCTGGCGACACGTCCACCGCACCCGCCCCAACGCCGGCCACGCCGCGCTCCGACGGATGGAGGATGACGGCGTGCTGGGCGGCGTCATCACGCAGAACGTCGACACCTTGCACGAAGCCGCCGGCAGCCGGAACGTCATCGACCTCCACGGGCGCTACGACCGCGTGACCTGCCTCGACTGTCACCGGGTGATCTCTCGTGACGCCATGGCCGCGCGCTTGATCGAGCTGAATCCCGATTTCGCCGACGAGGTCGCCGACGCCGAGATCGCCCCCGACGCCGACGCGGTGATCGAGTCCACGGCGCACTTCCGGGTGGCCGACTGTGCGGTGTGCGGCGGCATGCTCAAGCCGGACATCGTCTACTTCGGCGAGAACGTGCCCAGAGAGCGCGTCGAGGCGGCGTTCGCGATGGTCGACTCCGCCCACGCACTGCTCGTCGCGGGCTCGTCGCTCACCGTCATGTCCGGGCTACGGTTCGTGCGCCACGCCCACCGGACCGATCGGCCCGTCGTGATCGTCAATCGGGGTGTGACCAGGGGCGACGACCTGGCCACCGTCAAGATCGACGCCGGCTGCTCGCCCGTCCTGACCCACCTGAGCCACGCCCTCGCGCCGAGCTGATCAGCCGTCCGCGCGACCGGCGAGCAGGTCCACAGCCGCTCGCGCCGACGCCCGGCCGGCTCCATAGGTGACGACCACCCGCCCCGCGAGCGCGTCCGCATGGTGCGGCCACCCGGTGCAGACGACCACCAGGTCGGGACGCTCGGCGCGCAGCCCCGCGAGCAGCGCCGCCTCGTCCGGCTCGCGATGCGGCTCGCGCACCACGACCACGAGCGGACGGTCCGCGGCGGCCGCCACGATCTCCGCGACGACCGTTGCCCGGTCGGCTCCGACCGCGGGATCCAGGCACGACGTCCCGGGCATCGCGGCCGCCAGCTCGCTCTGCAGATGCTGGGCGTGCCGCCCGGCCGCGTGGTTGATCCGACGGCGCAGGTCGGCTACACACGGCGCGGCGCTCAGCCGGACGTCGCCGATGGCTCGCACCGCCCGGAAGGCCGCCTCCCGCCCCACGGCCGCGAGCCCGACGCCGAGGTCACCCACACCCTCCGGCGGCCGCCGGGCCAGCCAGCCGGTCAGTTCCCTCACCCGGTCCGAGGCCTCCTCGAGACGTCCGACCGGCAGGTGCCCGGACTCGATCGCCGCCACCAGCGCGTGGTGCGCGACGCGGTAGTCGGCCTCGTCGTCGCGACCGGCGGTGTTGCCGAGACAGAGCAGGTCCGCACCGGCCACGACGGCTTGGACCACCGCGACTCCGAAGCCGGGATCACGGGCGACCGCCTGCATGTCCAGCGCGTCCGTGACGATCACGCCGTCGAAGCCCAGCTCGGCCCGGGCCAGCGCGGTGATCGCGGGATTCAGCGTGCCCGGCGCCGTCCCGAACGCGGGAATGCGCAGGTGGGCGGTCAGCAACGCCCGGACTCCCGCCTTGATCGTGGCGGCGAACGGGACCAGATCGCGCTCGCGCAGCGTGGTGCGGTCGATGTCGAGCACCGGGAGGTCGAGGTGGGAGTCGACGTCGGTGTCGCCGTGCCCGGGGAAGTGCTTGGCGCAGGCCGCGACGCCTGCCGACTGGAGGCCGGTCACGAACGCCGCGCCATGCCGGGCCACGAGCTCCGGATCGGCCCCGAACGAGCGGACTCCGATCACCGGATTGTCCGGATTCGCATTGACGTCGACGCTCGGCGCGAGGTCGAGGTCGACGCCGGCCGTGCGCTGCATCCAGCCGAGCGCCCGGGCGGCCCGCTCGGTCAGGTCGATGTCGTCGACCGCGCCGAGCGCGGCGTTGCCGGGCAGGGACGACCCGTGTGCGGCCTCGATCCGGGTCACGTCGCCGCCCTCCTCGTCCGAGGCGATGACGAGATCGGGACGGGCGTCGTGGAGCGCATCGGAGAGAGTCCGTGCGGTGGCGATGTCCGGAACGTTCTGGGCGAAATACACGACTCCCCCCAAACCATCGTCGATCGCCCGGGACAGCCACTCGGGGACCCTCGTCCCGTTGAATCCCGGCGACAGGACGCCGTTGACCAGGCGCTCGATCGAGGTGTCGATGGTCATGGCGTTCCCTTCACCCGGCGACGACCGCCGGCGCGGCGTCGACGATCATGGACGTCGGCGTGGTTCGTCCGGGCTCGCGACGAGGTTCCTGCCCGGACACGTCGTCGACCCGGCCTCGTGCGTGATATGCCGGGTCCACCCGCACGTCGACGACCGCTCCACACGCAAATGCGGAGATCATTGACGTTCGGCGAAGTTAGCATGAAATTCATTGACGAGATGATCCGGGGGACCACAGATGTCCGATCCCAACGGCGACGCCGGCACGCCGATCACCGTGCTCACCCGCGGCCTGTTGCCGACCCTTCGGCCGGCCATGCGGCGGGTGGGCCAACGCGTCATCGACGATCCGGCGGGCACCGCTGCGATGACCATCAACGACCTCGCCGAGGCGTGTGACACCTCCAGCGCCACCGTGCTGCGCTTCTGCCGCCAGCTCGGCCTCCGCGGGTACCCACAGCTGCGCCTGGCCCTGGCCACCGAGGTGGGCGGCGCCCGCGAGACCGTCGAGCCCGTGGGCGACATCGAAGAGGGGGACGACCTCACCGCGGTGGTCGCCAAGGTCACCTTCGCCGACGCCAGAGCCGTCGAGGAGACCGCCGGGTCGTTGTCGGTGTCAGCCCTGACTGCCGTGGTGGACGCCATCGTCGCCGCGCGCCAGGTCGACGTGTACGGCGTGGGCGCCAGTGGATTCGTCGCCGCCGACCTCCAGCAGAAGCTGCACCGGATCGGCCGCAGCGTGGCGGCGTGGGGCGACAGCCACATGGCTCTGACCAGCGCGGCCCTGCTCGGGGACGGCGACGTGGCGGTGGGCATCTCGCACACCGGGGCGACCATCGACACCATCGACGCCCTCGCCGAAGCCGGCAGCCGCGGCGCCACCACGGTCGCGATCACGAACTTCCCGCGCTCACCCATCGCCGACGTGAGCGATCATGTGCTCACCACCGCCGCCCGGGAGACGACGTTCCGCTCCGGCGCGACCGCCAGCCGACTGGCCCAGCTCACGGTGGTGGACTGCATCTTCGTGGGGGTGGCCCAGCGCACGTTCGCGCAGAGTCAGCGCGCGCTCGCCGCCACCCTGGAGGCTCTCGAGGGCCGCCGCTACGCCGACGTGGGCGCCCCCAGACACCAGCGTCCGCGCACACGAAGGTGATGGCCTTCGTGTGCGCGGACGCTCTAGATCGACAGGGTACTCAGCTCATCCGAGAAGGCCCAGAATGTCGTCCAAGAGCCCGTTGATGATGTCGAGCAGGTCATCCAAGACACCCGTGAACATGCCTTTCTCCTTTCAACGACTCGGCGCGGGAGACTCGCCTGGTCGATAGCGCTATCAGTCCGGAACGACCAAGCGAGCCGTGCGAAGTTGAGTGTAGCGATAAATGATGCCCACGCACGTCGAAAACAAAACTCTTCAAATTCTCCAGTTCCTGGCCCACCGGTCGATGAACTGCATCGATGTGGTTCGTCCACGTCTGTCCTGACTGGCCTGACACGTGGTGTCACATCACTTGTCACACAGGTCCACGAGGCGATTCGTGCATCCTCAGGCGTGGCCGATTCCGTCAATCTGGCGAATAGCCGGCACTCATTCGGCGTCCGGTTCGGCACTCTCCTGCGATGTCTTCGTCACACGGCAGGTCGTGCGGCGACCTTCCCAGGGGAGGCGAACCGCCGACGCGACGTCAGCCCGGAATGGACACCGAGCCGGCCCGGCTGGCCGGGAGCTAGGCTCTGCCGCGACGATCCGCTGGTGGACGGTGACCTGACGGCGCGGAGGATGAACGATGCGGTGTGGCCGGTCTGTCGTCGTCGTGGCGTTGACGGCCGCACTCGCGGCGTGCAGCTCACCGCCGCCGGTCGAACAGCCACCGACGCCGCCGGTGACCGAGGCCGACGCCCGGGCGCTCCTCGAGCAGATCGAGGCCGTGGTCGCCACCGGCGAGCTCTCCAACTTCTGCGCGGAGTTCGCGGCCGACACCACCAGGTGTGCCGACTCGATGGAGGCGGTCGGATCCGAGGGTCCGTTGCCCGCCGGACCGGCCGAGATCGTCGACACCCGCCCCACCGAGGACGGTTCGCTCGTGGTCGGCCTCGCCGGGACTCTCGACTCGGGGGTCGCCTACGACAGCGACATCGAGATCGTCCGCACCGACGGCGATCTCGCGGCGGTCAACCCGGTGTACTGGGAGCACCGCGAGCTCGTCATCGGTCCCGGCGGCGACCCGACCGTGACCGTCACGGACGACCCGACCAGGCCGGCGGACTCGTCCGCACCGACGTCGGGCACGACCACAGGTTCCTGACCGGGCAGTCCCGGGCGGTCAGTCCTGGGCGATCACCGAGAGGACGTTGCCCGCCGGATCGGTGAACCACGCGATGAGCGGGCCGCCGCCTCGGTGGATGCCCTTCTCGTCCTGGTCCATGCCGTCGTACCGCTGGAACGTCACACCGCGTTCGATGAGCTCGTCCACGGCCTTCTCGACGTCCTCGACCGGGAAGTTGAGCACGGTGAAGTCGGCGGGCTGGTGGGCATCGCCCTTCGGGTAGAGCAGGGTGCCGGGACCCTCGGGGAAGTGCAGCCACAACAGGCCGTTCTCCTCGCTGACCCGGAGCCCGAGCGTGTCGCCGTAGAAGGCCTTGGCCCTGGGTACGTCGTCCACCGAGATGCCGCTGAATGCCGTCGTGTTCTCGAACATGTCCGTCTCCTCGGATGGATGGCTCGTCTGCTCGTGCTGATCTACCAGCTGTACCCCGGACGCGGGCGTCGATGTCGTCCAGCGTGTCACCGGCTCGACGCCGCCGCGACCAGGTCGTCACCGCGTTCGGATCCCGCGAACGCCGGGTCACCCGCATCCTGCGCTCCGCCCTGCGTCTCGCCCTCGCCGATCGGCCGCACCGTGCGGAGCAGCACAGCGGCGAGCACGGCAAGGACCAGGAAGAGTCCGGCGCCGAGGAGCGCGACGGAGTTCAGGGCCGTGGTGTAGGCCGCGCGCGCCAGGTCGAGCAGCTCCGCGCCGGCCGCGGCCGGCAGCTGTGCGGCCGCGTTGATCGCGCCTTCGAGGCTCTCGCGGGCGGAATCCGCCGCCGCACCAGGCACGCCGGCGCCGATCGACTCGCCGACCCGTCCGCGATAGACGGCCGCGCCCAGGCTGCCGAGGGTCGCGACGCCGAGGGCGATGCCCAGCTCGCCGCCGGTCTCGGAGATCGACGCCGCCGACCCGGCCTTCTCCGGTGGGGCCGAGCCCACGACGAGGTCCGTCACCAGCGCGGTCGGTAGGGCGATGCCGACCGTGGCCAGGACGAAGCCGGTGATGAGCACCGGACGTCCACCGACCGCGCCGACCTGGGTGAGCAGCACGTAGCCGATCGCCGCGAGGACCAGCCCGCCCGCCATCACGTGGGCCGGCCGGAACCGGCGCGCGAGGATCGGCGCCGAGACGAAGCCGGCGACCATCGCCAGGTTCGGCGGGATCAGCCACAGCCCGGCCTCGAGGGGCGACAGCCCGACGACCATCTGCAAGTAGAGGGTGACGAACAAGAACGTCCCGCCCATGACGATCCCGCCGCCCAGCTGGATCGTCAGGGCCGACGCGAACGTCCGGTTGGCGAACAGACGGAGGTCCAGCAGCGGATGCTCCAGTCGGCGCTGACGGTGCACGAAGGCCGTGCCGACCGCCGCCCCGGCGACGATGGCCACGACGGCGGCCGCCGACCAGCCGTGCTTGGCCAGCTCCTTGATGCCGTAGACGACCGGCAGGATCGCGGCCAGCGACAGGGCGACGCTGGTCAGGTCGATCCGCCCGGCCGACGTGTCGCGGTACTCCGGCAGCAGGATCGGCGCGGTGACCAGCAGGATCACCATCACCGGCACGCCGAGCAGGAACGCCGAGCCCCACCAGAAGTTCTCCAGCAGAACGCCTCCGACGAGCGGCCCCACCGTCATGCCGCCCATGAAGCAGCTCATCCACACCCCGATCGCGGACGCGCGCTGGCGGGCGTCCCGGAACATGTTGCTGATCAGCGCGAGCGTGGACGGCATGAGCGTGGCGCCGGCGATGCCCAGCAGCGCCCGCGTGGCGATCAGCATCTCGGGACTCGTCGAGTACGCCGCGAGCACCGACGCGACGCCGAACGCACTGGCTCCGAACATCAGCAACCGGCGGCGGCCGATCCGGTCACCGAGCGTGCCCATGGTCACGAGGAAGCCCGCGATCATGAACCCGTAGATGTCCATGATCCACAGCTGTTGAGTGGCTCCGGCGCCCAGATCGCCTGTGAGCTGCGGCAACGCGAGATAGAGCACGCTCATGTCCAGGGACAGCAGGAGCGTTGGGAACGCCAGGACGATCAGGCCGATCCATTCACGCCGCCCGGCCAGTGCGCCGGTCCCGCTGGTCGTCGTCATGTCCGCTCCCGAGGTGTCGTACTACGCATGAGTCCGAAACCTAACAGCACGTAGTCCTAAAAAACAACCAACTGCGTAGACAGAACTACTTCCTCGGCTAGACTGCTCTCGTGGCCATCAAGCGCAAGTACGACGACGCGTGCGGTGCCGCGCACGCGCTCAACCTGATCGGCGAACGATGGGCGCTCATCGTGGTCCGCGAGCTGGTGCTCGGCCCCAAGCGCTTCACCGACCTCCGCGCGGGCATCCCCGGCATCAGCCCGAACGTGCTGTCGCAGCGGCTCGACGAGCTCGAGTCCGTAGGCGTGGCTCGACGCCGCAAGCTCGATCCTCCGGCGGGGTCGTGGGTCTACGAGCTCACCGAGTGGGGCTACGAGCTCGAGCCGATCATCCGCGAGCTCGGCCGCTGGGGCGCCCGGTCACCGTCCCTGCCGCGCGACGCCGACATCAGCGTCGACTCGCTGATCCTCTCGCTGCGCACGATGTTCCAGCCGCACGCCGCCGAGGGCGTCGAGGCCGAGTACGAACTGCGGCTCGGCGACTACAGGTTCCGGCTCCGCGTCTCGCACGGCGAGTTCGAGGCCGTCCGAGGCGGCGCCGACCGGCCGGACGCGACGATCCGGTCCGCCCCGAACGTCCTCGCGGCGATCGTGTACGACGATCATGACCTGGACACCGCCATCGCCGCCGGCGACGTGGAGATCGACGGCGACCGCGCGGCTGTCGAGCGCTTCCTGACCCTGTTCGCGCTCCCCGAGCGCGTCGTCATCGGCTGAGGCCCCCAACCTCGACCGGGTTCCGCCGGTGGCCGTCACCGCTGCGTCGCGTCGAGCTCCTCGCGGGCCGTCTCGAGGACGCGCCGAGCGTCGGCCGAGGCGCGGCGAGCCTCCTCGAGTCGCCGATGACCCCGGCGCTCCGCCTCACGCGCCCGCGCCAACGCGTCCTCCGCTGCCTCGAGCTCGGCCCGCAACGCCGTGATGCGGCCCTCGGCGTCGTCGACGGAGCTGGTCAGTTCGTCGAGGTTCCCGGCGAGCTCGTCGACCCGCGCATCGGCATCGGCGAGGGCGGCCTCGGTCTCGCGGACGCGTCGTTGCGCCTGCTCGCGGCGCTGGCGGGCCTTCTCCTCGACCGCGTCGACGGCCTCGACGGCGCCTGCTGCCTCGGACGCGGAGCCCGCCGAGGTGCGCGTGCGAGCGGCCCGGACAGCCGTCAGAGACACGACGTTCGCCGGCTCACCGTTCTCGTCCACCACGCCGAAGCCGACATGGCGCAGCGACTGGCTGAGCCGTCCGGTCCGCACCGCCTGACCAGCGGCCGGATCGACCACGGCGGCATCGAGGGTCTCTCGCAGCTTGTCGGCGACATCGCCACTGAGCCGTCGCCCCGTGGCGGACGAGAGTTCGTGCGCGGCGCCCAGGAGCTCCTGCACCACGACCTGGCGCTGCGGGCTGAGCGTGCGCATCTGCTGGCGATCGGCCGAGGCCATGGCCGCTCTCAGCTCGTCACCGAGCACGAGCAGGCGTTCGATGTCGTCAGAGCGCTGACGGGCGAGCTGGTTCGCCCACCACGCCGCGGTGGTGGGCTTGGCCAGGGCGCGGACGTCGGCGCTGGTCGCGCGGTCGCCGTCGACCCGGACCTGGCGCGCGAGCGCGTCGCGGGCGGCGACGAAGTCTTCCAGCGGCAGGTCGTACAGCTCGTCGACGGCGGCCTCGACGTCCATGCACCCACCTTCCCCGACGTGGCGCGCGATGGCCAGTGGCGCGACGGCACCCGCGTGTCGCGCAGGACGTGTCACAGACCAGCACCGATGCCGCCCTACGTCGCCGGAACGATGCGTGGAACGATCGCCCACCGACCCGGCATCGAAGGAGCTGGAAGAGCACGTGCTTGCCAGGGAGACCTGCCGCCGGGTGGTCCGGACGATCGCCGCCACGGTCGCGAGCGTGGCATTGCCGGTCGTGATCGCGCCGCCGGACGCCGCGCCGCATGACGCCACGTTGCCGGCCGACCGGGTGGCCGGCGTGGCCGACGCCTGGCGCGACCAGCCGGTCTACGTCGACCCGAGCCAGCACTCGCTCGTGTCCGACGCCGACGCCGCCCACCTCGCCGGCCGGGTGACCGGGCACGAGCCGGCGACGTTCGTCGCGGTGGTGCCTGCCGCGGCCCTGTCCGAACAACCCGGGCGCACGAACGACGAACGCGCCGACGCCTTCCTCGACGACATGGTGGACGCGACCGCCCGCGACGGCGTCTACCTCGTGGTCTTCGGCGGGACCGGCACCTGGGGCACGGCCGTGGGCTCCGACCTGCCGGTAGGCCCGGTCCTCGAGGACGCGCTGGCCGATCACACCCGCTCGCAGGTGGTGCCGGTCCTCGACACCGTGCTGACCGAACTCGGGGTTCCCGGCGAGCCGCGGGACGAGGGGACGGCATCCTCCTGGGTCGCGCCGATGATCGCCGGCATCGTCGTGGTGGTGGCCGGCGGCGCGGCGCTGCTGTGGTGGCGGGGCCGCCGGCGCGGCGCTCACCACTCGGGTCCCGCGCCGTACCGCCCGTCGTTCGAGACGCTGCCCGACGAGGCCGACTCGATCGAGGAGCGTCGCGCACTGGCCCGCGAGGACGTCACACGCTTCGGCGAGGAGATCGACGCGGCCGACCCCGACGTGTCCGACCCCGCGGTGGCCGCCGACGTGCAGGCCGCCATGGACGCCTACGCCGAGGTGGGTACGACCGTCGACGGCGAACCCGACGACGCGGTCCTGCGCGCGGTCCGGGCGAACGTCGACTACGGCCGGTGGCGGCTCGCCTCGGCGCGGGCCCGCATCGCCGGCGAGCCAGTTCCGCCCCGGCGCAGTGCGTGCTTCTTCGACTCCGCGCACGGGGTCTCGGTGACCGAATGGATGTACGCGCCCGCCGGCGGCAAGGCGCGTGAGGTTCCCGTCTGCGACCGCTGCCACCACCGGCTCCAGGAGAACGATCGATGAGCATCCTCACCCGGCTCGGCGCGACGACGATCGCGGCCTGCGCGTCGACCGCCGCAACGGCGGCCGCTGTCGTGCTCGTGGCGTCTGTCCCGGCCGCCGCGTCGACGGTTCCGGCCGCCGCCACGCCTCTCGTGGCGCCGCACACCTACGACCTCGACTCCGACGATCTGGTGCGGGCGGCCGAGCAGTACCTCGACGACGTCGCGCTGCACCTCGCCGAGCCAGGCGTGTGGGCCGACCCGGACGTCGGCATGTCGCCCGCCGAGGTCGACGAGCTGGACGCCGTGGCCGAGGCCGCCCCGGTCGACATGCGGATCGCGGTGATCCCAGCAGCGAAGATCGACACGGCCGGTGAGTACTACTCGGGTTCCAGCCTGGCGTGGGAGGGTGAGGAGATCGCCTCCCAGCTGTACGACCGGGTGGGGGTCGACGGCGTCTATGCCGTCCTGACCGCAGCAGACTCGTCCTCCGACGGCCGGGGTCTGCACGCCGTTCAGCACGCGGAAGAGGGCCCCACGTACTTCGTCGAGGACGCGATCGACGACGCCGTCGAGTGCTGCGCGCCCGACTACGGGCCGATGCTCGAAGCGTTCATCGACCGTGCCTCCGACGTCGACAAGCCGTTCCTGGTGGACGTCGCACCGTTCGCGGGCGCGGGCGTCGCCGGATTCGGGCTCTGGTGGGGAGGCACCGCCCTCTCCGCCCGCCGCAAACGCCGAGCCGAGGACCGTACCCACATCGCCCAGGTCCGCCCGCTGCTCGACGAGGAGGTCATCGAACTCTCCGGGACGGTCGCGGCGCTGCCGACCACGGCCGACCTCGAGCAGGCCCGGCTGAGCAAGGAGGTGCTCGACACCGTCGAGAAGGCCCGCCACCGCCTCGACGCCCTCGCCGAGGACACCGACGTCCAGGCCGTGACGACGCTGCTCGGCTCGGCCCGGTACTCCCTGGCCTGTCTCGAGGCGCTCCAGCAGGGCCGGCCGGCGCCCGAGCGCACCGCGCCGTGCTTCTTCGACCCACGCCACGGACCCAGCACCGACGAGCGTGACTGGACCCCCGAGGAAGGCGCCGCCCGGACGGTTCCGGTGTGCGCCGACTGCGCCGGCCGGCTCGACACCGCCCAGCAACCGGAGCCGCGGATGGTCGGCGGCCGGACCTACTGGAACGCCGGCGAGGCCGTGGTCGCGTACGTCGAGGGCTACTGGAACGACGCCACGCCGTTCCCCGCACCGTCCTACCAGGCCAGTCGGCGGTCGCTGTGGGAGCGGCGCGCGGCGCGCAGCCCGAGGCGGCGTTTCCGGGTTATGGCCGAATCGCTCGAGCGTGACCTGGCCGACGCCGGGCGTGACTTCTCGTCGTCCGGTAGCGGCTCCGGCGGAGGCAGGTCGCGCTCCGGGTTCTCGTCCCGCCGGCGATCGTCCGGCGGCGGTTCGAGCCGGCGCTCGTCGCGGCGCTCGGGCGGCAGCCGCGGCTTCTGACACCACCTCATCGGAGCAGGACAGGCAGAAGCCCCGGGAGTCGAAAGCGTGCGACTACCCGGGGCCTCTCGACACGCGTCGACGGGTGCGGCGTTCACCCACCTGCGGCCCTGTCGACCATGCGCAGGCATCCATCGCCGGGCACGAACGATGGACGCGAGCCGCACGGCCGCCCGACGTGACGAGCAGTCCCCCGCCGTTCACGTCCCGTCTTCTCCCGGATCACCGCGGGCTGGCCGACTCGTGTCGCCACCACGGTAGGGCCGAGCTGTGTCACAACTGCTTCACCGCGGTGTCGTCGCTGCTCAGACCTCCTGCTGCCGGTGAGGTCTCGGCCAGCCAGGCCCGGACCTGGAGCTCGTCGCCGAGGCCGAGCGAGTCGAACATCGCCCGGGCGTCGTGCCAGCACCCGGCGGCGGCGTCGAGCTCGCCGAGGCGGTGGTGGGCATGCCCCAGCTCGAGCAGCGCCTCGGCCTGGATCCGGAGGTGGTGGCCCTGCTGGGCGCGGCGCACGGCGTCGGCCGCCACCGCCGAGCTGTCGAGGTCGAAGTGCCGCAGCGTCCTGGCCATGACCACCATCGATCCCGACTGCAGCGACGTGGATCCGAGCCCTTCGGCCACGGCGAAGGCGTGCTCGTTGGCCGCGATGGCGTCGGCGGTCCGGCCCTCGGCGCGGTGAAGGGCTGTGCGCACGATGGCCTCGCGGTGCGCGCCCAGCGAGAAGGGTTCGGGCCGCCCGATGGCGTCGGCCGCGGCGAGCTGGTGGCGAGCCTGCTCGAGCTCGCCGAGGTGGACATAGACGTCGGCGAGGTTGTACATGCAGCGGATGAGCAGCGGCGCGGGGACGACGTCGCCGGCTCCGACGCAGGTGAGCAACAGCTCGAGCGCCTTGTCGTACTCGTGGAGCTGGTGGTGCCACATGCCCATGTTGTTGAGCATGACCAGCTCGCCGTACCGGTCGTCGAGGCTGCGCCACAGGTGGACCGCGTGCCGGCCGGCTTCGTGTGCCTCGGTGAGGCGGCCTTGGTCGGACAACACCACACCGAGGTTGTGCCAGGCCGCCGCGGTGAAGTGTGCCGCTGCGGGTGGCACGTCGGCGTCGATGACCGCGCGCAGGGCGTCCTCGCACACGCTGTCGGCGCGGCAGCACTCGTCGGTGACGACGTCGAGCAGCACCGTCATGGCGGCCGCCTCGCTGACCGCCTCGCCCTTCGCCACGGCAAGCTGGCGCCGGGCCAGGCAGCCGAACAGGAGGAACCGCGGGTGGATCCAGTCGTGGACCGCGGCGCGGTCGGCGAATGCCTCGCCCCCGACATCGCCGATCGAGGTGATGACGGCGTGGTGGGGGCGGTCGTCGGCCCGGACCACTTCCTTGGCGTTGACCAGCGACCGGATCGCGTGCCGGACGAGCCGGCGCTCGGCGTCGCCGTCGGTGGTGGGGACGGCCATCGCCCGCATGAAGTCGCGGACGAGGTCGTGCCACCGGTAGAGCCCGGGCGCGGCCGGCTCGATCAACCGCACGTCGCAGAGCTCTTCCAGCGAGTCGAGGGCGTGGTCCGATCCGACGCCCCACACGATGGCGGCGGACGCGAGGTCGACCACGGTGCAGGGCAACACCGCGAGCTGCTCGAACCGCCGGGCGAGCTCGGGCTCGAGGCTGCGGAACGTGGCGTCGAGAGCCGTACGGACGCCGTGGCCGCCGAGGTGGAGTTCGTCCAGCCGGTTCGACCCGGCCAGGCGGTCGGCGAGGTGCTGAATCGGCCAGGACGGGCGAGTGGCGAGCCGCCCACCCGCGATGCGCACCGCCAGCGGCGAGCCACCGCACGCCTGGAGGACCTGCGCGATCGCCTCGGGCTCAGCCGCGAACCGCTCGGCCCCGATGATGCCGGACAGCAGGTCGCGGGCCTCGAGGTCGGACAGAACGCCGAGGTCGACCCGGGCGTCGGTGGGGAGCGGCACCTGTGGACGTGAGGTGACGACGACCGCACAGCCCGGCGCTCCCGGCATCAGCGGCACGAGCTGGTCGACCGACCGGACGTCGTCGACCACCACCAGCACCCGTCGTCCGGCGCACACCGACCGGAACAACGCCGCGCGTTCGGCCGTGGACGCGGGCACGTCGCCCGCGTCGACACCGAGGGCCCGGAGGAAGCCGGCCAGCACGTCGTGGGCGGCCACCGGCGCACCGACGGCGCTGAGGTAGGCGAACAGCTGGCCGTCGGGGAAGTGGTCGCGGACGCGGTGAGCGGCCTGGAGGGCGAGGGTGGTCTTGCCCATGCCGGCGGCGCCGGAGACGACCGCGAGGCGCACGCGGTCGCCGGCCCCGGTCAGGGCGGAGGTGATCATGTCGAGCTCGCCGGCGCGGCCCACGAAGTCAGGGGTACCGGCCGGCAGCTGGGCCGGACGGGGGATCCGACTGGTCGCGACGGCCGCTCCGGAGGTGGCGCGGTCGAGGCCGGGATCGGTGGTCAATATCTGCTGGTGCAGCCGGGTGAGCTCGACGCCGGGCTCGATGCCGAGATCGTCGCGGAGCACCCCCACGAGCTCGTGGTAGGTCGACAGCGCCTCGCCCTGGCGGCCGCGACGGTAGAGCGAGCGCATCAGCTGGCCCCACAACCGCTCGCGCCACGGATGGACGGCGATCAGCCGGCGCAGCGATCCGACCAGCTCGTCGTCGACCAGGTTGTGCTCGATGCGCAGCTCGTTGGCCCGCTCGGTGACGCCCAGCAGCTCCTCGACCAGCGCGGGCGCGTGCTCGTGTTCGAGGGCGTCGGGTGAGAGGCCGGACAGCGGGGCACCTCGCCACAGGGCCAGCGCCTGGCGCAACCGCTCGAGGTGGGCCGTGGCGAGGCCGTCCGCCCCGCCGGCGCCGGCCAGTGCACGGAACCGGAAGACGTCGACCTGCTCGAGGGCGATGTCGAGCACGAGGCCGTCGCGCCTCGACCGGATCGAATCGCCGCCCAGAACGGCCCGCATCCGGGCGGCGTAGGTCTGTATGGTGCGCCGGGGGTTCGCCGGGGCGACCTCGGGCCAGAGGTACCCGGCCAGCACGGAGTGTGGCACCACCGAGCCCACCCGGAGCGCGAGCACGGCCACGAGGACGGACGGACGCCCGGCGGGCAACTCGATGAGCGCGCCGTCGCGACGCACCTCGAGGGTGCCGAGGACGCCGATCTCGAGGGCCAGGCCGGCCACCGTCACTCCTTCGATCTGTTCGCGGGTCCGCAAGGGTATACGGGAACGCCGACGGTGTTCGGTTCATGCCATAGGGGCAAGATCGAGGTGGAACGACCACTCCCGAGAGGACGAGCCCGTGACCACACCCCACCTGCCGGACGACCTCGACACCCCGCTGACACCCTGGCGCCGGGCGTGCGAGGCCGGCGACGCCGAGGCGATGATCGCCTGCCTGGCGCCCGACGTCGTGCTGATCTCACCGCTGACCGAGGCGTACCGGTTCCAGGGACGCGAACACGTGGGCCAGGTGATGACTGAGGCCCTCCGGATCATCCCCGGCATCCGGTTCCACACCGACGTCGGCGACGCCACCACGCGCGTGGCAGTCTTCACGGCGACCGTCGACGGGCTGCCCCTGGAAGAGGCTCAGCTGCATCGCCTGGACGCCGACGGCCGCATCGTCGAGATCACCCTGTTCGGCCGGCCGCTCCCGGCGGTCACCGCGATCATGGCGAAGATCGGTCCCGCCCTGTTGCGTGGCCAGGGACGCTCGGCGATGGCGGCGGTCGTGGCCGCTGGAGCCGCGCCGATGGCGGCGATGACCCGTTCGGCGGAGCGTCGCATCGTGCCACGCACCGATCCGTCCAGGACCACCCGGTCGTGAGTCTGCGCTGGTCACGACGGTGGCCGATGGCCAATCAGCTGGTCTGACCAGCGATTGTGATCACCGGTCGGACGGGGCCAGGCTCCTGGGTGCGACCACTACGCCCGGACGGGCCGGCACACCCCGCCGGCCGCCGGGGGTGGCGCGCCGCGCAGATGTCAGTCCACCGACTGGAGATGTCATGCGCACCAGAAGCCTCGCCGCGGTCATCACCGCAGTGCTCGGATCGGTCCTCGTCGCAGGACTCGCCGCCGCCGTCCCGGTCACCCCCGGTGGCTCCACCGAAGTGACGGTAGGCAGCAACGACGCCATCTTCTCGCAGAACAAGCAGAACGAGCCGGGCCTGGCGGTGAACCCAGCCGAACCGTCGATTCTCGCCGCCGGAGCCAACGACAACATCGACATGGAGGCCTGCAACGCCGGAGACGACCGGACCTGCCCGTTCACCCCAGGGGTCGGCTTGTCCGGAGTGCAGTTCTCCACGGACGCCGGTCGAACCTGGACCCAGCCGACCTACACCGGCTTCTCGGCGCGGGTCACTCCGAGCTGCCTCGGCCAGCCGGACCTGGCGCCCGGTCAGCCGCCGGCCGGTGACACCGGCTGCGTCCCTGATCCGGCCGGTCCCATCGGAACCCTGCCGCACTACGCGGAGACCGGCCTGGTCTCCAACGGCGACCCGGAGCTGGTCTTCGGTCCGGTGCCCGACGCCGACGGCGAGTTCTCCTGGTCGAACGGTCAGCGGCTCTACTACGCCAACATCGCGACGAAGTTCCCAGGCGCCGACCCGTTCCGCGGCGAAGGCGCGATCGCGGTGTCCCGCACTGACGACCTCGCCGGAGCCATCGCCGGTGACAACGACGCCTGGATGGATCCGGTGGTCGTCACGCGGCAGAACTCCGCGCTGTTCAGCGACAAGGAGCAGCTCTGGGCCGACAACGCCGAGTCGAGCGTGCACTTCGGCAACGTCTACGTGTGCAACGTCGGCTTCCGCGGCACCGCAGGCTCCGAGCCGGTGCTGTTCTCCCGCTCCACCGACGGCGGCGACACGTGGCGTGTCCGTCAGCTCTCGGCGGCCACGAACAACAGCCAGACCGGCGGCCGGCAGGGCTGCGCTGTCCGTACGGACAGCGCCGGGGTCGTCTTCGTCGTGTGGATCGGCACCGACATCGGCACCCGCGACGGCGTGTTCTTCCAGGCCCGGTCGTTCGACGGCGGCGCCACCTTCGAGCGTCCGCGCGCCGTCGTCCAGCCGCTCGGCGGCATCGGCCAGTTCGACCCGGCCCAAGGACGGTTCACCATCGACGGCATCGCCGGTGCTCGCACCAACACCTTCCCGAGCATCGACATCGCCAACGGTGCGCCGTCCGGGGCCGACGCCACCGACCAGATCCTGATCACCTGGTCCGACGACCGGGAGGGCATGAACGAGGAACGCGCCTTCGTCGTCAGCTCCACCGATGGCGGCCAGACGTACTCCGACCCGATGGACGCCAACGACGGTGACGTCGATCGCGCCAACTTCCCCGCGATCGCGATCTCGCCCGACGGCACGGATGCTTGGCTGGTCTACAACGCCTGGCTGGATCCGTGGCGCGACGACACCACCTCGCCCCGGCGCGTCCTCGGGGTCGTGCGGCACGCCGACGTCGATGCCGACAGCGGCGAGCTCGGGTCCTGGACGACGGTGCTGCGCGGTGCCGTCGGTGACGGCCGCGCCTCGAGCGCCAACGGTCTGACCTCGGAGTTCCTCGGCGACTACAACTACGCCGTGGCGACCCGCGACTTCGGCTCCGCCGTGTGGAACGACATGCGCAACGGAACCGTGTGCCCGGCGATCAACACCTACCGGCAGGCGTTCGTCGAGGACGTCGGCGGCGGTGGCGCCGAGCCGATCGTGGGTGACCGGCCCAGGGAACGCGCTTCGGCGGCGGAACTGCCCAACGCGCACTCCGACGCGCTGCGGCCGGGACCGAACACCGCGTGCCCGCCGACGTTCGGCAACTCGGACATCTTCGGGGGCACGTTCAGCGACGACTCGTAGCGCGAGTGTGATCCACGGCGGGTCGGCGTCCTCGCAGGCACCGATCCGTCGTGGGTCCGTCGGCGATCCGTCGTCGTCCGGCGCGGATCCAGGGTCGCCGCCGCCCCCTAGCGAGCGGCGCGGGCGAAGGTGAGCTTCAGCTGGAAGTCGAGGCCGGCCTCGGGCCGGACCCCACCCACGCAGAAGCCGCACCCGTTGTCCTCACACCAGATCTCGATGATGACTCCGTCGTCGTCCTCGGCGCTGACCTGCACGCACGAACCGCCGGTCTCCAGCGCGCACTCGCACGGATCGATGATCACCCCCGGACCACCGCCGATCTGCCGCAGCAGGGCGCCGCCAGTCTTCTCGTCTGGGGTGAACTGCCAGTCGGGATCGGCCTTGATGTGGCCGTCCTTGATCTTCCCTCCGGGGAAGGAGATCTCGGTGATCGTGGTCGCGTCGTACTCACGCTCGGACATGTCGACCGCCCCCGTGTGTGCCGTGTCGATGCACCTGCCTTCGCCGTTTCAGCGTGCGTCGGACCGGCCAGCCTGTCAACGGCCGTTGGTGCACGTCAGACGGGTGTGCCCCCGACGGAGGCTTACACCGCGAGCCGGATCCTCGGATGTTCACGCAGCATCCGCCATCCCGTCGGGGCCAGGGCCAGCAGCATCAGGGCGAGCGCGATCGGGGTGAGGTCCTCGTCGACCGCGATCACGACGAACGCCGACACCACCAGGACCGGGCCGAACGGGCTCGCACCGCGTCGTCTCGCCACCATCGTCAGCAATCCGGCCAGCCCGATGAAGACCAGCGGCGGACCCACGGTCGAGAGCAGCAGGTCGAGACCGAGCCACTGGGTGATCGCGTCCGCCCGGGCCTGCATGTCGTCGTAGTTGAGCGCGTCGAGGCCCGCGACCAGATCGACCACCATCTGCGCCGAGCTCAGCGCCAGCCCGGCCAGCGTCAGGCCGGTCACGACGTTCACCGCGCGGTCCTGGTCCGGCGACCGTTCGAGCGCGCGCCGTCGGAGTTCACCGCAGACCAGCGCCAGGCAGGCGAATCCCACCAGCCACCCGACGTGGGCGAGGTTCCATGCCGTGCCAGGACCCGATCGCCCGCCGAGCGGCCACAGGATCACCCACGCGGCGAGCAACCACAGCGGGGCCGTCGCGAACGCCCAGCCGGTCGCCCGAGCACGCAGCAGCGCCGCCGGGACGGCTTGTCGATCATCCATGCCTCGATGGTGACCGGTGCGTTGCGCTGCCACCATCCGTGATGTCACCCAGGCGACCCCCGGGCGCCCCTGATTCCGCCCGCGATGCGCGCAGCCGTACATCGTCCGGCGGGCGGGCTCTCGGCGAGTGAGATTTCCGGGTTCGCGGGTGGATGACCCCCGCGCGGATTGGCTACTCTCGGCGATCGTGTCCGAGGCCACTACGGAGCCCGTCAGATCCCGCTCATTCGAGAGGCTCGATTCCTGGGAACAGGTCGAAGCGTTCTTCATGGCGAACGCTCTGACAGCGCGCCCGATCAACAATTCCGAGCAGCTGGCAGCGCTGTCCCCGACGCAGCACATCTCGGACTCCGCCCGAGGGTTACTGCGTCGCCTCGAGCTCCAGGCCCGGAGGCTGTCGCGCCCGATCCCTCGATCGGCGCGTGAGAACGACCTGCTCAGCGCCGTCCGCAGCGGGAACTACGACGCACTCGCCACCCTGGGCATCGACGTCGAGTACGCCTGGCTGAACAAGATCGCCAAAGCCATCGTCGTCGGCGCCCCGTTCGTGGAGATCGAGACGGTCGGCCCCTACGCGGCTCACCACATCGACCCGGACGGCTCGCTCAACGTCTCCGTCGACAACATGCCGTCGGACGAACGCGCGGGCATGCTGATTGCGTCCGCTTTGCGCCGAGCACTGCGAGACATGTCGAATGTTCGATTTGTGTACTTGCTCGACGACTACACGGCTCCCTCCGGCGGGAGCGACCTCGAATTCGACGACCGTGACCGTTACGTCGTCCAGATGGGCCGGATCTTCTACGACGAGGGCGTTCTGCGCCACCAAGACGTACCCGGCCACGACTACGTCCTCGTGCGCGAGAGCGACGCCGAGACCCGCCTCGACGAGCTCATCGAGCAGCTGACGCGGAGCCACGCCGGCCGGATCGAGACGTCGGGCGGCGACGTGACCTTCCGGCCGACCGATG
Source organism: Jiangellaceae bacterium (assembly GCA_036566745.1). GTDB lineage: Bacteria > Actinomycetota > Actinomycetes > Jiangellales > Jiangellaceae > DATCVR01. The sequence goes on along the minus strand of DATCVR010000287.1, from coordinate 39,409 downwards.
CGTTCGTCCGCGAGCTCGCCTTCAAGTCACCGAACCGGAACCGCGAGTTCACCCGGCGCGGCATCACCCTCAAGCGGAGCGGCCGACCGACCTGCCATGCCCTCGAAGCGGCCGGGTTCCTCGACTCGCACAACCGCCACGTCCTCCACGTCGTCATGCTCGACGCGCGGTTCGCTGCGCAGCAGGACAAGACGTACGCCCTGCTCAGAGCCACCGGAATCGTGCGCCCGGACACCCATCACAACCTGTTCTACGACGCCGCGAACCTCGATCCGGAGACGGTCGCACTCGTCGTGTGCGAGCTGCTGATCCGAGACGTACGCCGTGTCCTGTCGGACTCGACGGGATCACCGACCACCTTCGGCGCCCCCACCACGTCCGCAGAGCCACAGCTCGACGCGCTGCTGACCGACCTGTCGGCGCGGTACGAAGCCGCTGCCGGGCGGCCGCCGCACCGGCGCGACGTCCACGGCAGTTCGATCTTCGAGCTGCCGCGCGACTCGTACGAGATCATCACCTCGTTCGGCGCCACCGAACCGATCACCTCGCTACGGCGCGAGTTCCAGGTCGCCGTCCGGTCGATGGCCGCCGCGCTGCGGCCCGGTGGAGTCCTCGTCATGGTCCGCCAGGTGACGGTGGCCGATCAGCTGGCCCACAAGGGCTCGTGGCATCCGGACACCCATCTCACCACGCACCTCGTCGAGCAGGCCTGCCGAGCAGCCGGGCTCGCCTGCGACATCGACGTGATGGCCAGCCCGTCGACCGAGTTCAGCGGCCTGGCCACGGCCGTGATCGTGGCCGAGCGCCGGGTTGCGTGAGGCGCGGCCGCACCCTTGATCACCGTTCCCTGGTCGCCACGGGCGTCACGTCGGCCTCGTCCAGGTCGACCTCGGGGCGCCGGGCCAGCGCGCTCGGCCACCACATCCGCCGGCCGACGTCGAGGTTGAGCGCGGTGACCAGGACCGACCGCACGATCAGCGTGTCGAGCAGCACCCCGAACGCCACGGCGAATCCGATCTCGGCGAACGCGACCACCGGCAGGGTGGCCAGCACGGCGAAGGTACCGGCCAGCACCAGTCCGGCCGAGGTGATGACCCCGCCGGTCGCGGCCAGCGCGATCAACGCCCCTCGACGGGTGCCGAACGTCTTCGCCTCCTCGTGGACCCGCGTCATGAGGAAGATGTTGTAGTCGATCCCGAGGGCGACCAGGAACACGAAGACGAACAGCGGGAACGCGGTGTCGGCGCCTGCGAAGCCGAACACGTTCTCGAAGATGAGCGAGCTGACCCCCAGCGCCGCGGCGAAGGACAGCACGACGGTCGCGATCAGGATCAACGGCGCGACGATCGCACGCAGGAGCAGCATGAGGATCACCAGCACGGCACCCAGGATGAGCGGCATGATCACCGCGCTGTCCCGCTCGGCCGCCTCCTGCGCATCGAGGTTGATCGCCGTGGTGCCGCCGACCAGCGCCTCGGCTCCGGACACGGCATGGACCTCCTCGCGCACCCGGAGCACGGTGTCCTGGGCCTCGGAACTGTCCGCGGCGGACTCGAGGGTGCCCTCCAGGTAGGCGACGTCCCCCGCGATGACCGGCTCGCTCACGTCGGCGATGCCAGGGGTGTCGGCGAAGACCGTACGCGCCTCGTCGGCCGCGCCCGCCTCGCTCACCACGACCACCGGATTGCCCGTACCCGCCGGGAAGTGCCTGGCCAGAGCCTCTTCGCCGGCGATCGACGCCGGCTTGTCCACGAAGGCGTCGCGGTTCTGCAACACACCGGTGTTGAGGGTCAACAGGCCCAGCGCCATGACACCGAGCACCGCGGCGGTGCCGATCCAGACCGAGCGCGGCCGGCGGGCGATCGACCGCCCGATCCGCGCCCAGACGCCCCGCTCGGTCGGCTCGGCCGTCCCGTACGCGGGCCGGATCGGCCAGAAGACCCACCGGCCGACGACGACCAACACGGCCGGCAGCAGCGTGATCATCGCGAGGAGACCGATGACGATGCCGATCGCCAGGACCGGGCCCATGCCGCGAGTGGAGTTCATCTCGGCGGCGAGCAGGCACAGCATGCCCACCGCGACAGTCGCGGCACTGGCGATGATGGCCGGCCCGGCCCGGTGCAGGGCGAACGCCATGGCCTCGTGCCGGTCCTCGTGCCGGCGCAGCTCCTCGCGGTAGCGCGCGACGATGAGCAATGCGTAGTCGGTGCTCGCTCCGAAGACGAGGACGAGCAGGATGCCGGCCGTCTGGCCGTTGACCGTGACGTCGGCATACTCCGCCAGCAGGTAGACGACCGCCTGGGCAGCGGTCAGCGCAGTGAACGCGGCGAAGACCGGGATGATCCACAGGATCGGGCTGCGATAGGAGATCAGCAGGATGACGATCACCACGGCCATGGCCGCGTAGAGCAGCGTGCTGTCGATGCCCTCGAAGGCCTCCGCGAAGTCGGCCGCGACTCCGGCCGGCCCGGCCACGTAGGCGGACAGACCGTCCGGCAGGTCCGCGGTGATCTCGTTCATCGCGTCGACCGCTTCGCCGAGTTCGAACCAGCCGCCGTCGCCGGGGTCGATCGACGCGATGACCTGCAGCGCCTCGCCATCGGCCGAGGGCACCGGCCCGATCACCTCGCCGGTGACGTGGGAGAGGTCGGCGAACTGCTGGGCGTGGTCGGCGGCCACGGCCTGGTCGTCCTCGGTGATGCCGCCGGGCCTTTCGTACACCACGATGGCCGGGAGTTCCTCACCCGTCTGGAACGCGTCCTGCTGAGTCTGGAAGACCTGCGTCGACTCGGCGCTGCCGGGCAGCCAGGACGCGGCGTCGTTCTCCTGCGCACCGGTGAGCTTCGCGGACAGTGGGAACGTGACTGCCAGGACCGCGACCCAGAAGACGACCACCAGCCATTTGGTGCGCCGCCCGCACACGAGCATGGCCACCCGGCTCACGGGCGCGGTCATGTCGTAGCGCCCGGTGGCGTCGCCGCTGGGCGCCGGGATCCGCTCGTTGCACGGTTGGGTCTGATGACCATGGTCGGTGCCCCCCTCGGCTCCGACTGTCTCCCTGAGGACTTCCGTGCAGGATTGTAGGCCGCTCAGCGCGGCCTGGCGCCCGAATTGCCACACTTCTTTAGGAACGCGAGCTCCGGCCCGGCCGACGTCGGACGGGCTATGTCCGATCGCGTCCACCCGTCGCGCGAGCCCGGTAGAGATCGCGCTCGCGGGCGTTACGCGTGGTGGCGGCGGCGTTCTCGTACTCGGCACGAGCCTCCTCGCCCCGGCCCAGCCGGTCCAGCAAGTCGGCCCGCACGGCGTGGAGCTGTGGATATCCGCGCAGCTCAGGGGCGCCGGCGATGGCGTCGACGATCGCCAGACCTTCGGCCGGGCCACGTGCCATCGCCACGGCCACCGCGCGATTCAACTCGACGACCGGGCTCGGCCAGGCATGTCGGAGCAGCTCGTACAGGGCGGTGATGCGTTCCCAGTCGGTGTCGCCCGGCGTGGCGGCGCGGGCGTGACACGCGGCGATGGCGGCCTGGAGCGTGTAGACCCCCAGCGCGGGCGGCCGGCCCGGCGCACTGGTGCGGCCCGGCGGAGCGTCTGCCGCTGCCCGGGTGCGGCCCGGCGGATCCGGAATCGGTGCGCTGGCCAGCGCCTCGGCCCGGGCCAGTGAGTCGAGGCCGTGCCGGATCAGCAGCCGGTCCCAGCGGCGGCGGTCCTGGTCGAGGAGGAGCACGACGGTCCCGTCGGCGGCCGTCCTCGACGGAGTGCGGGAGGCCTGGAGCTCCAGCAACGCGACGAAGCCGTGAACCTCGGGCTCAGCCGGAACCAGACCGGCCAGGATCCGTGCCAGCCGCATCGCCTCCTCGCACAGCGCCGGGCGCATCCAGTCGTCCCCGGCTGTGGCCGAGTAGCCCTCGTTGAAGATCAGGTAGACGACCTCGAGGACCGCCGCCAGGCGTCCGGCCAGCTCGTCCGGCGTAGGCAACTCGAAGGCGACCGACCGCTCGGCCAGCGTGCGTTTGGCCCGGACGATGCGTTGTGCGGCCGTGGACTCGGGAACGAGGAACGCCCGCGCGATCTCCTCGGTCGTCAGTCCGCCGAGGCAGCGCAGGGTCAGCGCGACGCGGGACTCCATCGACAGCACGGGGTGGCACGCCGTGAAGATCAGCCGGAGGAGGTCGTCGCCGATGTGGTCGTCGAGGGCATCGTCGAGATCGGCGCCGGACTCCTGCCGGGCTTCGAGGTCGCGCCCGATGATGACGAGTTTGCGCTGGTAGACGTCGTTTCGGCGGGCGGCGTCGATCGTGCGGTTCTTGGCGGTCGTCATCAGCCAGCCCGCCGGATTGGGTGGGATGCCGGCGCTCGGCCATTGTTCGAGGGCCGCGACGAGGGCGTCCTGGGCCAGCTCCTCCGCGAGGCCGACGTCGCGGGTGATTCTGGCGAGCCCGGCGATGAGTCGTGCGGACTCGATCCGCCACAGGGCATCGATGGCCTTGTGGGCGGCGGCCGCCTGCGTGTCGTCGGTGCTCATCCCGTGTGATCCAAGCACAACGCGGCCGTGGGCCCGGGTAGGAGCCCACGGCCGCCTCGGGCCGTCGTGGCAGGTCAGGCAGGTGGGGCGAAGTCTTCCGGCCCGAAGACCTTCAGGACTTTGGCCCCGCCCTCCCAACCCGGCCAGAGGTCCTTGTGGAGGTCGATGAACCGGCGGGTCCACTCGACGGCCTCCTCCTTGGCCCTGACCTCGTAGAGGGCGTAGCTGATCATCTCCTTGGCCTCGGCGAACGGGCCGTCGGCCACGCTCAGCGCGCCCCCGGTGAGGTCGACGCGAGCACCGAGCTCACTCGGCGCGAGGCCGGCCGTGTCGAGCAGGGCTCCCGAGGCGGTCGCCTCCTCGCCGAGCTTGGCGATCGCCTCCATCAGGGCGGGAGGCGGCGGGCTGTCCGGCTGCGAGCCCTCGAGCAGAACCAGGTAACGCATGGTCGTTCTCCTTCGGATGAGTGACGTCGGATGAGGCAGAGCGGATCGGGCGGAGCGGATTCGGAGCCGCTGTTCGGTGCGGCGTCGCGGTCAGGATGCCGGAACGGAGGCGGTGTGGCCGAGACGTCGGTTCCGGTCGGCCGCGATCGCCGAGGTCCAGACGTAGACGGCGACGACCGCCACGATGAACACGATGTTCGCCGCGACGCTGCCCGCAGTGGAGGCGATGGCCGCGAAACCGGCCAGGAACACGCCTCCGACCAGGCGCGACGACACCGTCCAGCCGCGGCGGCCCTCGGCGCTGAACCGGCGGGCGAGAACGAAGCAGGCTGCGGCCAGGCAGCCGAAGGCGACGCCGGCCGCCACGAAGTGCAGGGTGCCGTGCAGGGTGACCATGGCCGGAGGTCCGTCGGGGGTGCCGACCGGGAAGCCCAGCGCCGGGTCGGGCCGGAAGATCCCGGCGGCCACGACGCCCGCGCCGAACACTCCGATCAGGCGTGGCCCCCACGTGGCAACGCGACCCGGCCGCAACGCCCGCGCCAGCCCGACGGCACCCGCGATGGTCATCACGCCGGTGACGACGAAATTGACGACCTGGATCCAGCCGTGAGCGCCGTTGGCCAGCAGGCTCCACTGGTGGCGGGCCAGGTCGAAACCGTCGCGGCTCACGGCCTGGGCCAGCGATACGACGATGTACAGCGGTCCGGAGATGATGCCGTAGCCGAGCAGCGACTTGGTGACGCGGGTGGCCGGGTCGCACTCGTCGCGAGCCACCGTGCTGTCTGCGGTGTCGATCGGGGCGGTCATGACTGCCTCCTGGTGGGGGTGGCCGCACCGGGGCCGGTGTGGCGCGTCATGTCCTCTACGAGTGAGCTGCACCCCGATCGACACCGACGTCGAAGAACTTTCCGGAGTGGTCACGCGGTGGCCGTGATCACCACCGATGGGCGACGTCGATCACGAGCCGCGAGCCGTCGCCAGGGCCGTCCAGGGTGAAGACCCGGAACGGCAGCCGGGCCCGCACCCCGAGACCGATGGTGGTCTGGCCCTCGAAGCTCCCGGCCCAGGCGACCTGGCGGAACGTGCGCCAGCCGGACACGGAGACGAGCTCGCGCGTGTTCGCCGGCCGGTAGGTGAGGCTGCCGTTTTGATCGTAGGCCGGAGCGACCGCGACCACCTCGAGGTCGGCGCCACCACGGAGCGGCACGGCCAGGCCCGATCCGTCCATCGTCACGGTGGAGACATAGCGCACGGAGTACCCGTCGGCGTCGCCGGCGACGTCGAGGACGAGCCGATCGAAGCAGGCGTGCCGGCCGGCCCGGACGTCGACCAGCGGTGCGGTGTCGGTAGCGCTCGCCCGCTCGGGCAGCGAGCCCCAGCGGATCCCGCAGTACGGCCCCGCCGATGCGGTCGGCGCGGCCAGCAGGCTCAGGACCACGACCAGCAACGCGCCCAGGACAATGATGATGCGTCTCATGACGATCCCCCCTCGGATGTCACGTGGGTGTCATGCCTGAGAGACGCCGACCGACGCGGGTGGGTTGACGCCGCGACGCTGCCGATGTGGTCGCGCTGTGGGGACGGAGGCCTCCCGACCCCCTTCGGGTCATCCAACTCCCATTGATCCTGCCGAAGCCACGTCATTGCCCGGCTGACATGAACAGGCTGCCCGCTGAACATTCGTCAGGACAAGCGAACATTCTCGATGCCGCCCCAAGGTGAGCTGATGCTCGACCTGTGGCGAACTCGCCGCGCCGTTTCACCTGCCGCGCGATCCCAGGGTGCTGGCCCGTGACAGAGGATCATCGGCTGACCCGACCCACGACGCGTACTCGATGCCCTGACTGCCACGCTCGAGGCAGGGCTCACGAGCGTCGTCGGAGTGATGGACGCGCGGTCAGTCCTTGGGAAGAGCGATGTTGACCATCCACGAGGTCCCGAAACGGTCATTGCAGGCGCCGTACTCGTCGCCCCACATCTGCTTCTCCAGGGGGACCGAGACAGTGCCGCCCTCGGAGAGCTTCTGCCAGTAGCCGTGCAGCTCGTCCATGTCGTCACCGCTCAGGCTCACCACGACGTTGTTCCCGGGGCTGTACTCCGTCCCCGGAGGGGTGTCAGCGCCCATCAGGGTGAACCCGGAGGAGGACTCGAGCTGGCCGTGCATGATGTTGCCGGCTTCCGGGGCGTCCTGCGCGCCGTACTCACCGTAGGTGTTCAGCGTCAGTTCGCCGCCGAACACGCTCTTGTAGAACTCCATGGCCTCCCGCGCGGTGCCAGGAAAGCTGATGTAGGGGTTGAGGAGGGAGGCCATCGGAAGCTCCTTCGTCGCGCCGGATGTCCGTGCCTGCACAGTAACCCGGAGTCGCGACGGTAAACGGCCCGTTGTCGGTAGTCGCGCTTGCTCGGCCCGCTGCTGGGTACCGTGAGGGGACGTGAGCGGCGCCCGGCGCCGCCCAACGGCGGCCGGAGTCGCGCGGCCGGCGTCCGTCCACCCCGAGGAGCCACCTGATGGGGATCGTGTCGTCGCAGGTGGTCGAAGCCCCGCTGGACGAGGTGTTCGCGTGGTTCGAGCGTCCGGGCGCGATCCACCGGCTCACGCCGCCCTGGCAACCGGTGCGGGTCAGCAGTGAGGCCGCCTCGCTGCGGGACGGACGGGCGGTCCTCACCGTTGTGCCGGGCTTGGGCTGGGTCGCCGAGCATCAGCCCGACGGATATCGGCCGCGGCGGCGGTTCGTGGACGAACTCGCGTCGTTCCCCCTGCGCACCGTGATGCCCTGGCGACACGTCCACGAGTTCGAGGCCGTCACGGCCGACACGACCCGGGTGATCGATCGCATCGAGACAGCGGTGCCGCCCTCGATCCTCCGACCGCTCATGCGCTACCGCCACCAGCAACTCGCCGACGACCTCGCCGCTCACGCCAGGTCGCGCCGCATCCGCCCCGATCCGCTGACGGTCGCGATGACCGGCGCCACCGGCCTGGTCGGCCGTGCGCTGACGGCGTTCCTGTCCACCGGCGGCCACCGCGTCGTCCGGCTGGTCAGACAGCCGCCACGGGCGCCGGACGAGCGGTTGTGGGACCCCGACCGGCCCGATCCGGACCTCCTGACCAGCGTCGATGCCGTTGTCCACCTGGCCGGCGCCTCGATCGCCGGACGGTTCACGGCCCGTCATCGCCGGGCCGTCCGGGACGGCCGGATCGGTCCGACACGGCGCCTGGCCGAACTGGCGGCCCGAACGGACGGCGTGAGGTCCTTCGTCTCCGCCTCGGCGATCGGCATCTACGGCCCGGACCGGGGCGACGAGATCCTGACCGAGTCGAGCGAGCGCGGCGAGGGGTTCCTGGCCGACGTGGTGGCCGACTGGGAGGCCGCCGCCGTGCCCGCACTCGACGCCGGCCTGCGCATGGTCAATGTCCGGACCGGAATCGTGCAGACGCCACGCGGCGGGGCCTTGCGGCTGTTCTACCCAATGTTCCTGCTGGGGCTCGGCGGCAGGATCGGCGACGGTCGGCAGTGGACCTCCTGGATCGGCATCGACGATCTCCTCGACGTCTACCTGCGGGCACTCGTCGACGACACCCTCGACGGCCCGATCAACGCCGTGGCACCCGAGCCGGTGCGCAACGCCGACTACGCACGAGTCCTCGCCCGCGTTCTCCATCGGCCAGCCCTGGTGCCGGTCCCGCGGTTCGGGCCCCGGATCGTCCTCGGCGGGCAAGGCGCCGGCGAACTCGCCGAGGCGAGCCAGCGGGTGCGTCCGGCCCGCTTGTCCGGGGTCGGTCATCAGTTCCGCCACCCTGGGCTGGACCGCGCCCTCGGCCATGTCCTGGGCCGCTTCGACGACGGAGACGCGGGGGCCGAACCCACGATCGGTGACCGACGCGCGGACACCTCGTCCTAGTGCGCCCGGAGGTCGCCCCCGTCGCGTCTGCTTCACGGTCATGTAGTCCGCGAGGATCGCTTCGATCTTGTCGTTGAACCACTGCCTGATCCGCGCACCATGGACCCACAGCCCACACTTGTGCTGCAGCTCTCGACAGGAGAATTGAGAAGAGCGCCTTCGACCGAGACGTGACGCTCTATGTGGCAGCTCAAGTGACGGAATCGCGCCCTCGATAGAGGTCGAATGCCAGGTGAGCGTTGGTTACACAACAATCCACGAGCTCCACTCGCGGGTACAGTTCGTTCTCGGCTCATGCCTCGCATGAATAGCGTTTCGACGGGTCAAAACGGAAAGGAGACCCGGCGGCCGGCCTCGTGCGCGGATCGATGTGCTGCTGTCACCAGCTCGACCGCCGCACGTCCGTCGGCGGCCGTGACGCGTGCCGGCCGTCCGGTCCGGATGGCCTCGCCGTAGTCGTCCCACATCCTGCGGAACCCGGCCGGCGGCCCTCCCGCGTCCGGGAGCTCGACCTCGACCGGCTCGTCGGCGGCTTGCGCGCCGACGGCAGCGACCACCCGTTCCGACCGGCCGCCGCGCCAGGTCGTCCGGACGTATCCGGCGCTGCCGTACACCGTGAAGGAGTGGTCGCTGGGTCCGCGGCCCAGACCGAACGTCGCCGTCAGGTGCGCCATGACCCCTGACGTGAGCTGCATCGTCACCAGCGCGGTCTCCTCGCCGGCCACGCCTTGGACGTGTCGGGGGCTGACCGCCGCGCTGACCCATTCGACCTCACCGAACAGCGACTGCACGACGTAGGCCGGATGGATGGCCTGGGATCGCAGCACGCCGGCGCCGGGGTCGGTTCGCAGCCACGGGATCCGGTCGAGCAGCTCAGGCCCTTCGATGCCGTGGGACTCGACCAGGAAGGGCTCACCGATGCTGCCGTCGCTCACGAGAGCACGAACCGCTTCCACGTCGCTCATGTAGATCCGGTTGTGCACCGGCAGCAGAACGCGCTCGTGCCGGTGAGCGGCGTCGATCATCCGAGTGCACGCTGCGACGTCGGGTGCCAGCGGCTTCTCGCACACCACGTGCTTCCCCGCGGCCAGTGCCTCGATGGTGAGTCGCTCGTGCAGCTCCGGAGGCACGGCGATGACGACGCACTCGACGTCCGACGCCAGCAAGGACTCCCACGACGCACTGACCAGCGACTCGCCCTGGGCGTCATCGAGCACGTGACGGAGGCGTTCGGCGTCCGGGTCGACGACGATCGTCGCTCGCGCCCACGAACTCGACCGCAACGCGTCGAGGTGCGCTCGTCCCGCGACTCCGACGCCCACGACCCCGACCCCGACCCCGACCCCGACAGTGATGGTCTCTCGCATGCCGCGGAAGCCTATCGATCATGATCACGTCCGATGCCCAGCCGGCAGGCTCAGATGGCAGTCACTCGCCGGATCAGCGGGGCGATCGAGAGCGGGAGTAGCCGGTCATTCCTCGGGCGTGGCGGTGTCCCGGCGAGTCGACCCTCGGCGCGCCGCGGCCGACGGCGCGTGGAAAGCCCGGATACGTATTCCACCGACCGAGGTGCCGGTCTGGACGATGGTCTCGGCGCGGTGGTCGACGAGGCGATTCGCGGAAGCGCTCTTGCGCATCGCGCGTCTCACGATCACCACGGCGGCGATCGCCGTGGCACCGAGGACGAGTATCCAGACCATCGTGCAACTCCAGTCATAGGGTTGAAGGGCGTGGCGAGACACGGCCGCGTTGGAAACTGGAGGTGCCGATTCCGCCGCCGATGTGACATCACCCAGCGCCGAAAATTAAGTTCGCGAGCGATCGATTGCTTGCAGCCGACTTTCCAGGACGATTTCGTGCCGCCCGCTCGTGGTCGCGCTCGCGTTGGCTCCGACGGCGCGTATCATTCCGGGCCTGTGAACGCCGGATGGTCCTTTACCGAGGACGAGAAGAATTCGATCACGTCATGCTCCCAAGGGCGCAGCGGAACAGGCGCGAAACGATCGATTCGCCATCATCGACGTCGACAGCTTCTATCGCCTGCTGACCGAAGATGAAGTCGCGGCGTACGTGCGGCTGAACTCGGCGCTGATGCACGAACTCGGCCGGAGGGGTCGGCGTCCTGTACGGCTATCCCTGGGACATGAGGTACGAGCCCTGGCACAGGCGTCACCAGCGCTGACGATGTCGGGACGCTCGTCCCAGCGCGAACGAGCCGGGAACCTCGCGGGTGCGGTCGGCGTCCAAGGAGCATGCTTCGCCAGGCATTCGCACTGGTCACCCTGCTCGCCGTCGCGGCGTGCGGGTCGGGTGACCCGGATCCTGTCACGGCGGCCGCGGCGCTCTCGCCAGGCGACGACGTGCGGCGGTCTCCGGTCGACCCGACCGCGCCGGTCGCCGAGCTGGCCACGGGTCTGAACGACGCCGGCTTCGCGCTCTGGCGGACCCAGCCGGCCGACGCCAACATCGTGTTCAGCCCGGTGAGTATCGGCCATGCGCTGCTCATGGCCCGCGGCGCCGCCGACGCCACGACCGGTGCAGCGATCGACAAGGCCTTCGGCCTGCCCGAGGGCCTCGCCGCTCACCAGGCCTGGAACGCCATCGACCAGGCGATCGCCGCGAGCCAGTCGCCCGAGGTCACGGTCACCATCGGCGACCGCATCTGGCCGGACGTCACCACGCGCCCCGACCAGGAATGGATCGACCTGCTGGCCTCCGAACACGGTGCTGATACCGAGACCCTCGACCTGAGCGGCGACCCCGAGGGCAGCCGCCAGGTGATCAACGACTGGGTCAGCGAGAACACCGCCGACCTCATCCCCGAGCTCCTGGCGCCCGGGTTCATCGAGCCCGGCACGCCGCTCGTCCTCACCGACACCCTCTACGTCAACGCCCGCTGGGAGACACCGTTCGGCAAGTACGAGCCCGTCAACGACGCGTTCAGCCGGCTCGACGGCACCACGGTCGACGTCGAATTCATGCGAAGTCTCGGTGTGAACGGCCGCGCCGGCGCCGGCGACGGGTTCGTCAGCGCCGAGCTCCCCTACGCCGGCGACGAGTACTCGATGCTCGTGATCGTGCCCGACGAGGGGCGCTTCGACGAGTTCCGAGAGCGCCTGGACGCCGACCTGCTGGCCCAGCTCGACGCCACGCTGACCGCCCGGCCGTACGAGCTGCTCATGCCGAAATGGGCCACCCACCACGAGATCGACTTGCTCGACTGGCTCAGCGATGTCGGTGCAGCGCCAGGCGCGTATCCCGGCATTTCCGGCGATGCGTTCCTCGACGCGGCCGTCCACGCCGCTGACATCGAGGTCGACGAGCGCGGCACCGTCGCGGCGGCCGCCACTGCCGTGGGGTTCGGGGAGTCCGGCCCGCCCACGCCGGAGCTCATCGTCGCGGCCGACCAGCCCTTCCTCTACCTCATCCGCCACCGCGAGAGCGGGACGGTGATGTTCGCCGGCCAGGTCGTCGACCCGGCCTGAGCCAGCGTGGACTCGGGCTGAGCCAGTCGTCGATCCGGCCCGGCGGGGCGACGCCTACCGGGCCGGAGTCCTGGGACTCGCCGTCGCGTCGCCGACGTCGCGCAGGTCGCGCAGGTCGCGCAAGTCGCGCAGGTCGCGCAGGTCGCGCACGAAGCGGAGACCGGGCCGGCCGTCCAGGTCGAGCTCGCCGGTCGGCACGAATCCGGTGTGGGCCAGAACGGCTCGCGAGCCGGCGTTGTCGAGTGTCGTGACGGCGCGCAGGGTGGTCAGGCCGTACGTCGCGGCGGCCAGGACGCACACCTCACGCACGGCGGCCGTCGCCAGCCCTCGTCCGGCAGCATGCTCGGCGATCCGGTAGCCGAGCTCCGCCGAGCCGTCCGCCACGTCGATCAGATTGACCCGACCGAGCACCTCCCCACCGCCGCCCACCACGACGTGGAAGGCGTGCGACCCAGCGGCCTGCTCCGCCAGCAGTTCACGGTGCCTGGCGTCGAAGTAGGCGAAGTAGTCGTCGCCACGGTCGGGAATCGAGGCGGCGAAGTAGGCCCGATTCGCCAGCTCGAACTCGCGAAGAGCCGGGGCATGGTCGAGGCGCAGACGTTCGAGTTCGGGCATGCCCCGATGCTATGCACCGTGTTTGTCTGCCGTGACCAGCAGGTACTCCCAGTCAATGACACCGCCACCCTGATCATGGCGCCGCGCGAGGTCGGCCAGCTCGCGGTCCAATGCGGCGACCCGCTCGGGTTCGTCGGCGATGTTCTTGTACACGGCGATGGTCGGGCCGTAGCAGGCTTTGAAGAAGTCGCGGAACTGCTCCGGCGTGGCGAAACGATCGACCGTCAGGTTCTGGACACGAGCATCCACCGACGTCACGCGGTCGCCGAGCAGGTCGCGGACGTGGTCCTCGCGGCCCCACAGCGGTGGTGGCTGGGAACCGGGAGGAGGCGGAGGGGCGTACGGCTTCATCGTCGCGAACATCTGACCGATGAATCCGTCCGGTGTCCAGCTCACCAGCCCGATGGTTCCACCCGGGCGGCAGACGCGAACCAGCTCGTCGGCGCTGGCCTGGTGGTGCGGAGCGAACATGACGCCGATGCACGACAACACGGCGTCGAACTCGCCGTCGGCGAACGGCAGCGCCTCGGCGTCGGCCTGGCGCCAGGTGACGTCGACGCCCAGCGCCTCGGCCTGACGGCGCCCGTTGTCGAGTAGTTCGGGGGTGAGGTCGCTGGCCACGACGCTCGCGCCGGTCCGCGCCGCGGGGATGGACGCGCTGCCCGCGCCGGCCGCGACGTCCAGCACCCGGTCGCCACGTCCCACCTTGGTCGCCTCGACCAGGATCGGGCCCAGTGCCCCGACGACGTCGCTGGCAACGGCGGAATAGTCGCCCAGTGCCCACATGGCCCGGTGCTTGGCCTTCAGGGCGCGGTCTGCTTCGAGCGCGCCGACTAGTTCGGACATGTCGGTCTCCTTCGGTGTCGCATCTCGGATCGGACGAACTCAGCGTCCGCCGACAACCCGAGCACGTCATCCGTGCTGCGCACGGAAACCGACACTGCGCTCACGCGACCGCGAGATGCCCGACGCGATGGTGGACGAACTCGACCACTGGCACACCGCCCTCGCCGAGGGACGAGCCCGCTGGCCGGTGTCGCCAGCCGCCAGGCCCACGAACGCACCGTCCACGGTCGGGTGACGTGCATAAGTCGGAGTGCCAGCTGTCGTGGGGCACGCCGGGGTCGCGCGCAGCCTGGCGAGCTCCTAGGTCCGGTCGCCGCGGCTCGCGTCGCTGGCCGGCACGGCCACGGCGATCCCTGCTGCCCAGGTGCGCGCGTGGTCGAGTTCCCCGGCCGCGAGCGGTCCGGTCAACCCCGTGACGTAGAAGTCCTGCGGCGGCGTGACCACGCGGAAGCCGTGGCGCTTGAGCCGCCGGTTCGCGGCTCGCGCGGCGGAGCCGGGCAGCCGCGGCTTGTCGGCTCTTGTCGCGAAGGCCGCCGCGGCGACTTCTCGCCGCATGTCCGGCAGGTCGTCCAGCCACTCTCGGACACCTATTCCGGCCGAGATGACGGCTCCCTCGCCCTTGTCGGCGGCGTCCTGGCGGGTGCGGGGCCGGCTGAGCCCGAGCACATGCGTGGGGCCGCCGGCCACGAGCAGGTCCACGTCGTCGGGCACGACCGCCTCAACCGCGCCGACCTCCTTGACATCGACGTCCATCACCGCTTCCAGCCTGTGCCCGATCGCTTCGGCGATCGCCTGGGTGTTGCCGAACATCGATTCGTACACCACGAGCGCACGCATCGTCCTCACCTCTCGTCACCTCTGCCTGGTCTCTCATGGAGACCGGTCGGCCTAAGGCCACATTCGGCCGGCAGGGCACCCGAGGCACAGGGACTTCCGTCCCGGACCACGTGCGGTTCGACCCTGATCGTGTACGGAGGATCTCCGAATTCGGGCCGATGACCCTGATCCTCACGCTCCGGAAGGCAGCTCAAGCGAATTGCCGTCACCAACGATGCTCACGCGGATTGATCGGACTTTCAGGGCAACGATGCGGAAAGAGCTTTGCCGCGCTTACACTTCGCCGATGCGTGACGAGACGCCGTCGTCCACTCACCACCTCGCCGACGATGCGCGCGCGGTCGACATCGCCATCGGCAAAGCGACATCAGGCCTCGTCGATCGCGAGATGATCGCTGAGATCGTGGTCCTCTGCGCCGTGGCTCGCGAGCACCTCCTGGTCGTCGGAGAACCCGGTACGGCCAAGTCGGAGGCGGTGCGGCGGGTCGCCACACAACTGGGTGGAAAGTATTTCGAGTATCTGCTGGGTCGGTTCACCGAACCGAACGAGATCTTCGGGCCGGTCGACCTGCGGCGGCTACGCGACGGAATCGTCGAAGTCGAAACCGCCGGCATGCTTCCCGAGGCTGAGATCGCATTCCTCGACGAGGTCTTCCTGGGCTCAACGGCAATCCTGAACACTCTGCTCGGCTTGCTCAACGAGCGAACATTTCGCCGGGGAACCACGAACCTCGCAGTTCCGCTGCGCGTGTGCGTCGGGGCGGCGAACTCGCTGCCGGACGATCACACCTTGAATGCCTTCTCAGATCGATTCCTGGCGCGCTTGTTCGTCGACCCGGTCGAGGACGCTCGCCTCGAGGAGCTACTCGAAGCCGGCTGGGCCGTGAGCACGGATCCGCCGCAGCACGCCACATCCACGATGCACTCGGTGGACCGTCTCGCCGCCCTGGCGGAATCGGTGGACCTCTCGGCGGCTCGTCCGCTGATCGCCACGGCGATTCGCCGGCTGAGGGCTGCCGGCATCCCCATCACGGACCGCCGCGCGATCCGCGTGCAACGGCTGGTCGCCGCCGCGGCTGTTCTCGATGCTCGCGTCGCGGCTGGTGTAGCGGACATGTGGGTGCTTCCACTCATCGCTCCCAGCGCCGATGCGCAGATCCTGGCCCGTGAGACTCTCGCCGATCTGATGTCGAGTTCGCGGAACGTCAACCTCGTTCGTTCGGCCGAGGACCTGTCCCGGGGCATCGCCGCCAGAGCCGAACGCCTGAGTCGTGCAGGACGCCTGCTCATCGACGAGACCGGCCCTGGTCCCCACGACCACGACACCCGGCTGCGGATCGAGGCGACCTTGCGCGAGATCGACGCGGGCTTCGCGCATGCGGACCTGCCTCCCAGCCTCGGCGAGGTGCGGCTCCGCCTGATCGACACGCTCCAGTCATGAGCGCGCAGCCGCCGGACGTGCGCTGGTCACGCCGCGAGCCACCTCTGGAGGTCGCCGGGGCGTGCGGGGTCGGAGAGGCCGCTCGGCGGCTGCGGACGGCCGTCGAGGATCGCCTGCGTGCCGGAGCGGACCTCCGCGTCGCATCATCCGCCGACGCACTCGTCGTGCTCGGCGAGGCCGGCGCTCTGCCCTGGACAGACGGCGTGACCTACCTCGGCTGGGAAGGGGCGGCCCTGCTCCCCACTACTCTGCGCTCCGCACCCTCCGCCGACCTGCTCCTGCAGGCCTTGTCCCGTTCGGCCGAGTTGGTCGTGATCGTTCCTGGCCACATCCTGATCTCACCAATGCCCGTGACCTCCGCGGACCCCGATCTGCTCGGTTCGGAGTGAGCACCTCCCACGCGCTGCCGTCCGAGCTGCAGCCATGGTCGTCGGCGTTGTCGTTTCTCGACGTCGAGTTCGCCACCGCTCTCGGCCCGCTCATCCGTCATCTCGATCAGTTCGTCAGCCGGATCGACCTCGCCCACGCGACATCCGGGGAGCTCGACGGCTATGACGGGATCACCACCCGCGGTGGACCCCACCGGCTGCTGACGTCCGAGTGGTCGATCGCCGACGAAGCGCCGAACGAGTTCCTCCGTCGCGCGGTCATGGCTGAGTTGCTCTACCTGGCTCCCGGGCATCTGGACGAGCACCCGCGGGGCCGGGTCTCGGTACTCGTGGACTGCGGGCCTCATCAGCTGGGTGCGGCTCGGCTCGTACAGCTGGCGGCCCTCATCGTGCTGGATCGCCGCGCCAGAAGCCGCGGCGGCGAGCTGAGCCTCGGACTGCTGGGGGACTCCCCGTGCTCGTGGCGTAGCGGCGACGCGCAGGTACTCCTGCCGGCCTGGCTCGCCACGAGGCGTGCCAGCGAACCCAGCGTCGCCGAGGTCGAAGCCTGGCTGCCCTCCGTCGGGAAGGACGACGAGACATGGCTGCTCACGGGTACTCGCCTGGCGGACGACCGGTCGCGACGGTTGCGCACGCTCGTCCTGAGCGAGGCAGCGTGGGACGCCTCAGGACCCACTGCTGTCGACGTTCGACTCGGCGCCGACCACACCGAGCTTGCGTTGCCTCGGCACGACCTCGCGATCAGGGCCCTGCGCGGAGCCGCGTTCAACACCAAGCACCAGCGCACCGCACGTCCACCGGCTCGTCATGGGATGAGGTTCCCGGCGTTCATGAACGCCCGTGCCCGCTTACTCGGACGCGGCGAGCTCGGTGACGAGCTCGTCACCGTCCAGCTCCAGGCCCCCACCGGTACCGGCAGGCCGCGACGGCATCGGGTCTCAGGGACCGTCGTGAGCGCCGGTTTCGCAGGACGCCGCACGTTGGCGCTGGTGTTGAAGGACGGAGGACGGCTCCGGCTCGACATCGTGGGGAAACCTCTGCCGGGAGGCAGCGAGATCGCGGCGTCAGTCGAGCAGGTCGGCCTGACCGAACACGACGTGCACAGCGACGCCGACAAGCGCCTCGAACCTGCATACATGCTGCGCGAGTCCCTGCTGTGTCGTCTCCGCGGTACCTGGTGGATCCTGTCGAGTGACGGCGTCCCGACGCCGCGTCCCGACATCCTGGCCGTGGCACCCGGCGAGTTCTTCGACCAGCCGCGCATCGCCGAGCGACGCAGAGACGCAGTGATGGTCTCGGACCACCGCGCGCCGCTACCGGCAGCGACCGACATACTCCTCGGACCCCAGGGCACTGTGGCCTGGCGTCTGGACGACGAGCCGTGGACAGTGAGTCCGTCCGGCGACCGGATCACCGTGCCGGCGGGCACGCAGATCGCCGGGCTCACGATGACGTCGTCCGGACCTGCGCTTGTCGGCGTGTCTGCCGCAGGCCATGTGCTGCGGCTGTGCAGGCCGTCGGGCACGACCGCACTCACCACATGGTCGGGCGACATCGTGTCGATGTCCGTCCACGCCAGTCGCCCGTGGCTGGCGATCCAGCGACCGGACGGCGAGATCGACGTGGTCGACGTGAACGACCGACAGCCCATGGCTCACCTCACCGCGGTCGCGTGGACATCATGATCCAGACCCTTCGGTCGCGAGGCAGCGTGAACGCCGCCGGCTTCGTCATCGACGTGGGCCTGATCGGCGACGCCGAGGCACGCCGACGGGTCCAGGCGCTGTGGGTACCAGGCTCACGACTGCACGAGTTGCCCGACGGCAGCTGGCTCCTTCGGCTGACCGTTGCCGCCACCGTGAGGGCAGAGGCCGCTCCTGGCCTGCCGCTGACACAGGATGGCGATGGCTGGGCCGCGGCGGGACTCACTCCGACGAGTGCATCGTTGACGCTGGCCCGCAGCGGCGAACTCATCGGTATCCCGCTCGGCGGCTTGGCGCCCGTGCCCGTCGACACGTGGGCCGACCTCTCCGACCTGACTGTGCATCGACTGCGCCGGCTCGACCGGCCGAGCGAACCAGCCGTGCTGCCGAGAAGGCCCGATCCTGAGGTGCCGGACCTGCGGTCAGCGGCGAAGGTGGCGGCACCGTCGCGTCTCGTACGACGGCTGCACCGCGCTCGCCCCGAGGGACGGCACCTGACGCCTCCCCAGAGCGACGAACACCCGACTGCCAGGTCACTGGAACCGTTCTGGCCGGCTTTCGTCTCGCTGGTGATCGTGGTCATGGCGATCACGCGAACCAACGAGAACGACCCGCAGAGCCGGCTCGCCGGCTTGGTGGCGCTGGCCGCGGTAGGCCTCGTCGTGGGCGTGATCTGGCTGGCCGGCCGACCAGCACGCAGCCGGCGTGGACGGAGTGGCGCCACGGACGAGGCACCGCGGTGGACGTGGTGAACCGAGTCGGCATCGCCTTCGTTCTCTCGGTCTGAAGATCCTGCTCCGGACCCCAGGCCGGTTCATGATCGCCGGTCGCCATCGGGCCTATCTCGAGAAACTCACCCGGCAGCTCGATCGCGGGGACTGGGACAGTGCGCTGCGCAACGCCGTGGGACTGGGTCAGCCCGACGGCATGTCCCCGTACCGCTTGGGAGCCCGGCGGCGCACCTCATTGACCCCCACCCTGTATCGCCCCACGGGCGGTTCCGTGGTTCTCATCGACGAGGTCATCCGGCTGCGCGAGCTCTATCAGCGCGCCATGCAGCAGCTCGAGAAGGAACACCGCGTCACGGAGGCCGCATTCGTCCTCAACGACCTGCTCGACGACCCCGCGGCGGCCGTCGCGCTGCTGGAACGTCATGAGCGCTTCCGCCTCGCCGCCGAACTTGCCGAGGCTCGCGATCTGCATCCGGACCTGCTCGTCCGCCTCTGGTGGAGGGCCGGCGACCGGGGCCGGGCGACCGACATCGCCCGAAGCCGCGGCAACTTCGCCGGAGCCGTGGATCGCCTCGGCGAGGTCGACCCCGCGGGCGGGCACCGACTCCGGGAGGACTGGGTCCACGACCGACAACGTGTCGGGGACGTCGTCGGCGCCGTCGATGCGGCGTGGCCGGAGTCGTCCCTTCGGCGCCTCGTCATGGCCGACCTCGACACGAGCAGCACGCTCGACACGCCGACTGCCGGATACCTGTTCGCTCACCTCGTCGCGGAGCAGCCGACCGAGGCAAACCTCCAGCGCGCGATGACGCTGCTCGACGACCCGTCGCCGGCAGCTCGACCAGTGCGCTCACGGTTCGTCGACGCGTTGGCCACGGTGTCGTGCGAAGACCCATCGGCGGACCGCCGGCTGAGCAGCGCCGCCATGCGCTCGATCCTCCGGGACAGCGATGCCCTCGTCGGCGACGCGATGCACGTCGAGCGAACTGCGAAGACTTTGAGACGACGGTCGGACCCGCTGCTGAGGGCCGACCTGCCACCTGTTCCGCGCCACGCCGACGAGACCGGCATCGTCGAGGTCGAAGCTCCTCCGGAGGCGGGCCAGCTTCCGGTCTTCGATGCCGCAGCGTTGTCCTCCGGTGCATTGCTCGTCGCACACGGCGACCTCGGAGTGCGCCTGCTGACGCCGGACGGCCGGGTGAGAGCCCGCTGGGATGTCCCTACCCACGGACTCGTCGTGGCCGATCATGGGTCGCAGGCCCTTCTGCTGAGCACCGCAGGGGGCGACCGGACAATCCACGTGCTCGACCTCGTGACCCGTCGCGTCCGTCGTTGGACGACTCTCCGGGTCAAGAGCATCCTGCCGTCCTACGACGGCAGCGTGCTCGCGACAGTCACCGAGGACGGCCTGGCGTTCGTCGACGTGCTGTCCGACTCTCCGCGGATCACGTGGCGCGAACTCGATCGCGACATCAGCGTCCTCGCGATCAGCCGCAGTTCCACGGACATCACCGCCCTCCTGAACGTCCCGTGGGGGTTCGACCAACGAGAACGGCGGTCGCAGGTTCGGATCTGGTCGCAGCCCGGCACCGTCACTCGGCAGCTGTTCATCGCGGACCTCCCGCCTTTCACGTCCTCAGCGATCGTCGCCTCGGGTCGCGTCGTCTCGATCGATGCCGCCGGCGTCTTGTCGGAGACTTCAGAGACCACGTCCTATCGACCGATCCGAACGCGGGTCGGAGACGCTCGGTTATTATCGAGCGGCGACGCCTACGCCGTGATCACTCCCTCGACGAACGGCATGCTCGTCACGGCGCGCGTCCGGGGTCGCAAGGTCCTGACGATGGCATGGCCGGATCAAGGCCCAGTCGGCGTGCGCACCCATGACGGCAACCTGACGTTCTGGGATCGCGAGGGACGGCTCGTGGCGGTCGCCACGCATCCGACGCCCATCGTGACGGCCAACCTCCGCACGCACCTCTGACGATGTAGACGTGGTGTCGGCGGTGCGAGCCGTCGCTTCGAGCGCCGCTCGGTCCTGCGCTACGGCCGGTGACGCCGTGAGATCCGGCGATGCCGAGAGCCTTGTCGATCCGAAGCTCCCGGCCCGCCGCCACCGCCCTCCGAACCGGGCCCGGCGGCTGTGGGGTGAAACCGCGCGGCAGCCGGACGGAAACCGCCGCGACGAATCCTCTTCTCGTAGCCGGACATACGGCCAGTGCGCACATGTACGACGAGGAAAGGAGCCCTTCATGACCACCATGACCACAGCACACCCACGGCGGCCGCGCCTTGCCCATCTCCTCCCGATCGCGGCCGTTGTCGGTCTGCTCGTATCGCTCGTCAACCTGGTGCCTGCGCAAGCCGCAACCTGGGTGCCGTACACCGAGGATCTGTCGAGCGCCGAGGAGGCCAAGGACCCGGACGGCAACGGCGGTGAGGTCGGCCTGAAGCACTGCTACAGCGGAGGTGGCTGTGTCCAGGACTACGTCGCGGTCTTCTACGACAACGGCGAGATGCTGAAGGTCTACGACAACCTGAGGGACGGCCACGCCACCAAGGTTCAGGTGTCGGTCCTCAACCGGAACGGCACCTCGGTCGACACGGACACCTATTACGTCGGATCCAGCGAGTCCGGCAAGGTCTTCGACCTGGGAACGCCGGACGGCAGTGGCGACATCCCGGAGAACTACACCGTCAAGATCAAGGTCTGCATCAACGAAGTCGGGATGTGCACGAACTACGTCACGTACCGAGCCTGATCCGAACAAGAGCGCTCGTGTGCCCGCGGAGATGCGTGCACACGGGCGCTTCTTGCACGCCCGGCTCGATCCACCCGTGTGCCGCCCCACCGGGCGCCTCTCCGCCCGGCGGAGACGCCGACTCGTTCCGGCACCCGGCCCCAGCGGGGTTCCGACCACTTGTGATCGACGTTAGGTATGGCTAACCTAACTTTGCGACTGGGTGGCGCGGACGGGCCATCCGGCGTCGCGAGACGCGCCAACCGGCGCAGCCAACGAGCGACGAGAGGTAATTCTGTGTCGGATGCGGGTACCGCCCAAGTGGCTTTCGAAGCTCTCAAGCGCAATTTCGACATGGCGCTGCAGCATGCGGCGCACACCCAATATCACATCAACGTTGCCCGGCAGGACTACCTCCGGGCCCAGGCGACGAGGGATGCGAACCTCCTGGGAAAAGCACACGAACATGTTGTCGACGCGTACGAAGGATTCTTGCCCTACGCCAACGCGATCGAACCGTGCGGTCGTGGATTCGCACAGATCGTCGCCGGCGAACTAGGTGGTGACGAGCTCCAGAATTTCCTGGCCGATATCAACGGCGTGCCAGACGACGTCGACGCAGCCACCGGACCGTTTCACAATGAACTGATCAAGGTGGCAACGATCCTCGGCCGTATGGCGGGGAATCATCATGATGTCGAATCGGCACGCACGAAGCTCGGGAAGTCGATCAAGCTCCTGCCCATGGTGTGTGAGAAGGCCTCGGCTGCGAAAACCGCCTTGGAGAACTTCCGCCAGGCCATCGCGATCTAGCCCGGGTGGTCTCCGGCGCCCGCGCCACGTGCCCGCGCTCAACCCGCGGCTGCGATCAACGTACGCAAACCGCCGTTGACGTAATAGCGCCACGCGCTTGAACAGCTGTCGAAACACTCGATGTCGGGAACCAACCCGACATGAGTGAAACGGACCGCTGTCTTGCCGTCCTCGTCGAAGATGTCGAACGTGATGTCCGTGCCGGTCCACTCCGCCTTGTCGTGGGTGAAGTCGACATAGCCCTCGACGACATGCCAGACGATTCTCTTGCCACGGATGAATTCTGTGATCCGCTGCTTGCTGCGATGGAGGTCCTCGTAGCGATAGGTGAACGTGGCGCCGAGATAGTTGGCATCCCCGTCGATCTCTCCGGTCCACCATCCGCGAACATCGCTGATGGCGTCGAAGGCTTCTTCCGGGGTTTGGTCCACCGTGAAGGTGATCATGAAGTTGCCATCATTCATGGCTTCTCTCCGGTTTCGTGGCAGTGGGGTCGCGGCGTGTTCTTGGGTGGTGCTCATGACGTGGCGGGCGCTGCCGCGACGAGCGCGGCGTTCGCGCGCCTTGACCGCGCCGGTGCGCCAGCTCTCGGCCATCGACGTCGACATGGGATCGGGAAAGATGTCGTCCTCCCCGCTCTCCACGCCGTCGAAGATGGCTCGTGCGACAGACTCCGGAGAGGCCTTGGGGATGTCGATGCCTCGGGTCATGTCGGTGTCCACGGGTCCGCTCAGGACGGCGTGTACGCTCACGCGTCCGGCCAGAAGGGCGCGCAGCGATTGCGACAAGGAGAACGCGGCAGCCTTGGAGATCGAGTAGGCCGACATGACGGGCAGCGACGCGAGTGCCGCCATGGACACGACGTTGACGACGGCGCCGCGAGAGCTGGCCAGCAACGGCACGAAGGCCTGGGTCACGCTGTACGTGCCGAAGAGGTTGACGGCCAGGTGCTGTTCGAGCACCGCACGATCGCTGAGGTCGTCGTACAGCCCGAGGCCGGCGTTGTTGACGAGGATGTCGAGAGACCCCACCTTCTCGACGGCCGCCTGGATCTGCGCCGGGTCGGTCACGTCCAGGGTCAGGGGCGTGACGCGCTTGTCCGGGTGGGTCAGGGGTTGCCGGGTACCGGCGTAGACCCGCTTGGCGCCTCTCGCCAAGGCTTCCTCGGCCAGCGCGCGCCCGATGCCACGATTGGCGCCGGTCACGAGGACTGTGCTGTTCGCGATTGCCATGTCATCCTCCCATCAGTCGTGGACCCGCCGGCGAAGTGCCGACGACCCCTGTTCGCGCCAGGCTCCACGCCGCCCGGCACTGGGGCGGCGTGCGTCTGGCTTCGTAGGGGCAGACACAGCGCGCGGCCGAAACTGGGCGCGCCGACCGTGACCAGTTCCGCCGGTTGCCGGTGTCAGCACCTGTGAGTACGGACAGCGACGATGCGGATCGAGGTGGCCGATGTCGGCAGAACTGCTCCAGCGGGCGCGCGGCGGCGACCGCGACGCGTTCACCGCCTTGGTCGAACCGCACCGCGGCGAGCTGCAGGTGCACTGCTATCGCATGCTCGGTTCGCTGCAGGACGCCGAGGACGCGCTGCAAGAGACGCTGCTGGCGGCCTGGCTCGGTCTCGACGGCTTCGAGGGGCGCTCGTCCGTGCGCACCTGGCTGTACCGCATCGCCACCAACCGGTGCCTCAACCTGCTGCGGTCCTCCGCGCGGCGGCCGGTGACCGCGGCGCCGCTCCCCGTACCGCCGCCAGAGCCGACCCGCAACGGTGAGGTGCTGTGGCTTCAGCCGTATCCGGACGCGCTTCTCGAAGGGCTGTCCGATCAGGCGGCTGGGCCCGAGGCCACGTACGAGTCCCGCGAGGCGATCTCTCTCGCATTCGTCACCGCCGTCCAGCTGCTGCCGCCGAACCAGCGAGCCGTGCTGCTGCTGCGCGACGTCCTCGGGTACCGCGCGAGCGAGACCGCCGAGCTGCTCGGCCTCACCGAGCACGCGGTCACCAGCGCGCTCAAACGTGCCCGCGCGACGCTGAACGCGGCCCGATCTCCGCACCCGCCCCCGCCGAACGGACCGGAGGAACGCGCGCTGCTCGACCGCTTCGTCACGGCCTTCACCGAGCTGGACGTCGACGCGCTCGTCGCGCTGATGACCGACGACGCGTGGGTGCGGATGCCGCCCCTGCCCTTCGAGTACCTCGGGACCGCGGCGGTGCGCCGCTTCTTCGCCGCGACCGGGGCTCACCGTCAGGGCATCGCCCGAATGGTTCCCGTCCGGGCGAACGGCCAGCCCGCCTGGGGAGAGTACGTCCGCGACCCAGTCGCCGGACGCTTGCATCTCGCGGGCGTCGTCGTCATCGGCCTCGCCGGCGACCGAGTCTGCGAGATCACCCACTTCGAGACCGCTGTCGCTCCGTACTTCGGCCTGCCCCGGACCCTCGACGGGTGATCTGACCAGGGAGGTAGATGCGACGCGATTCCTCGCCCGGGGACTGCTCGGACTCGTGCGTTCGCCTCTGCTGCCTGACGGAACGCGAGGTCGAGGGAGCTGAGGCTGGCCGTCTCCAGCCATCCAGAGGAGGTCATGGACCGGCCGGTCACGGACTGGCTATTCGATCCTTCGGACGTCGAAAGGTACGACGTCGTCTTGCGCGGCATCCTCGGTGCGGCCGAGAATCTCGACAGGCTGGCCGACGATCAGCACTCCGACACGTGAACGGGGCCGTCTCACCCGCCTGAACCGGCCCGCCGTCACGAATCTCCCGTCTGTCCGGTCGTCCTGGTGACAGGGCGGTGCACGCGCCGCCGAGACAACTCCGGAAAGGCACCATCATGAAGATCGTCGTGATCGGCGGCACCGGGCTCATCGGCTCCAAGCTCGTGGCCCTCCTCGGCGAGCAGGGCCACGAGGCTGTGGTGGCCGCTCCCGACACCGGTGTCAATACGTTGACCGGGGAGGGGCTTACCGAGGCGCTCGACGGCGCGGATGTCGTCGTCGACGTGTCCAACTCGCCCTCGTTCGAGGACGCGGCCGTGCTCGAGTTCTTCGAGACGTCCACACGCAACATCCTCGCCGCGGAGGAGTCGGCCGGCGTGCGGCACCATGTCGCGCTGTCCGTCGTCGGCACGCAGGGGCTCTCCGAGAGCGGATACTTCCGCGCCAAGATCGCCCAGGAGCAGCTCATCACCGACTCCTCCGTACCCTTCTCGATCGTCCACGCCACCCAGTTCTTCGAGTTCCTGGGCGGCATCACGGACCAGGCCACCCGGGACGGCGTCGTCCGCCTCGCGCCGGTGTACATCCAGCCCATCGCGGCACAGGACGTCTCCGCGGCCGTGGCCGACGTGGCCGTCGGCAGCCCGGTGAACGGGATCGTGGAGGTCGCCGGGCCGGAGAGGTTTCGGCTGGACGAGCTCGTGCGGACCACGCTGGCCGATCGCCAGGATCCTCGCGAGGTACACACGGACCCCGGGGCGCGCTACTACGGCGCCACGCTGGACGAAGGATCGCTTCTCCCCGCCGACGGTTCCCGCCAGGGCGCCACGCGGCTCGAGGACTGGCACGGGCAGGCCGCTGGGAAGTAGCGCCCGGCGCGGTCCCGCGACGGCGTGCGCGACAGGTTCCCGCACCTCGCCGCACCCAAGGATCGGGGCCATGACGCCGGACTCGGCAACGGGCTGACCGGCATGGAGCCCGGCTCGCTCGACAACCCGCGGCTGGTCGTGGCCGACGCCGAGGCAGCGCGTGCGGGCGGCGGGTGTGCTCTCGACCCCCACCCACTAGCACAACCCGCGCGAAAACGGCTCGAACTCTGTCGGTGGCATCAAGCAAGATGTCCCGTGTGTCCGCGAGCCCTCGTCTGAGCCTCAGATCGTTCTGGGGCGCGCTGCCCACGCCGGGCCGCTGGCTGCTGTCCACGGTCGCGCTCCAGACCCTCGGCCGTGGTCTGACACTGCCGTTCACCATCATCTACCTGCACGAGGTGCGGCACTTCGACCTCAGCCTGTCGGGCACGTTGATGGCGCTGATCGCCGTGGTCGCGCTGCTGGTCACCGGGCCCGTGGGCACGCTCACCGACCGGTACGGCGCGCGGGTCGTCCTGCTGGCCGGCACATCGTGCATGATCGTCGGCAACGTGGTGCTGGCCTTTGCCACCACGCCACCGGTCGCTGCCGTCGCGTTGGCGCTGGTCGGCGTGAACTTCGGGGTCTCGTGGCCGGCGTTCAACGCTCTGATCGCGAGCGTGGTCACCGGTGACCTGCGCCAGCAGTACTTCGGAGTGAACTTCGCGCTCGTCAACCTCGGCATCGGGGTCGGCGGCGTGGTCGGCGGCTTGTTCGTCGACGTCGATCGGCCGGAGACGTTCACCGTCATCTTCCTCCTCGACGCGGTGACCGTCATGGTGCCGATGGCTCTGCTCCTCGGTCCGCTCCGGCATGTGCACGGCCGGGCCACGGCACCCGACACTGAGGCCGCCGAGGCCCAACCCGCCACGTACCTGGCGATCCTCCGGCAGCCCGCGGTGCTCTGGCTCACCGGCCTGACCTTCCTCAGCACGTTCGTCGGCTACGGGCAGATGGAGGCGGGGTTCCCGGCGTTCGCCCGCCAGGTGTCCGAGGTGTCCACGCGGGTCGTGGGGCTCGCGTTCGCCGTCAACACCGCCGTCATCGTGCTTCTGCAGTTCTGGATGCTCTCGCGGATCAGAGGGCATCGGCGCACCCGCGTGCTCGTCCTGATGGCACTGGTCTGGGCCACGTCGTGGACCCTGCTGGGGCTCACCGGCCTGGTCCCGGGCACAGTGGCGGCGATCGCGGGCGTGCTGATGTTCCACGCGTTCTTCGCGTTCGGCGAGACGATGCTGCAGCCGAGCGTGCCGGCCATCACCAACGACCTCGCCCCCGACCACCTCCGCGGCCGCTACAACGCCGTCAACGCCGCGGCGTTCCAGGGCGGGACCATCGCCGGACCCGTCGTCGCCGGCGTGCTGCTGCAGCACGGGCTCGACACCGCGTTCATCGCCACCCTCGTGGTCGGCTGCGTGTTCATCGGCTGGCTGGCGCTGGCCCTCGAACGCCGCATCTCCCCGGAGGTCAACGGCCTGGCGGCGCCGACCACCAGCTCCACCGTCTGAGGCGGGCGCACCGTGGTCGCGGTGGCGGAGTGCCGTTCGAGGTGGTGGGCGTCGCCGAACGGCCCTGCCCTGAAGCGGATGGTTCCCCGCACCTGGACCTAACCACCTCAACCAGCGCGGCGGCGGACGCGTCCTGCCTAACAGCATCAGCCAACGCATCGGCGCCGTCATGCGCCGAGCCGACGCCAGATCAGCGGCCCAGATTCAACCACGTCCACTCGCGGCGTTGCAGGACGGCGCATGCTGCATCGAGCCTCACCATTCTCAAGCCCGAGCGAGAGCTGGAGCGGGACTGTCGTCAGGGCTTGAGCAGCGACTCAGCTCGGCGGCTTTGGCCCTGTGAATGAACTGCACTGGCTCCGCTGAGCCAGGGATGCCACCTGATCCCGGTACGTGGCCAGGTCGCGAGCCCATCCCCGGTAGGCGGGTGTCTCCATGGCCGGTGACCTTGGATCACCTAGACTGCGAAGGGAAACGGCGACCGCGAATCGCGTTAGCGACAGTCTCGACTGGGGTCGCGCTGGCGAGGGCCGCGCGGCCCGCCCGCAGGAGCAAGACTTCGCTGTTCAGGCGCCCCGCGAGCGCGACCGCTTCCCAGAGGAGAACACACTCCAAGGCCAGGACGTCCCTCGTCGCGTTGGCTGTGGCGCTGCCTCGGAAGAAGCCGACGTCCGATTCACATCCACCCAGCCGCGCCAATTGCTGGCCAATCGGATACCAGTTCACCCTGGCCTTCGGATCGTCCAGCGCTGTAGCGAAGACTTCAACGAGCAAGTGCGCCGCGACGAGTGCAGGCTCTGCCGCTTCGAGGTCAGCGAGTCCTTCGAAGACGGGCAGTCGTTGCGCCATCCGGGACAGTCTAGGAGCTTGACTCGACACCTTCATCTATGGGTCGTGGGCCGCTCGTTACAGGGACGAGAGCGGGGCTATTCCGAACGAGGTCGACATGCTGATCGTGGGTGACCCCGATCTGGAAGAGCGGTTCGCGATCGAGGAGGCCGCGAGCAAGACCCTCGACGTGGAGTCAACGCGCGCCGCGTCTTGCCACAGCCGTGGGCTGCACCGACTGAGGCGCCTTGACCAATGCGACGGTGAAGGCGATGGTGGCAAACGAGAAGGTCACCAGGGGTGGGCCGGGGATGAGCAGCACGGCCAGGCCGAGCGCAGCGACGCTCGAGGCCAGCGCGACCATCCCGAAGGTGCGCACCCGGTCTGGCGCCGCCTTAAGCAGCTCGGCGAGCATCCACAACAGCAGCCCGACGACGAACATGGCCAGCCCCATGGCGAGACTCACGCCTCGGTTCAGCTGCTCTGCCTGGAGCGAGATCGGGCCCATCTGAATGTGGGAGGCGCGCATCGCAGCGTTCAGCTCGGGGTCACCCGGTATAGCGAACTCGAGGATGTCGTGCACGACGCCCGTGAACATCCACGCGGCGGCGCCGACTCGGAAAGCTGTCAGATTCATCAGACCCTCTTCTCAGTGTTGACCTTCTGGTAGTCCTGTGCGCATCGAGGTAGTTGGTCGGCGAGCCGGAACCGCGAGTGGCCGCCGTCGGGGAAGCCGGTCCATCCCGCACGACACCGAGACCGGAGGCCCCGTGCGGTCCACCCAGGCCGAGGCGATGCTCCGCATCAACGGTGGATAGACCCCGTGTCGCCGCTCAGGAACTTGCTGCACCTGGATCGGGATTCCTGCGGCCCATCGGGCGTCGGCAGGGCCCATACGTCGTACCCACGAAACGTCCGGCGCCACCGTGTGGATGCGCCACGGGAGGTCGGTGTGGGCTGCCTTGGGTGACAACGCCGCAGCCCCGAGATTTATACGGCTCCGCATATATCGGATCGTATGCGATCTATACGCTGCCGTATAGTTCAATCGGAGGTGACGCGTGGCACACGCCAAGACCGAGCGAAGGGCATGGATCGACGCCGGCCTGGAGGCTCTCGCAGTCGGCGGTGCGGATGCGGTGAAGATCGAGAACCTGGCGCGGAACCGGGGCGTCACCAAAGGGAGGCTCTTTTCGGCTACTTCGCCCATCGCAAGGCGCTCCTCAACGCCATGCTCGACAAGTGGAGCACGACTGCCCCCGGGCAGTCGTGGACCACGTCCGCACCGAGGGCCTGGATGCCGGTTCCAGCGCATTCCGTGCCCGTGAACTCACCTGGTCCGAAGATCAGCTTCTCCACGTCGACCTGCCGTGCGCGACTGGGCTCGGCGCGAACCCGAGGTGACCGCACGGTTGGCCGGTGTCGACGCCTACCGGATGGACTACGCCCGTGCCCAGACGCACGCGCTGTGCCCCAATCCCCGCGAGGCAGAGACCCGCGCCTTGATCGCATTCACCGCCATCGGGATGCGCTACGCAACCATCCCTATGTAGGCGAACGACGAGCGACGGCAAGACGCGATCGACTTCATCACCACTCCTGGCAGTCTCCGACAGGACTGGTGACACACCACGGTCGATGTTCAGTCCATGGTCACCGGAGGCCGCTGTCCGTCTGGTGCGGCGCTGGTCGAGTCCCACTTCGGCGACCACGGCGGGACATGGATCTGGGTGGTGGCGCCGGTCCCCGCATCCCATTCGCCTCGAGCTGCGTCAGATTGCGAACTGCACGGTGACGAAGCGCGACTATTTGCCCGCCGCACGCTCGAATAGTGAGGTCTCGACCTCACCGACTGGCGCGATTGTTCAACCGCTTCCTGGATGACCGCTGCGGCAGCGCTGCAGGCAGCGATTCCGACTCGCAAATGGCGTGTGGGCTGCGGATCGAGGAGGTTGCCGACGCCAGGCACTCTTCGGAAAATACCTCGCTAGCCCCTTCTATGCGGGAGCGCATAGAGAGTTTACGGCAATGTATACGTCCACGTATAAACTCGCCGGAGGTGATGATGCATGGCATACACCAAGACCCCGCGGCAGGCGTGGATCGATGCAGGCTTGGCCGCGCTGGGATCGGACGGGCCTGACTCCGTGAGGGTCGAGAGCCTGGCCCGGACGCTGGGTGTCACGAAAGGTGGGTTCTACGGCTACTTCGCCAACCGGCGAGCCCTACTCGATGCCATGCTGGACTACTGGGAGCACGCGAGCACTCAGGCAGTCACCGACCAGATCGACGCCCTGTCCCTCGATGCAGGAGCCAGCGTCTTCCAAGCCGCGCAGCTCACCTGGGCGCCTGACGGGCTCCGAGACGTCGATCTCGCGATCCGGGACTGGGCGCGACGAGACGACGAGGTGGCCCAGCGCCTCGCCAGAGTGGATCGGTATCGCCTGGACTACCTCCGTCGGCAGATGTCAGCACTGTGCAGCGACCCTCGCGAGGCGGAAGCACGCAGCATCATTGCCTATCTGGCCGCGATCGGGATTCGGTATGCGGGCGTACCGATGGAGGATCTTGGTCAGGAGCGTCAGGACGCCATCGACATCCTGACCACTCCCGGCACGTTCCGCCCGCCGTGGAACGGCTAGTTCGCATCGCCGGGCAGCTCGTCGACTGGGAACCGCAGCCCGCTCACGCGGCCGCTACCCGTTCACGGACTGTGGCCAGCACGTCGACGAAGCGGTCCGGTCGAGTGAAGGCGGCCAGGTGTCCGGTGTGTTCGAAGAGGATCATGTCCTTGCTTGGGCCCCGGAGCTCGTCGTACCAGGCGTGGACGCAGGCGGTCGGGTTGACGATGTCGGAGGCG
The DNA here is from genome assembly GCA_036566745.1 of Jiangellaceae bacterium. Lineage (GTDB taxonomy): Bacteria > Actinomycetota > Actinomycetes > Jiangellales > Jiangellaceae > DATCVR01. The sequence continues at coordinate 8,112 of DATCVR010000287.1, read as the reverse complement.
CCGTGGACGAGGGTCACTGGCATTTCCAGCTCCGATGCGACGACGCGGGCGTCGAAGGACCCGATCTCGTCGAAGAGAGCCGCTGTGGAGGCCTTCATGCCGACGTCGAGGAGCTTGGCGTCGCGCGTGGTGTGCAGGGGCGAGGTGAGCAGCGCGGGAATGATCACGTCGTTGACCATGTGCGGAATATTCGGGTCTGCCTCCATGGTCCAGTGCACGATCTTGCCGTATACCTCTGGGGTGAGCTTCGCTCCCTCGAGCTGTTCGAGCGCTGTCAGGCCGGCGCGGTTGCCGTAGCGGTGGAGTCCCTCCACAGTCAGTTGCCGAGAGAGCTGCCGTGACTCCGGTGAGGCCAACTGGTCGACACCGACGTACGCCGACACCAGATCTGGCCGGCGGGCCGCGACCCCGAGGGCGATCGCACTGCCGACCGAGCTGCCAGCCAGGATCACCTGGTCGATGCCCAGTTCGTCGCGGAGGGACTCGATCATGGCGATCGCGTCGGTCTCGAGCCGATCGAGAGTGAGATCCGGCGCGGCCCCGGAACGCTGCAGGGTCTTGCCGGAGCCGCGCTGGTCGTACTGCACGACGGTGACGTGCCGCTCCCACGGGATGGTCGTGGGATTGAAGATCGTCTGGGTCGCGCCTGGGCCACCGTGAACGAACACCATCACCGGATTGCGCTTGTCTGCACCGCGGATGGTCCGGAAGTGCTCGATCCCCGCGACCTCGGCGAAGCCGACGGTGTTGATGCCATCCGGGCCGATGGCCGCGTCGAGGGCGCGACGGTGGCGTGGGCGCAGCCACAGCCGGGTGACCATCAACGTCGCGATCGTTGTCATCTGGCTCATGCGCGGCTCTCTTCTACTGCGGTCAGCGCGAGGCCGACCAGGGTGCGAGTGAAGGCGTCGACGTCGAGATCAGGACGTCGGTGGATCTGTGCCAGGAACTGGGTCCGAGCACCATCGAACAAGAGTGCTAGCGACTCGGCGTCGTACGTGTCGGCGAACTCCCCGCTGCGCTGGCCTTCGCGAAGCAATCCGACCAACGCGTCGTACGCACCGCTGCGGCGGCCCAGGTGGGCCAGTCGACCCTCGTCGTCGCGCAACTCGTGGAAGGCCTCGACGACCGCAGCGAAGACCTTGGGATGCGCAGTGAGGTATTCCATGTCCGAGGTGAGCAAGGAGGCCAGGCGCTCGGCGGCGGAACCGCCCGGCGCAAGCGCCGCCTCGATGATCGCGTTTCGCCGTTCATCGACGTACTCGAGTAACGCCGCCAGAAGGTCGCGGCGATCGGTGAAGTGATAAGAGATCAGGCCAGGGCTCGACAAGCCGGCACGCTCGGCGATCCGCGCGAATGAGGTGCCGTGCTTGCCGTCGGCAAGCACGTCGATCGCGCCCTCCACGATCTGTCGCCGCCGAGCCAGCGACGTCACCGAGACACGTTTTGTCTGCATGACCTAATAATAGGTCACATGAACAAGGATTCGCTAGCCGGTCCAGAACGTCGTCATCAGTCGATGCGGCGGCCGACGTGCGCTCCGTGACCACACCCTCCCTCCGCCAGGCGATCGAGAGCCTGGTCACCGGTGCGGCCAACGCAGCCAGTGACCTTGACAGAGTGTCGGAGGCGTTTCGTCGGCAAGCAGATCGGGTTGCCGCGGCGGCGCCTACCGTCCGATTGCCCGCTGAACTCGCAACGGCCCGGGTGACGAAAGCGGCAAGGATCGCTCAGGGCCTGATCGAGGAGGCGGCGCGGACCGCCCGCGACCGCCTCGAGCGAGCGCGGTCGGCGGCTCGGACCGAGGTAGCCGAGGACGTAGCGAGCGAGATGCCGACGCTGAGCCTGCCGGTCGGAGGCATGACCGGCGATGCCCGCGTGCCCACGGTGCTCCGTGTCGAGACTGATCCGCTCACCTATCTGTTCAACGCCTTCGGAAACGACCCCGGACAGCCCTACGGCTGGTCCGGAGCAGACGGCACCTACTCGGTGGCGTTACCCGACGGGCGAGTGCTGTGGATCTTCTCCGACACGATGGTGGGTAGCGTCCATCCCGATGGATCACGTCCTCCGCTCGGCACAGAGCCGGGCATGACAGCGATGCCGCGCAACGCGCTGGTGATTCAGGAGGGCGAGCGCCTGACGACGGTCAACGGATCCCCAGGTGGAAGGCCAGCGAACGTCGTCGAATCGCACTGGGCCTTCCCAGAACATCCGGGGGCGGTCATGTGGGCCGGAGACGCCCACGTCCACGACGGCCGAGTCGAGATCGTGTACCGGCTGTACGTGGATGACCGCTACTCCGGTGCCGCTGTGGCGGAGTTCGCCTTGGACGACCTCGAATCCCCGCGATACTGCACGCCCCTGGAGACGAGCAGCCGGACGACGTGGGGTTCGGCACTGCATCACGATGGCGAGTACGCCTACGTCTACGGCACCGAGGACCTGACGACCGAGAAGCATCTGCGTGTCGCGCGGACTTCGGGCAGCCTGGTCGAGCCGTGGGAGTTCTACGCTGGCGGCAACCAATGGTCGCAGCACGAGGACGACGGCGTGAGGGTGCTGTCAGGAGTAGCCAACGAGTTCAGTGTGAGTCCGGTCGGCGACAGCCTGCTGCTGGTCACGCACGACAACAGCGAGGCCATGAGTCCGAACATCGTCGGTTACGCCGCGGCCTCGCCGGTTGGACCGTTCGTGGACAAGACCATCCTGTACTCCACGCCCGAGCACGGGCCGACCGGCAGATATGGGCTGCCCGGCGTGTACACCTACAACGCCCACGCGCACCCACACGTCGACCGTGGCCGTGGTCGGCTGGTGGTGTCCTACAACGTGAACAGCACCGGCTCGCGCATGGTCGGGTCCGAAGCGATGAACGATGTCGAAGCCGACGCAAGCATCTACCGCCCGCGCTTTGTCACCGTCCAGTTGGACATTTGATAGCGCGCACAAAGTTGTGGCCGCAGGCGAGGGGCCCGTCACGCGGTCGCGCGGTCTGGATGCGGCGTCGTTCCACTCGAGTTCTCTCGGCACCGCCAGGACGATGATGTGCGCAGCGGCGAGGATCAGAGCGGACGCCCTCGTTTGGGTGATCCGCGCGACACCGCGACCACACGCTGGCGCGACGTCGGTGACATCTGGAGTCTTTCGCGCCGGCATCGGATCGACGCCGATGATCTACGACAAGCGATCGAAGAAGTCGCCCATCATCCAAACTCCACGCTGAGGACGCCGGCAGAAGTGCTCGACCCGAATGTGAGGACGCCACGACCTCGACCTCGCAGCCGGTCGGAAGCGTCGTCTTCCTGACGTTCGTTCATTCAGGTCGGGAACTGACCTGAATACTCTCTAGCCTTGACGACATGGACATGAAACTGGAGCTCGTGGCCGTGCCCGTGACCGATGTCGACCGGGCCAAGGACTTCTACGTGCGGGCAGGCTTCGTCGCCGACCACGACCACACGGTGAGCGAGGAGGTCCGCTTCGTGCAGCTGACCCCGCCGGGGTCGGGCTGTTCGATCGCCATCGGCAACGGGCTGACCGGCATGGAGCCCGGCTCGCTCGACAACCTACAGATGGTGGTGGCCGACGCCGAGGCAGCGCGTGCGGAGTTGCTCGAGCGAGGCATCGACGTCTCGGAGGTCGACGACCAGCCGTGGGGCCGCTTCGTCTTCTTCGCCGACCCGGATGGCAACGGCTGGGCACTCCAGCAGCTCCCTGAGTGGTCCGCGGGCGCCGCCGGTTCGTGAGCGATATCCGCCGTCCCCTGCGGCGTGGTGAGTAACCGTCGTTCGTCTTGCTCAGCACGCGGGAAAGGGAAGCCCCAGGCCGGCAGGTCTCCGGCCTGGGGCTTTGTGGCATGAGTTGCTCACGCCCGTGCCACCTCGAGGTTCTCGCCTCACGTCGAGGAGAGGGCGGCGGTCGGTGGCATGCGCGCCGCGCGGGCAGCGGGATACGCCCCGGCGAGCGCTCCGACGATCATCGTCGCGCGACGTCAGCGACGCGAGCCGGGCACGCAGCGTCATGGGTCCGACGCCCGCAGGCTGTATCCGACGCCGCGAACGGTCTGCAGCATCCGCGGCTCCCCACCGGCCTCGAGCTTCTTGCGCAGATAGCCGATATAGACGTCGAGGGAGTTGGTGGAGCCGTCGAGGTCGCAGCCCCAGACGCCCTCGTACAGCTGGGCACGCGTCAGCACCTGCCGGGGGTGGCTGATCAGCAGCTCCAGCAGGCCGAACTCGGTGCGGGTCAGGGAGATCTCGCGGTCGCCGCGGGAGACCTGCCACGTCTGCGGGTCGAGCCGGAGGTCACCGACGACGAGCGGCCGGTTGTCGCCACTGGTGGCGGTACGACGGAGCATCGCGCGCAGCCGAGCGAGCAACTCCTCGTGCGCGAACGGTTTGACCAGGTAGTCGTCGGCGCCGGCGTCGAGGCCCAGCACCCGGTCGCGGACTGCGTCGCGCGCCGTCAGCATGAGGACCGGGGTCGTGTCGCCGGCGCTCCGCAGCTGGCGGCAGACTGCGACGCCGTCCAGTCGCGGCATCATCACGTCGACCACCAGCACGTCGGGTCGGGCGTCCGGCAGCCTCTCGAGCGCCTCGACACCGTCGGCGGCGGTCGTGACGGCGTATCCCTCGAAACGCAGCGATCGCGCCAGGGACTCCCGAAGGACCGGCTCGTCGTCGACGACAAGGACCCGCACGTCCGCCAGTGTGAGGGCTGCCCCTAAGAACAGCCTGAGAACGTGCGATGACCAGCGCGTGCGTCCCCGAGCGACCGCTCAGGTATACCTCTGGCAGTGGGTGTCGAGCAACGCCCGCAGGCGCCCCGCGTCCTCCCCGGTCAGCCCGCGTTTGGGTAGGACCAGCGCAATCGAACCGATGCGCTTCGACGCGAGCAGCACGAACGACTGGTCGGTCTCGACGTACAGCGCGTACTGCGACCAGGACGATCTCGACTCTCCCGTCGCGTTGCGTGCATGGACCCCCGTGTCCGCCACGGTGGTCCTCATGGGCTGGGACAGCCACGGGTTCCCGCGCATGATCAGGTGGGCCTGCCACCGGCGGAACCACCGGTGGAGGAGCCGATAGGCCAGCAGGCCGAACCCGACGGCGACGAGCATCACGACGAAACACCCGATCACGAGGAACGGAACGGCGTCGGCCGGTAGATCCCAGCTGTCGGCGCGGACCAGACCGATCGCGATCCCCACCAACGGGGGAAGGCCGAGCAGGGCGACCAGCCAGCGGCGCCGGATGCCACGCAGCTGGACGCCGACACCATCGCGCAGATCGTCCGAGGTGAGGGTGTATTCGAGCTCGACCGGGCTGACCGCGACCTGCTCGAACGCCATAGCCGGGCAGCCTATGCGATGCGCTGCCCGGCGCCGCGGTCCGCTGCAGGTCCGCGGTCCACGGTCTGTGCGGGTGCCCAGTGGTGTAGGCGGTCGGCGAGGGTCCACAACAGGTCGACACAGGGCTGGGCGTCGGTCGGGTCGATACCGTCGATCATCGACGTTTCGGCCTCGAGATGGTCGCGCAGGGCGACGTCGATCAGTCGGCGACCTTGACCAGTCAGCCGGACGAGGTTGGATCGACGGTCCTCTGGATTGGGTATCCGGGTGAGGTGACCGGCAGCGGCGAGTCGGTCGAGTTGTTTCGTCGTGCCACCGGTGGAGCGGACGAGTACCTGGGTGAGCTCACCGGGCGTGGCCTCGAACGGCTCCCCGCGGCGCCTCAGTTCGGCGAGGAGAAAGAAGTCCGGCGCCGAGAGGCCGTGGCGGGCCGCGCTCGACTCGTAGAACTCCTGGACCAGGCGCCCGGCGACCGCGAGGGCGCTGAACAGCCGGAACGGCTCCGGATCGAGGTCGGGACGGGCCAGCCGCCACTCGGCCAGCACCCGTTCTACCTGCGCCGCTGACGCGATCGACGTGATCTCGGATCTTGCCACCGGGACCCGACCTCCAAGGTTGACGACCGAACAACTACGAGGTTACCTTGCTTGGAAGATACTTTCCAGCAAGGTAGGAGCGCGTGATGAACGCATCTGTGTACCGCTTGGGTGCGGAGGGCGAACGCCCGTTATCGGCGGCGGCGCCGGACAGCCCCACGATCGTGCGGGCGCTGCGTTACGGGATCACCGCACCGAGCGCGCACAACACCCAGCCATGGCGGGTCGAGGTGGTGTCGGACACCGAGGCGCGGGTGTACTTCGACCCGACGAGGCTGCTGCCGGTCACCGACCCACCAGGGCGCCAAGTGCACATCAGCCACGGCACACTGCTGGAGATGACGGCGATCGCCGCCACCCATCTCGGCCATCGCGCGGAGATCGAACTCCTGCCCGAGGGTGAGATGACGCTCGCCGAGTACGGCACGAAGCCCACCGCTCGCCTGCGCCTCGTCGCCGACTCCGCGGTCAGCGAAGACCCGCTGTTCGCGCACGTGCTGGCGCGACGTTCGAGCCGCCTGCCGCACACGAAGCAACCGATCACCGACGACGAGCGTGTCGCGATCGCGGCCGCGGCGAGCCGGCCCGAGGTAGAACCGCGCTGGATCTCCTCCTCACGGATGCCCGAGGCCATCGACATCGCCATCGAAGGCATGGCGATCGAGGTCAACACCCACGACACCTGGGAAGAGACCAACCAGTGGTTCCGGTTCACCGATGCCGAGATCGTCGCCAAGGGCGACGGCCTGAACGCGCACACCAGCGGTGTGACCGGCCTCTCCCTGTTCGCGCTTCGCACGATGACCCGACCCGGAAACTGGCACCGGCGATTCAACCGCGTCGGCTATCTCGGACCGTTCGCCAAGGTCGTCCGCAGCACCCAAGGGCTGTTCACCCTCGTGACCCCGACGAACACCATGGCCGACTGGATCACCACAGGCCGCAGCTACGTACGTGCCCAGCTCACCGCGGCCAGCCGTGGCCTGCGCTTCCACCCCATCAGCCAAACGTTGCAGGAGTTCCCGCAGATGGACCGGGCGCGGGCTCGGATGGATGCCCTCGTCGACGTCACGCCGCCGGCCAAGCTGCAGATGCTCGTGCGGGTCGGCCACACCCAGCCTCCCGCCCTCTCGCCGCGGCGGGACCTCCAGCACATCGTCCAGCCATAGGGCCTGTATCGAAACAGCGGTGACTTGAGGAGCGTGCGCTGCTGCCGGCCTGACGGCCCGGCCTCACGTCAGATGCCGGGCGAAGAACCGGTTCCCGGCGTCCCCCTCGAACTGCGGTACGCCGGTGTGCCCGCCCATGTTGGCGTGCAGCGTCTTCTCCTTGGAGCCGAAGGCGTCGAACAGATCCAGGGCCAGCTGCCGGTCGTTTCCTTCGTCGTCCCACTGCAGCAGGACTTGCAGCGGAATGGTGACCTGCCGGGCTTCCTCGAACATGGTGCGAGGCACGTAACTCCCGGCGAACAGAAGGGCGGCCGAGATGCGCGGCTCGACCCTCGCCAGCCGGATGCCGATGGCGATCACCCCTCCCGAGTACCCGACAGGGCCACCGATCTCGGGCAGCGACAGGAGGGCGTCCAGGGCGGCCCGCCATTCCGGGACCGCCTTGTCGACCAGCGGGAGGACGAGCCGCTCGACGATCTCGTCGTCGACCGGCTCGCCGGCCCCCACCGCCCGGCGCAGGTCGGCGCGGGCCTGCTCGGCGGCGGCGGAACGGGGCCGGTCACCGCTCCCGGGGAGCTCGATGGTGGCCGCGGCGAAGCCCTCCGCCGCGGAGTGCCGGGCCCGGGCCACCAGGCGGGGGTACATCATGTGCAGTCCACCGGGGTGGCCAACCAGGATCAGCGGCGCCGGTGCGGATGCGGATCCGGGCATCCACAGGATGCCGGGGATCTCGCCGAGGGTGAATTCGCGCTCGAGGACACCGTCGTCGAGGCGCTGTTCGGAAGTGAATCGCATGGTCGTGCCTTTCGGGAGTGCTCGTGAACGGCGCTCCCGGACGACCTATCGCCCGGCCGTGACCCCAGAGGGGAGCACCCATGTCGATACTGCGTTCACGGGTACCACCTCCTCGTTCTCTGGCACGGCTTCCGGAAGGCTAGCAGTGGCCGGCCATGGTCCGCCAACGGGTTTTTGCGGTGGCGCTGGCTCCGTCCCA
>DATCVR010000286.1:0-5405 GCA_036566745.1 Jiangellaceae bacterium | reverse complement strand
GAATGTCCTGACGAAGTGGATGAGTTCGAACTGATGTGGTTTGCTCCGCAGGAATTGTCCGTTGTCTTGACCACATGAGACCCGAACGTGGGAGGGCGGCGCGGGCGACACCGTGGATACTGTCGTCATACTCGCGACGTTCGACGATGATCGGAGCCATTCGCCATGTCTGCCCCCTTCGACGCCGTGACCCACGTTCCCGTCCCGGTGAACGAGCCGGTCCTGACCTATGCGCCAGGCTCGCCCGAGCGCGCCGAGGTCGAGGCGAAGCTGGCAGAGATCGCCTCTGAGCAGCACGAACTCACCTGCACCATCGGCGGCGACCAGAAGCTCGGCGGCGGCGAGGAGATCGACGTCGTCCAGCCCCACGCCCGGGCCCACGTCCTCGGCACCATGCGTGCGGCCACCCCGGACGACGCCCTCGCGGCCATCGACGCCGCCCGCGAGGCCGCTCCCGGGTGGCGTGCGCTGTCGTACGACGACCGTGCCGCGATCTTCCTCAAGGCTGCTGAGCTGCTCTCGGGGCCGTGGCGCCAGACCCTCAACGCCGCCACCATGCTCGGCCAGTCCAAGACCATCGCCCAGGCCGAGATCGACAGCGCCTGCGAGCTGATCGACTTCTGGCGCTTCAACGTCGCCTTCGGCCGCGAGATCCTCGAGGAACAGCCCATCGCGAACTCGCCGGGCATCTGGAACCGCGTCGACCACCGCCCGCTCGAGGGCTTCGTCTATGCGATCACCCCGTTCAACTTCACGGCCATCGCGGGCAACCTCCCCACGGCGCCGGCGCTCATGGGCAACACCGTCATCTGGAAGCCCAGCCCCACCCAGCAGCTCGCGGCCCACTTCACCATGCGGCTGCTCGAGGAGGCCGGCCTGCCGCCGGGCGTCATCAACCTCCTCACCGGCCACGGCGTCCCGGTCTCCGAGGTCGCTCTGCCCCATCCCGACCTCGCGGGCATCCACTTCACCGGTTCGACCGCCACCTTCCACACCCTGTGGCGCACCATCGGCGAGAACATCGCCGGCTACCGCAGCTACCCGCGCATCGTCGGCGAGACCGGCGGCAAGGACTTCGTGCTGGCCCACCCCAGCGCCGACCCCGAGGTCCTGCGTACCGCGCTGATCAGGGGCGCGTTCGAGTACCAGGGCCAGAAGTGCTCGGCCGCCTCGCGGGCCTACGTCGCCCGCAGCGTGTGGAGTCGCATGCGCGACGACTTCGTCTCGATCACCGAGTCGCTCCCGATGGGGCCGGTCACCGACCTGTCCAACTTCATGGGCGCGGTCATCGACGACCGGGCGTTCGCCAAGCACACCGCCGCCATCGAGCGGGCCAGGGCCGACTCGTCGGTCGACGTGGTCGCCGGCGGCACCCTCGACGACTCCGACGGGTGGTTCGTCCGCCCCACCGTCCTGGAGAGCTCCGACCCCGAGAACGAGATCTTCACCACCGAGTACTTCGGGCCCATCCTCAGCGTCCACGTCTACGACGACGGCGACTACGACCAGGTTCTGGCCCAGCTGGAGGGCGTCGCGCCCTACGGCCTGACCGGCGCGGTGATCGCCCAGGACCGCACCGCCATCGCTCGCGCCACCGAGACGCTGCGCTTCGCGGCGGGTAACTTCTACGTCAACGACAAGCCCACCGGTGCCGTGGTCGGCCAGCAACCCTTCGGCGGCAGCCGGGCCAGCGGCACCAACGACAAGGCCGGTTCAGCGCAGAATCTCCTACGCTGGACCAGCACCCGCGCCATCAAGGAGACGTTCGTGCCGCCGCGCGCCCACCAGTACCCCCACATGGGCTGACCGATGCCCGAAAACCGAACGAACGAAGGTGTCACCGTGATGGATGATCGGCTGCCTACCCGGCCGTATGTCGCTAAAGCTGTGCGGCTGCTCTCCCAGCCTCGGCGCAGTCCAGCGGACAGTGCCCTGGTCACTGCCGTGGCGCTGCGGCTGGCGGCCTTCGACAGCGACAGCGAGACCAGCGAGCGGCTGGCCGCCGCCTCCGACCGGGTCATCGCGGGCGTCGCGGGGCTGGTGGGCGAGCAATCGCCGGCATCGGACTGGAGCGACACCGCCGAGGCCCTGGCGCTGATGATCGCCGGACGGCCGTTGCAGCGCGGTCACCTCATGGCGGCGCGATCGGCGCTGGGCTCCGCCGACAAGGTCATCGACCTGTCCGACCGGCTGCGGCGCACCGCCGAGGAACCCCTCGACCGCGACGACCTCGGCCGGGCGCTGGCGCTTGCCGTCACCGGGCCGGCCGAGCTGGTCGAGGCCCTGATCGAGAAGGAGACCGCCGAGGTCGCGGCCGAGAAGCCGCGTTCGGGCGCCCGCCGGGCCGCATCGGCCGAGCGCAACAACGTCTCGCTGCGTGCCCTCGACGGCGGCGTTCCGGGCCGCTGACCTGCGGCGACGACCCGGCCGGGCGGTCAGCGACGGCCGTCGAGCCAGTCGTTGCCGACCCGCTGCTCGATCTTCGCGACCTCGGTGAGTCCCTGGTGGACCGCCTGCTCGATCTTGCCCCCGAACAACGGCACCGACGCCTTCAGCAGCCCGTCGATGGTGACCACCGTGACATCGCCGGTGCGTCGCAGCCCCATGGTGCCGGTGCACGTCACCGGCGCGCCCACCATGTCGAGCTGGATGCGGCCGGTGCGTGAGCCGTCGGGCTCAGCGGCCTCCCAGGTGTCGACCTGGTGGACGTCGATCGTCTCGCCCACGAACCTGCGGACGAAGTCGGGCACGTCCGGCGGCATCACCCGCACCAGATCGATCGTCACACGGTCGCCCTCGCGACGCACCGACGACTCGTGGCGCAGGGCGTTCGCGGCGAGGGTCTTGCGCGCGATGAAGGCCTCGTCGGTCAGCATCGCGAAGACCGCGTAGGGGTCGGCGTCGAAGCGAAGCTCGCTGTGCAGGTCCATGAGCCACATCCTGGCTCATACATTGGACACGTGACACACGACCGTACCGATGCCGACCGTGCCGTCGCCGGCGATCCCGGCGTGGCGCCGCCGTCGGCGCACTTCGGCGAGGACGGCGCCCGTCTCACCTATGGCACGTACCTCCGGCTCGACGCCCTGCTCGACCAGCAGCGTCTCGAGACGGACGCCCACGACGAGCTGTTGTTCATCACCATCCACCAGGTCTACGAACTGTGGTTCAAGCAGCTGCTGTGCGAGGTCGAGTCCGCGCGCGACGCCATGGTCGAGGGGCGGTTGTGGTGGGCCCGCCACCTGCTGGGCCGCGTCCACGAGATCGAGCGGATCCTGATCGAGCAGGTGGGCGTGCTCGAGACCATGACGCCGCAGGACTTCCTCGAGTTCCGGGCCCGGCTGGCGCCGGCGAGCGGGTTCCAGTCGGTCCAGTTCCGCGAACTCGAGTTCATCTCGGGAGCCAAGGACGAGGGGTTCGTCGAGCGCTTCCGCGGCCTGACTGCCGACGAGTCCGCTCGGCTGCGCCGGCGCCTCGACGAACCCACCCTGTGGGACGCCTTCCTTGACGTCCTCACGGCCCACGACCTCGCGGCCGGAGGCGACGACGACGTGCGCGCCTCGCTGCGTGCCGTCGCGCGCGACCGTGGCCGCTACGGCGAGGTGTGGGAGCTGGCGGAGGCGCTGCTGGTCCACGACGAGCGGGCGGCCGGCTGGCGGGCCCGGCACGTGACGATGGTCGAGCGCATGATCGGCACCAAGAGCGGCACCGGCGGCTCGTCGGGGGCCTCCTACCTGCGCGGACGCCTCGAGCTGCGCTATTACCCGGTGCTCTGGGAGCTGCGTTCGTGGCTCTGAACGGCCGTGACGCGGCTGCGTCCGAGCCCGTCGGGCGGCGTCGGAGCGACGTCGGGACCTCAGGGTTTGCCCCCTACTACGGCCCCTCCGGCACCATGTTCAGGAGAGCGATCGTGAGCAGGCGTGAGCTTGTTCCCGAGCACCGGTGACCTCCGTGTTCGGGGTCGTCCACAGCCACCGCCCAGAGGCACTCGGAGGGTGCCCGAGGGACTAAGGTCGGATGCGTCCGCACAACGAAGTGCGGCGCGATCACAACGAGGTTGACAGCGATGCGTAACCGGCTCGACGAAGCCAAGTCCGAGCTGCTGGCCAAGGCTTCAGCAGTCGTCGATCGGAGCCACCCGGGCGCCGACGAGACGTTCCTTCGCCGCTACTACCGGCACGTCGCCGCCGAGGACGTCCTCGACCGCGACCCGGTCGACGTCTACGGCGCTGCGGCGTCCCACCGCAGGGCCGCCCAGGAGCGTCCGCAGGGCACGTCCGTCGTGCACGTCTACACGCCCACCATCGACGATCACGGTTGGGCGTCCGGCCACACCGTCGTCGAGGTCGTCACCGACGACATGCCGTTCCTGGTCGACTCCATCACGATGGCTCTGGCCGAGCAGGACCACGTGGTCCACCTCGTCGTCCACCCCCAGCTCGTGGTCCGCCGCGACATCACCGGCTCGCTCATCGAGGTCTGCGAGTTCGGCGACAACGACCCCCGCCTGGCCTCCACCCCCGACGCCGTCGTCGAGTCGTGGATGCACGTCGAGATCGGCCGCACCGACGACCCCGACGAGCAGCACCGCATCGAGGAGGCCCTCCGCGGGGTGCTGCGCGACGTCCGCGAGGCGGTCGAGGACTGGCCGCGCATGCGGCAGCGGGCCGAGGACATCGCCGACGAGCTCGACGCCGCCGCTCTGCCGGTGTCCGACGACGAGGTCGACGAGGCCAGCGAGCTGCTCCGCTGGCTGGCCGACGAGCACTTCACCTTCCTGGGGTACCGCGAGTACCTCCTCGACGTCGTCGACGGTGAGGAGGTCCTGCGCGCGGTCACCGCGTCCGGCCTGGGCATCCTCCGCGCCGACCAGGACCTCTCCGGCTCGTTCGCGAAGCTTCCGCCCGAGGTGCGCGCCAAGGCCCGCGAGAAGCGCCTCCTGGTGCTCACCAAGGCCAACTCCAAGGCCACCGTGCACCGCTCGACCTATCTCGACTACATCGGCGTCAAGATGTTCGACGAGTCCGGCGAGGTCGTGGGCGAGCGCCGCTTCCTCGGCCTGCTGACGTCGCCGGCCTACACCGAGAGCGTGCTGCGCATTCCGGTGCTGCGGCGGCGTGTCCAGCAGGTCATCGAGCAGAGCGGGTTCACCCTCACGTCGCACTCGGGCAAGGATCTACTCCAGGTCCTCGAGACGTACCCGCGCGACGAGCTGTTCCAGACACCCGTCGAAGAGCTCCTGCCCACCGCATTGGCCGTCGTCCACCTGCAAGAACGCCGCCAGCTGCGGATGTTCGTGCGGCGCGACGACTACGGCCGCTTCCTCTCCTTCCTCGTCTACCTGCCCCGCGACCGCTACAACACCGACGTCCGCGAGCGCATCCAGGCCATCCTGCTGGCGGCCA
>DATCVR010000285.1:0-6248 GCA_036566745.1 Jiangellaceae bacterium | reverse complement strand
GTGTGCCTGGCCCACCCGTGGTTCCTCCAGATCGACCAGGCGCGTCCGTTGCTCGGGCCCCGGGCCCTGGCCGGGCTCGAACACGTGCTGCGCGGGCTGCGCGACACCTCGCTCACCGACCAGCAGAAGGTCATGGCGATGTCGTCGGTCTACGCGTTCGTCACCGGCGTGGCTCGCGACCACGTCAACGCCATGCAGGCCACGGCTCGCACCGGGATGACCGACGCGGAGTTCTGGGCGGCCCAGGAGCCGGTGCTCGTCAAGGCGATGGGCACCGGCGACTATCCGACGATAGCGGGCATGGCCGAGGACACCTTCTCCTTCAGCGCCGAGGACGCTCTCGAGTTCGGGCTGCGGAGCATCCTCGACGGCATCGCCGGGTTCGTCGATCCACCGACCAACGACAGGAGCACCACATGAGAGCCGGCGACGTCGTCGACGACTTCGAACTGCCCGACCAGAACGGCAAGCCCCGGCGCCTTTCGGAGCTGCTGGAGGCGGGCCCGGTCGTCCTCTTCTTCTACCCCGCGGCGATGACGTCCGGCTGCACTGCCGAGGCCTGCCACTTCCGCGACCTCGCCGCCGAGTTCGCCGCCGCCGGCCAGGCGCAGCCGATCGGGATCAGCGCCGACTCCGTCGACCGGCAGCGCCAGTTCGACGCCGCCAACGGACTGGGGTTTCCGCTGCTCAGCGACGCGGAGCTGGTGGTGGCGGAGCGTTTCGGAGTGCGCCGGCGGTTCGGCCCGATCTCCCTCAAACGGCACACCTTCGTGATCGGTACCGATGCGCGGGTCCTCGAGGTGATCCGCAGCGAGTTCTCCATGGCGGCCCACGCCGATCGGGCGCTCGAGGTGTTGTCGCGGGCGGCCGGACCGGCCTGACCGCACAGGGCTCTTGCCGAGCTGTTCCGGCCGTAGTGAATTCATGATCACTGTGCCAGGCTTCGGTGCCATGAATCGAATGCGCGCGCTTCAAGCGCTGGGTGCAGGTGTGCTGGCGGTGACGCTGGCCGGCTGCTTCAAGATGGATATGGAACTTGACGTCAAGTCGGACGACACGGTCGATGGCACGGTCATCATGGCCATCGACAAGGGCATGGCCGGCATGATGGGCGGCGATCCCGAAGACCTCGTCGAGGAGATGCTTTCCCGTCCCACCGACCTGCCCGCGGACTCCACCGCCGAACGCTACGAGGACGACGACTTCATCGGCGCCAAGTACACGTTCGAGAACGGCGCGCTCGACGAATTCGCCGACGACAGCGAGGCCGGCGGCAGTGGAGGTCTGTCGATCGTCCACGAGGGCGACGAGTTCGTCGTGTCGGGCACCCTCGACCTCACCGGCGGCATGGGTGACATGGGCGATCTCGGCGAGATGGACCTGGGCGACGCCGGCGGCCTGACCGAGGTCGAGCCGCAAGCCGCCAGCACGCCGGGCTCCGACCTCGGCTCGGACCTCGGGTCCGACCTCGGTGATCTCGGCGGGCTCGAGGACATGATGAGCTCTGCCGACATCCGCATCTCCATCACCTTCCCGGGCGAGGTCATCGACGCCAACGGCGAGATCGACGGCACCACCGTTACCTGGGTTCCCGACGGCACCGAGCCGCTCGAGCTCTCGGCCCGGGCCAAGGACTCCGGAGGCGCGGGCGGCCTGCCGATCTGGGCCTGGATCCTGATCGGCGTCGCGGTCATCGGCGCCGTGGTGGCGCTGCTGTTCTTCTTCTCGCGCAACAAGTCGCAGCCGGCGTCCGCCCAGGCGGTGCCCGGCGACGGCACCGTGCCGCCGCCTCCCGGCGATGCCGCGGTCGGGGCGGCTGTGGGCGGTGTGGCCGGCGGCGTAGCCGGTGCCGCCGCTGGCGCACCGGACCTCGCCGAGGCGACGAAGCCGATCGAGGTTCCGGAGACCACGGCTGCCGAGACGACCCCGGCGCCGGAGACGGCGCCTGAGCCCGAGGCTCCGGCTCCGGCCCAGGCCGAGGTTCAGGACGTCCCGGCCACGGCGGCGGACGTTGCCGCTGAGGCCGAGGCCCCCGCGGCTCCGGACGTCCCGGAGGCACCGGCTGCCTCGGACGCTCCGGAAGCCCCGGCAGCTCCCGAGGCCCCGGCTGCTCCCGAGGCCCCGGCTGCTCCCGACGTTCCGGAGCCGCCGGCTACGCCGGAGCCGCCGCGCTGATCACCGGATCGACGCACGTCAGACCGGTGGGGCCAGGTCGCTGACCTGGCCCCACTGCTGTGCCTGGAGGTCACGACCCCGACGTTCGGGCAGGCCTCGTCACGACGTCGACAGGCCGTGACCGTCGAGGAGGCGGTGCAGCCCGGCGACGCCGGACGTCGAGGTGAAGACCTCTCCGAGCAGACCGGCTTGCCGGGCGCCGACGACGTTGTCGGCGCGGTCGTCGATGAACAACACGCGCTCCGGTGCCACGCCGAGACGCTCCAGGATCGCGGCGAAGTAGGCCGGGTCGGGCTTGGCCAGGCCGAGCTCGCACGAGTAGAACTGCCCGTCGAACCACTCGCCGTAACCGAGCTGCCGCATCAGCGCCGCCCGGAACGCGTGCTGGTTGGTGGCCAGGTAGCACTCGACACCGGCCGAGCGGAGTGACCGCACGACCTCCACCACGGCGGCGTCGATGTCGATCATCGTCCAGGGTCGCAGGGCGTCGTCGACCGAGGCGTCGCTCCGCCATCGCCGCAGCACCTCGGACAGCGCGTCGGGGAAGTCGACCGCGCCGGTCTGGGTGGGGTGCTCGGCGACGAACACCTCGTCGACGAACCGGTCCTGCAGCTCAGGGTCGTCGGTGCCGGCGCAGCTCGCCAGCAGCTCGCGCCACCCGTCGCTGGGATGCTGGATGACTCCGTCGGCATCGAACAGGACAACGTCGACTCGCGGCACTCCCGCATCCTCACACACGGCCACGCCGTGATCCTGCCGGGTCGCGGTAATCCCGGGAGGCGCCGCAGTCCGGGATCTGCACCGCGTCGCCCTGGCGCCCGGGGGTCGAGCCGGCCGGTCTCAGCCCTTCTCAAGGCTCAGCAGGAACTCGACCAGCCCGGCGTCCTCCACCTTGACGAAACCGAGGCTGGGGGCGTCGACGCCGTAGTCCTCGAACGTGACCGGGATCGACCCGGCGACCTGGGCCTTGCCGTCGGCGCCCACCTGTACCTGGAGCTCGGCCTCGGCCGGCTGGGTGACGCCGTGGATGGTCAGCTCGCCCGGGGCGGTGACCGTGACCGGCGCACGCCCGTCGCCGAGCGCGCCGAGGTCGACCGGGGCGGTGATGACGAACTGCGAGGTCGGGAACTCAGCGGTGTTCATGATGTTGCCCTGGAACTGGCTGTCGCGGCTGCCGCTGTCGGTGGTCACGGTCGTCATGTCGACCTCGACCCGGCCCTCGGTCACGCTGCCGCCGGTCACCACGACCTCACCCGAGACGTCGCTGGTCCGGCCGACGACAGTGTTGTCCTGGCCGTTGAGGACCTCGTCGACGCGGTAGCCGGCCTCCGACCCGGCGCCGACCGTCCAGGTGCCGTCGGCGGAGGCGGTGTCGACCGGTGTGGACGGCTGCGACGGGTCCGGCGACTCGGACGGATCCGCCGACGGTTCGGGTGACTGCGTGTCGAGAGCGAGCGGCGCGGGTGCGTCGTCGGCGATGTAGTTGACGTAGACATACGGCACGGCGAAGGCGAGGACCACGATCGCGGCCACCGCGCTCAGGCCGATGATCAGCCGACGACGGTTGGTGGACATCCACACTCCCAAGGCAAACCACGGACACGTCTCGCCAGTTCTACGGGAAACGGGCGGCCCGGGATTGCGGTTCCGCCAAACGAGTTCGGCGAGACGGCGTACGTAAATCGTTGACATTTTGAGTCCATCGTTCGTAACCTGGCGACCTCGCGCGTCGGGGAGCACGTCACGTCACGCGCGCCATCCGCCGTCGGAGCAGAGAGTCCTGGTGTGAGTGATCCGAACAGCGATTCCCTGGTCCGGATCGGCCGGGTCCGCACCGGCGCCGAGCGTCTGGCCGACGACCCGAGCCTCGTCGACGGCAGGGCGATGGGCCTGTTCACCAACTACACCGGGGTGATGCCCGACCTGAGCCGCACGATCGACGCTCTGCTCGCCGCGGGTGTGCCGCTCACCGCGCTCTTCACCCCCGAGCACGGGTTGTGGGGCGCGGTGCAGGCCGGCGAGAGCGAGCCCGGTGGCGTCGACGCGGCGAGCGGGCTGCCGGTGCACGACACCTACCTGAGCTCCGGTGCAGCACTCGACGCCATCCTGCGTGATGCGGGCGTCGACGTCGTGCTCTACGACCTGCAGGACATCGGCGTGCGGTTCTACACCTACATCTGGTCGTTGTACGACCTGCTGTGCTCGGCCGCCCGCACGGGTGTCCGGGTCGTGGTGCTCGACCGGCCCAATCCGCTGGGCGGGGTTCGAGTTGCCGGCCCTGGCCTCGATCCGGCCTGCAGCAGCTTCGTCGGACGGGTCTCGATCCCGCTCCGCCACGGGCTGAGCGCGGGCGAGCTGGCGCGCTGGTTCAATGCCGAGCATGTCCCCGCGGCCGCCGGCCGGGAGGCCGAGCTCGACGTGGTCGCGATGGACGGCTGGCGGCGGGAGCTGACCGGTGCCGCGTCCGGGGTTCCGTGGGTCATGCCCTCGCCCAACATCCCCACCTTCGACAGCGTGCTGGTCTACCCAGGTACCTGCCTGATCGAGGGCACGACGCTCTCCGAAGGGCGCGGGACCACTCGGCCGTTCGAGATGATCGGGGCGCCCTACGCCGACGCCCGGCTCGCGCCCGCGCTGGCGGAGCAGGGCTTCGCCGGGGTGGTGTTCCGCGACCTCGTGTTCCGCCCCACGTTCGGCAAGGGCGCGGGCGAGGTGCTGCGCGGGGTGCAACTCCACGTGACCGACGCCGAGGAGTTCGAGCCGGTGTCCACCGGCGTGGGCATCCTCGCGGTACTCGCCTCGCTGTACCCGGACGACTTCGCGTGGCGGGCGCCCGACGATCCGTCGCGGCCGCCGTTCGCCGATCTCTTGTGGGGATCCGGTGCGCTGCGCGAAGGTATCGACACGGGAGCCTCGGTCCAGGAGATCCTGGCTTCGAGCCCCCCTGCGCCCGTGCCGTCGTCGACGGTGCGGCTCTACGACTGACCCGGACCGGCCGTGCAGTCCCGTCCACGCAGTCCCGCGGTGAAGGATGAGCCATGAGCATCCAGAGCACGATCCAGGCGAAGGTCGCCACCTACCCTCCGTCGATGGGCCGCGTGGCCTCGGCGATCCTGGCCCGCCCCGAGATCGTCCTGGAGAAGACGATCAGCGAGCTGGCGCGGATGTGCGAGACCTCCGAGACCTCCGTCGTCCGGTTCTGCCGCACCCTGGGCCTCACCGGCTACGTCCAGCTGCGGATCGCGCTCGCCACCGAGATCGGGCGGGAGACCGCCCAGCGCGGCGGCGGCGGCGGTGGTGACGACAACGGCCACGGCGCCGACATCTCGCCCCAGGACGGCCTGGCCGACCTGGTCGCCAAGATCGGCTTCTCCGAGACGCTCTGCATCGAGGAGACCGCTGCCAACCTCGACGTCGCCGAGCTCGAGCGGATCGTCGACGCGGTCGACAACGCGGGCCGCACCACGCTCTACGGCGTGGGCGCCAGCGGGTGGAGCGCGGCCGATCTCCAGCGCAAGCTCTTCCGGATCGGACGGGTCGCCTTCGCCTTCGACGACCCGCATGACGCGGTCGTGGCCGCCGCGCTGGCCGGGCCGGGGGACGTCGCCATCGCGTTCTCCCACAGCGGCGCCACCCGCGAGTCCGCCGAGTTCCTGCGCTCGGCCGCCGGACGCGGCGCGACCACGGTCGCGATCACCAACGACGGCGAGTCCGCGCTGGCCAAGGCCGCCGACCTCACTCTGCTGACGGTGGTCCGCGAGACGACGTTCCGCTCCGGCGCGATGGCGTCGCGGATCGCCCAGCTGATGCTCGTCGACTGCGTGTTCGTCGGCGTGGCCCAGCGACGCTACGAGACCACCGTCGAGGCGTTGCGGGCGACGTACCAGGCCGTCGCGCCGCTGCGGGAGGACCGCTGAACCCGAGAGAAGGAGTTGGCACGACGTGGCACGCACGATCATGGCCGTCGGAGGTCACATCGGTGACATGGACCTCGCGGCCGGACCCTTGCTGGCCCAGACCGTGCTCGACGGCGGCCGGGCGGTGCTGGTCGCCCTGACGCCGGGCGAGCGCGG
>DATCVR010000284.1:0-24153 GCA_036566745.1 Jiangellaceae bacterium | reverse complement strand
CTGAAGCACCGTGAAGCTCGCATTCTCGATTGTCTTGGTCATCACCAGCCTGCTGCTGATCCTCATGGTGCTCTTGCACAAGGGCAAGGGCGGCGGGCTGTCCGACATGTTCGGCGGGGGAGTGTCCTCGTCGCTGGGTGGGTCGTCGGTGGCCGAGCGCAACCTCGACCGCCTCACGGTGGCCATTGCCCTGGTCTGGGCGGCATGTATCGTCGCGCTCGGTCTGCTCTCAGCTAGCTAGTTCTCGACAGAGGAGTCAACGGTGGCCGGTGGTAACGCGATCCGGGGGAGCCGTGTCGGGGCTGGGCCCATGGGTGAGGCCGAGCGAGGCGACGCAGCTCCCCGGGTGCAGGTGACGTACTTCTGCGAGCAGGGGCACGAGAGCAACCCCAGCTTCGCCGCGGAGGCCGTGATCCCCGAGTCGTGGGACTGCCCACGCTGCGGGTTGCCGGCCAGCCAGGACCGCGACAACCCGCCTCCTGCGCCGCGCAACGAGCCCTACAAGACCCACCTCGCGTACGTGAAAGAGCGCCGCAGCGAGGCCGACGGCGCCGCGATCCTCGACGAGGCCCTCCAAGCCCTGCGCAAGCGCCGCACACTCTGACGGAGTCAGCCCGGTAGGTCGGTGACCTCCAGCCCGTGACCCGCGAAGTTCAGCAGGTCGGGCATGTCGAAGCGCCCGGGCTCCTCGCCGAGGAAGGGCTTCCACCCCGGATCGAGGCGTAGGTACGACGACGGGTCCTTGGCGAGCAGCCCGACGAACACCTCGGCCACGATGCGGCCGCCGACCTCGCCGAGGTGACGGCCCTCGGCCTGCACCCGAGCCTCGCGCAGCACGTAGTACCACAGCGGCGCCGGGCCGCCTCCGGGAAGATCGAGGTCCGCATCGCCGAGCGGGGTGACGCCCATAGCGCGGGCCACGTCCTGACCGGACGGCAGGAACAGCCGGGCACCGCGGGTGAGGTTGCGGTCGATCAGGGACGGGCGGTCGCCACCGATCTCCGGCGGTAGCTTCGCGAGGGGATTCGCCAGCTTCGTGTCGATCAGGCGGGTCTGTTGCCGGGCGTCGGAACCGGCCGCGTCGACCTCGAAGAACCGGCCCCACTCGATCGTCCAGAACGCCGGCAGGATCCGGAAGCCGCCGAAGTGTCCCAGCGGATCCTCGTTCACTCCGCCGGGCGTGAACGTCGGCAGCGGACCCACGAGGGTGTTCAGCTTGTACGCCCCGCGGACCTGGGAGTGCCCGAACCGGTACGCCGCCACCGAGAACTCCAGTGGCATGTACGGCTCGGTGGAGCGCACGACGTAGTGCTCGAGGTTCACGGTGGGGTACCACGAGGTCTCGTCGAAGACGCTGGTCAGCATGGTCTCGCCGACGGTGCGCCGCAGGAAGTCGTGGACGACCATCCATTGGTAGTGCCAGCGCACGATCCGCTGTGCCGCCTCGAACGTCCCCTCGCTGCCGCTGCGTGCCTCCGGGTGGGCCTGCACCCACTCGACGACCTTGTTGTGGAACTTGAGCATGGTGAGCTGGAGCTGGCTGACGAAGATGTTCTCGTCGTTGCGAGGGTCGCCGATCAAAGCGGTGTCCTGCGAGTTGCGCGGAAGGTCGTCCTCGTCGTCGTGGCGCCCCACGAGGAACCGGTGATCCGGGGCGGACTGCTCGTCGTAGAGGAACGGATCGTCGGCCGGGCCGCGCCCGTAGAGGCTGTCGAGATCGAACCTCGGGCTGCGGAAGTTGGTCAGGGCGTCGGGATCGTTGGCGCGGGTCAGGCTCGACTGCGGGTCGAAGGTGAGGTCATGGTCGATGAACTGCCCGAGGTACGTATACCCGGCCGGGATGTCGGGGTTGTTCAGCGCCGGGTCGCGGCCCTGGTCGCCCTCGGTCATGGCGGCGGCGATCTCGGCGATGCGCGCCTCGTCCGGGACGAACGGCGGCAGCCGGAACATCCGTCCGAACCTGCCCTCGTACAGCCGCGAGACCGGCACGTAGCCCAGGCCGCGGACCTCGTAGCCGTGGCCTCGCGCAGGGCGATGGGTGTACCCGAATCCGCTGCCCGAGGCGGCCTGGTTGATCAGGGCCTCGGGTGTGTCGGGTGTGTGGTCGTCGGTGCGTCGCCGCCTGCGCGGCCGGTTGTCGTGCGAAGCGTGATCGTCGCGAGACATGATGCGCCCCCGGTTTCCCCGTGCCGACCGCCCCCGCGGCCGATCATCACCGATGGACCATGCATCCGATATGACACTTTGGCAACCCTTGTGTCGTATCTCGCGGCGACTCGACGTCAGGGTGAGGCGATCCGCTCCAGGCCCGGAGGCAGCTCCGAGGCCGCGGTCCGGTCGAGCAGCCAGCGGGTCGCCCGCCGCCCGTGGGCACCCGCGGCCGGCACCTGCACCGCGCCCGCACCGGACAGCGCCAGCCGCACCGCCGGTGCCTTGTCGGCACCGGCCACCACGAGCCACACCTCGTCGGCCTCGGCGATGGTCGACAGGCTCAGACTCAGCCGGATCGGTGGCGGCTTGGGTGCTCCGCGCACGGCCACCACGGCACGGTCGTCGTGCAGGGCGGCATGCTCGGGGAAGAGCGAGGCGACGTGACCGTCGGGCCCCACACCGAGCAGGAGGACGTCGAACGGCGCCCGCCCGGTGTGGCCGGACGCCTCGACGAACGCCGCGAACTCATCGGCGTACCGCTCGGCCGCCAGCTCGGGCTGATCGGCCAGGTCGCCGTCGGCGGCCGGCATGACATGGATCCGGGCCGGGTCCACCGGCACGTGATCGAGAAGCGCCGCACGGGCCTGGGTCTCGTTGCGCTCGGGGTCGCCGCTGGGCAGGAAGCGCTCGTCGCCCCACCAGACGTCCAGGGCGGACCAGTCGACCGCGGCGTGGGCGGGCGAGCCGGCGATGGCGGCGAGCGTGGCGATGCCCCCCCGCCCGCCGGTGAGCACCACCGAGGCCTGTCCCTGAGCCGCCTGGACGTCGGCGAGCTTGGTGATCAGCCGGGCCGCGACCGCCTGGGCCAGGACGTCGGCGTCGCGATGGACGACGACAGTGGGGGTGGTGTTCACGCCTTGGCCTTGGCGCGGGTGATCTTGCCGGTCTCGCGCTGGAGTTCGAGCCCCGAGCTGAGCACGTCGGCGTAGATCTCGTCCGGATCGAGCCGGCGCAGCTCCTCGGCCAGGCACTCGCCGGCGCTGCGCCGAGGGAGCGCGACCCGGCGGTCGACCCGCCCGGGCGTGGTGAGCGTGGCGACCTCGTCGTCCGGACGCTCGATGAGGATCGGTCCGCTCTCGCGGTCGAGCCGGACGCTGAACAGGCCCTCGACGCCGGTGGCCTTGGTGCGCGTGACCGGGACGTTCAGGGTCAACGCCAGCCAGCCGGCCAAGAGGTCGGCGCTGGGGTTCTCCGGGCCGCCCACCACCCGCGCGCCGGTGACCTTCTCGTAGGGCGGCTGGTCGAGGGCCGCCGCGAGGAGCGCGCGCCACAGGGTGAGCCGGGTCCAGGCGAGGTCGGTGTCGCCGGGCCGGTAGCCATCGGCCCGATCGTGCAGGGCCGCGGCGGGCCGCTTGCACGAGGCGGCGTCGGTGATGCGCCGCTGGGCCAGCTTGCCGACGGGGTCCTCGGCGGGCACCTCGGGCGCCTCCGTGGGCCACCACGCGACGATCGGGGCGTCCGGCAACAGCAGCGGGACGACGATCGAGGCGGGGTGGGCGGTGAGCGGCCCGAAGGTGCGCAGGACCACCACCTCGCTGGCCCCGGCGTCGCCTCCGACCCGGATCTGGGCGTCGAGGCGGGCCGATCCGCGCGAGGTGCCACGGATGACCGCCAGGATCCGGCAGGGGTGCTCGTGGCTGGCGTGGTTGGCCGACTCGATGGCCTCCTCGGCGTTGTCCTCGTCGGCGACGACGATGAGCGTGAGCACTCGCCCGAGCGCCACCGCGCCGTGCTTCTCCCGCAGCTCGACCATCCGCTTGCCGACCTGGCCGGCGGTGGTCGTGGGCATGTCGATGATCACGGGCGCCTCCAGGTGCGGCCGTCGCGGGCGAGCATCTCGTCGGCGGAGGCGGGTCCCCAACCGCCGGACGGATAGGGGTCCGGCCGGCCGTTGCGCGTCCAGTGTTCCTCGATCGGGTCGAGGATCTTCCAGGACAGCTCGACCTCTTCGTGCCGGGGGAACAGTGGCGGGTCGCCGAGCAGGACGTCGAGGATGAGCCGCTCGTAGGCCTCGGGGCTCTCCTCGGTGAAGGAGTAGCCGTAGCCGAAGTCCATGGTGACGTCGCGGACCTCCATGGCCGTCCCAGGCACCTTGGACCCGAAGCGGATGGTGATGCCTTCGTCCGGCTGAACCCGGATGACCAGCGCGTTCTCGCCGAGCTCCTCGGTGGCCGTGGACTCGAACGGGAGGTGCGGTGCGCGCTTGAACACGACGGCCACCTCGGTGACCCGCCGGCCCAGCCGCTTGCCGGTGCGCAGGTAGAACGGCACGCCGGCCCAGCGGCGGGTGTCGATGTCGAGCCGGATCGCGGCGTAGGTCTCGGTGGTGGAGTCCTGCGGGATGCCCTCCTCGTCGAGGAACCCGCGCACCTTGGTGCCGCCGGCCCACGCAGCGGTGTACTGGCCGCGGGCGGTGTGCTCGGAGAGGTCGGGTGGCAGCCGCACCGCCGAGAGCACCTTCTCCTTCTCGGCCCGAAGATCGGAGGCGTCGAAGGAGACCGGCTCCTCCATGGCCACGAGCGCGAGCAGCTGGAGGAGGTGGTTCTGGATGACGTCGCGGGCGGCGCCGATGCCGTTGTAGTAGCCGGCCCGGCCCTCGATGCCGATGTCCTCGGCCATGGTGATCTGGACGTGGTCGACGTAGTTGGCGTTCCAGATCGGCTCGAACAGCTGGTTCGCGAAGCGCAGCGCCAGGATGTTCTGGACCGTCTCCTTGCCGAGGTAGTGGTCGATCCGGAAGATCGAGTCGGGCGGGAAGATGTCCTCGACGATGGCATTGAGCTCGCGGGCGCTGGCGAGGTCGTGACCGAACGGCTTCTCGATGATCACCCGCCGCCACTGGTCGGGGTTCTCGGGAGTGGCCAGCCCCGAACGGGCGAGCTGCTTACACACCACGTCGAAGAACGACGGCGGGATCGAGAGGTAGAAGGCGTGGTTGCCGCCGGTGCCCTGCTCCTTGTCGAGCTGGTGGACGGTCTCAGCCAGCTGGTCGAAGGCGTTGTCGTCGGAGAAGTCGCCCGGGACGAACCGGAAGCCCTGGGCCAGCTGGCGCCAGGTCGCCTCGCGGAACGGTGTGCGGGCGTAGTCGCGCACGGAGTCGTGGACCTGCTTGCCGAAGTCCTGGTTGGCCCAGTCGCGCCGGGCGAACCCCACGAGGGAGAACCCGGGCGGCAGGAGCCCGCGGTTGGCGAGGTCGTAGACGGCCGGCATGAGCTTCTTGCGGGCGAGGTCGCCGGTGACGCCGAAGATCACCAGGCTGCATGGCCCGGCAATGCGGGGGAGCCGCTTGTCCTGCGGGTCGCGCAGGGGATTGCGGTGAGCGTTCACCGAAGCACCTCGAGCAGTTGCTGGACGCCGGCGGCGCGGTCGGTGAGGTGCAGGCGCAGGACCGGGCGGCCGTGGTCGGCCAGCACCGAGGCGTCGCCCGCGGCCTGGGCCCGGATCAGCTCGCCGAAGGAGAACGGCCGTTCCGGGATGGCGACGTCGTCGGTGGCCGCGCCGGTGACCTGGAGGAAGACGCCGATCGGCGGCCCACCCTTGTGGAACTGCCCAGTGGAGTGGAGGAAGCGCGGACCCCAGCCGAACGTGGTGGGCCGCTCGGTGCGCAGGGCCAGCGGCACCCGCACCCCGGCCAGCTCCGCGTCGGCGCCCTCGCGATCGAGGTAGGCCATGACGGCGACGTATCCCCGTTCGTCGAGGCGGCCCAGCAGCGCCGCCACGGCGTCCTCGAGGGTGGTGACGCCGTCGAGCAGCCCGGCCGAGCCGCGCACTTCGACCACGCCGTCGACGAAGGCCGGCGCCTCGGCGACCGGGGGAGCGTCGAGCATCCCGCGGGCGGCGGTCTTGGCGCTCTCGACGTCGGGCTGGTCGAACGGGTTGATCCCGATGATCTGCCCCGCGATGGCGGTGGCGTACTCCCAGAGCAGCAACTGCGCCCCCAGCGGACCCGCGATCCCCACGGACGGACCAGAGGTCTGCTCGGCTTCGGCGCCGGAGGGTAGCAGCCGCGCCCACAGCTCGTCGGCGACGAGCGGGCCCGCCGGCGCCCGACCGACCACCACGGGCAGCAGGCCGGTGCCCAGCTTGCCCGTGGACTCGGCGATGAGCTGCTCGGCCCAGTCGCCGAACCCGGCGATGGGCGTGCCGGCTTCGATCAGGAGCAGCTTGTCGCGGCCGTCGCCGTGAGCACCGCCCATGGCCGCGCCCAGGACGAGCGCGGGGTTGGCGGGGTCGTCGGCGGACAGGTCGGCCGCGACCGCGGCAGCACTGTCGAGCAGCTCGGCGATGTCGGCGCCGGCCAGCCCGCTGGGGACGAGCCCGAACGCGGTGAGCGCGGAGTACCGGCCGCCGACGTTCGGGTCGGCCAGGAACAGCCGGCGGTATCCGGCCTGCTCGGCGTGGGCGGCCAGGGCGGACCCGGGGTCGGTGACGGCGACGATGCGGGACGCGGCGTCGATGCCCGCAGCCGTGAACGCCGCCTCGAACACGCGTCGCTGGCTGTCGGTCTCGACGGTCGAGCCGGACTTGCTCGACACCACGAGCACCGTGCGGTCGAGCCGGTCGGAAAGCGCGCGGCGCACGGCGGTGGGGTCGGTGGTGTCGAGGACGGTGAGCTCGACACCGGCCGAGCGGGTGATGACCTCGGGGGCCAGCGAGGATCCGCCCATGCCGGCCAGCACGATGCGGTCGAGGCCCTCGGCGCGGAGCTCGGCCTGCAACGCCTCGATCTCGGCCAGCAACGGGCGCGAGGTGACGTGGAGGTCGGTCCAGCCGAGCCGGATGGAGGCCTCGGGCTCGGCGTCGGGGCCCCACAGCGTGGCGTCCTTGGCGGCGATCCGCGAGGCGATCTTGTCGGCGACCAGGCGGTCGAGGACGTCGGCGTGGGGATCGCCGGAGACGGTCACGGAGAGGTCATCGTCGGTCACTTCGCAGCCTCCAGCTTGGCGGTGACGGACTGGAGAAGGTCGTTCCAGCTCGTCTCGAACTTCTCGACGCCCTGGTCCTCCAGGACCTGGCTGACGTCGTCCAGGTCGACCCCGGCCGCGGCGAGCGAGGCCATCGTGGCGCGCGCGTGGTCGTAGTTGGGCCGCACGGTGTCGCCGGTGATCACGCCGTGGTCGGCGACCGCGTCGATGGTCGCCTCGGGCATGGTGTTGACCGTCTCGGGGGCGACCAGCTCGGTGACGTACATCGTGTCGGGGTACTCGGGGTTCTTGGTCGACGTCGACGCCCACAGCGGGCGCTGCCGGCTGGCCCCGGCCGCCTCGAGCCGCTGCCAGCGCTCGGCCGCGATCACCTGCTCGTACTCGGCGTAGGCCAGGCGGGCGTTGGCGATGGCGGCCCTGCCGCGCAGGCCGAGAGCGTCGGCGGTGCCGATGGACTCCAGCCGCTTGTCGACCTCGGAGTCGACCCGGCTGACGAAGAACGACGCCACCGACTCGATGCCCTCGACCGACTCGCCGGCGGTGAGTCGCTCCTCGAGGCCGCTCTGGTAGGCGTCCATGACCTCGCGGTATCGCTCGAGGGAGAAGATCAGCGTGACGTTGACGCTGATGCCCGCCGCGATGGCCTGGGTGATCGCCGGCAGCCCGGCCTGGGTGGCCGGGATCTTGACGAAGATGTTGCGGCGGTCGACCTCGGCCCACAGCTCGTGCGCCTGGGCCACGGTGGCCTCGGTGTCGTTGGCCAGCCGGGGGTCGACCTCGATCGACACCCGGCCGTCGTGGCCGCCGGACCGCTCGTGGACCGGCGCGAGGATGTCGGCCGCAGCGCGGACGTCGTCGGTGGTGAGGTCACGGACCGCCACGTCGGCATCGGAGCCCTCGGCGGCGTGGCGGCGGAGGTCGTCGTCGTAGAGGCTGCTCTTGGTGATGGCGGCCTGGAAGATCGTGGGATTGGTGGTGACGCCCACGACCTGACGCTCGTCGACGAGGTGCTGGAGGTTGCCGGTGGTGAGGCGGTCGCGGGAGAGGTCGTCGAGCCACACCGCGACGCCCTCGGCGGAGAGGCGGCGCAGCGGGTCGGTGGTGGGATCAGGGGTGGGTGTCATCGCGTCCCTCCGGCGATGTCGTGGGCGGCGGCTGCGGTGATCGACTTCTTGGCGGCCTCGACCACCGCGTCGGCGGTGATCCCGAACTCGCGATAGAGCGTCTGGTAGTCGGCCGAGGCGCCGTAGTGCTCGAGGCTGATCGCCCGCCCGGCGTCGCCGAGGTAGCGGTGCCAGCTCATCGCGATCCCCGCCTCGACGGAGACGCGAGCGCGCACCGACACCGGCAGCACGGACTCCTGGTACTCGGCGCTCTGCTCGTCGAACCACTCCTGCGAGGGGAACGACACGACCCGGGCGGCTACGCCGTCGGCGCGCAGCTTCTCACGGGCCTCGAGGGCGAGCTGGACCTCGGAGCCGGAGGCCAGCAGCAGCACGTCCGGCGTGCCGCCCTCGGCCTCGGCCAGCACGTACGCGCCCCGGGCCGTGCCTTCGGCGGGGGCGTGTGTGGAGCGGTCGATGATCGGAACGTTCTGCCTGGTCAGCGCGATGCCGGCGGGGTGGCGCCGCTCGAGGATGGTGCGCCAGGCGACGGCGGTCTCGTTGGCGTCGGCCGGCCGGACGACGTCGAAGCCCGGAATGGCCCGCAGCGCGGAGAGGTGCTCGACCGGCTGGTGGGTGGGGCCGTCCTCGCCGAGGCCGATGGAGTCGTGGGTCCAGACGAAGGTCACCGGGATCTGCTGGATCGCCGCCAGCCGCACCGCCGCGCGCTGGTAGTCGCTGAACACCAGGAAGGTGGCGGCGTAGGGCCGGGTGAGGCCGTGCAACGCGATGCCGTTGGCGATCAGCCCGGCGGCGAACTCGCGCACCCCGAAGTGGAGCGTGCGGCCGTAGGGGTGGCCCGGGAATATCTTCGTGGAGCGCTCGACCGGCAGGAAGCTCGGCTCGCCCTCGATGGTGGTGTTGTTGGAGCCGGCGAGGTCGGCGGAGCCGCCCCACAGCTCGGGCAGCACGGGTGCGACGGCGTTGAGGACCTTGCCGGACGCCGCGCGGGTGGCCAGACCCTTGTCGGTAGGCGCGAACTCGGGCAGCGCGTCGGCCCAGCCGTCGGGGAGGCGGCCGGCGCGCAGCCGCTCGAGCAGCTCGGCCCGCTCGGGGTTGGCCGCCTGCCAGGCCGCGAACCGCTCGTCCCACGCGGCGTGGAGGGCCTTGCCGCGCTCGGCGACCTCACGGGCCCGGGCGAGGACGTCGTCGTCGACGGCGAAGGTGGCGTCCGGGTCGGCGCCGAGGACGGACTTCGTCGCGGCGACCTCCTCGGCACCGAGCGCCGAGCCGTGGATGGCGCCGGTGTTCTGCTTGTTCGGCGCCGGCCAGCCGATGATGGTGCGGACCCGGATGAACGACGGACGGTCGGTGACGGCCTTGGCCGCCTCGAGAGCCCGGAAGATCGCCTCGGGGTCCTCGTGATATTCGTCACCCTGGGTGAAGTCGACCTCCTGGGTGTGCCAGCCGTAGGCGGCGTAGCGCGCGACGGCGTCCTCAGTGAAGGCGATGTTGGTGTCGTCCTCGATCGAGATGCGGTTGTCGTCCCAGATCACCACGAGGTTGCCGAGCTGCTGGGTGCCGGCGAGCGAGCTGGCCTCGCTGGACACGCCCTCTTCGAGGTCGCCGTCGGAGGCGATGACGTAGACGTGGTGATCGAAGACACTCTCGCCGGGCGCGGCGTCAGGGTCGAGCAGGCCGCGCTCGCGCCGGGCCGCGAACGTCAGGCCGACGGCGGAGGCGAGCCCCGAGCCGAGCGGGCCGGTGGTGACCTCGACGCCCTCGGTGTGGCCGTACTCGGGGTGGCCCGGGGTCAGGGAGCCCCACGTGCGCAGGGCCTTGAGGTCGTCGAGGGAGAGCGGGTAGCCCGAGAGGTAGAGCTGGATGTACTGGGTGAGGCTGCTGTGGCCCGCGGAGAGCACGAAGCGGTCGCGGCCCAGCCAGTGCGGGTCGGACGGATCGTGACGGAGAACGCGCTGGTAGAGCGTGTATGCCACCGGTGCGAGGCTCATGGCGGTACCGGGATGTCCGCTGCCGACCTTCTCGACCGCGTCCATGGCCAGGAGCCGGACGGTGTCGACGGCGCGATCGTCGAGTTCGGTCCACTCGAACGTGGCGGCGCTGGGGTCTGGTGTCGTGTTCACCGGGGTCAGGTTCCTCTCGGACGTCGTGGTTCTCGGCGTGTGACCACGGCCGTGCCGTCGAGCGTAGCGACGTCGCTCACGACGCGCTCCCGGGCGGCGGTCCCGAGTGGCCCACCGCTAGACTCAACAGGCCATAGCGGCGGATGTTCCCGCCGCCCCTGTCTCTTGGACCACATGAGGATGATCGTGACGGCCGTCGAGCCTGAGGCGCCCGCGCGGGTGCGCGACACCCTCGGGGCGTACGTCTCGTTGATGAAGCTGCGTGTCGTCGAGCTCCTCCTGGTCACCACCCTGCCGGCCATGGTGCTCGCCCAGCGCGGGCTGCCGCCTCTGGGCCTGGTGCTGGTGACCCTCGTGGGCGGCACCCTCGCCGCGGGCAGCGCCCACGCGTTCAACCAGGTGCTCGAGCGCGACATCGACGCGCTCATGCACCGCACCCGGCGTCGTCCGCTGGCCCGGGCCGTGGTGTCGCCGCGAGCGGGTTTCCTGTTCGCCTCGGCGCTGTTGGTGCTCGCCGTCGCGATGATGCTCGTCTGGGTCAACCCCCTGGCGGCGGCGCTGACCGCGGCGGCGAACCTGTTCTACGTTCTCGTCTACACCGTGTGGCTCAAGCGCCGCACCTCCCAGAACATAGTGTGGGGCGGGGTGGCGGGTTGCCTTCCCACGCTGATCGGCTGGGCGGCCATCACCGGCGATCTCGCCTGGTCGCCGGTGCTGTTGTTCCTCATCGTGTTCTTCTGGACGCCGCCCCATTACTGGCCGCTGGCCATGCGTTACCGCGACGACTACGCGCGGGCCGGGGTGCCGATGCTTCCGGTGGTCGCCGGAGCCACCACGGTGGCCGCGCAGATCCTGGCGTACTCGTGGGCCATGGTCGCCACGTCGATGCTGCTGTGGCCGGTGGCCGGGCTCGGCTGGGTCTACGGCGTGGCCGCGGTGCTGGCCGGTGCGTGGTTCCTGGTCGAGGCCCACCGCCTCTACGGCCGGGCCCGCCGCGACCCCTCGGGAGCCGGGCTCAAGGCCATGCGGTTGTTCCACGGCTCCATCACCTACCTCACCATCGTGTTCGCCGGCGTGATGGTCGACGTGCTGGTCCTCGGCTGATGAAGACCCTGCTCAACATCATCTGGCTGATCTTCGCCGGGTTCTGGCTGGCGCTGGGCTACGCGCTGGCCGGCGTCATCTGCTGCATCCTGATCGTGACCATCCCGTTCGGCATCGCGTCGTTCCGGATCGCCGGGTATGCGCTGTGGCCGTTCGGGCGGACCACTGTGGTGCGACGCGACTCCGGTGTGTGGTCGGTCGTCGGCAACGTGATCTGGATCATCTTCGCCGGTTGGTGGCTGACCCTCGAGCACATCGTCACCGGGATCGCGCTGTGCGTCACGATCATCGGCATCCCGCTCGGCATCGCCAACTTCAAGATGATCCCGATCTCGCTGTTCCCGCTGGGCCGTGAGATCGTGCCGACGTCGCGGCCCTGGCCCTCGACCTGACCTCTGGGGCGTCCGCGAGAGCACGACCCCAGGCGGCTTACCCGTAGGCGGGGCCGGGCGTCAGAGCCCGTCGACGCCGTCGTCGCGGTGCTCGACGATCTCGGTGCGCCGAGTCCGGCCGGCATTGACCATCAGGGTCACCACCAGCGACAGCGCGCCGACGCCCGCGAGGATCCAGCCGATGACGCTGAGGTCGAAGTCGGCCAGCCGATCGCGCACGCCGAGCGCCAGGACGAGCCCGAGCGCGATGAGAAAGGTTCCGAGACCGATACCCATGGTGCAGTGCCTCCAACCCACCGCCTGATGAAGGCCTCGTACCCGGTGTGACACTCCGTAAACCGGGGGCCGGAGTGCGCCGATCAGGTCAAGGAAGTCGCGGCCGCCGTGCGCACCGCGTCGGTCAGGGCGGCGAGCAGCGGCGAGTCGAGGCGCCATCGCTGCCAGTACAAGGGGACGTCGAGATGGAGCTGCGGAGCGATCTCGACGAGGTTGCCGGTATCGAGCTGGGGCTGCGCCATCGACTGCGGCACCATCCCCCATGCGATGCCCAGGCAGGTCGCCTCCACGAAGCCCCACGACGACGGGAGATACGTGGTCGGCGAGTCCAGCTGCTTCCCGATGAGCAGCTGGGCGAAGCGCTCCTGAAGAAGATCCTTGCGGTCGAAGGCGAGCACCGGCGCCTCGGACATCGCCTCCGGCGTCGGTCCTGCCGGCAGGTACCGACGGACGTAGCCGGGCGAGGCGACGGCCAGGTATCGCATGGCGCCGAGGCCCTCGACGCTGCAGCCTTGTACCGCGCGCGCGTCGGCGGTGACTGCCGCCATGACCGTGCCGTTGCGCAGGAGCTCCGCGGTGTGGTCCTGATCCTCGCGGCGGATGTCGAACGTGGTGACCAGCCGCTCGGGTAGGTGGGTGAGGACGGGCAGGAACCACGTGGCGAGCGAGTCGGCGTTGACCGCGACGGACAGACGAACACTGGGCTCGACCTGGTCGCGCCGGCTGCCGAGGGCCGCCAGCGCCTCGCCTTCGAAGAGGGCGATCTGGCCGGCGAGCCGAACGAGGACCTGGCCGGCTTCGGTCGGCCCGGCCGGCCGGGTGCGCTGAATCAGTACCTGACCGATCTGGGACTCCAGCGACTTGATGCGCTGGCTCACGGCCGACGGCGTGACATGCAACCGCTTCGCCGCGGCATCGAAGCTGCCCTCGCTCAGGACCGCGGCGAAGGCGGTGAGGTTGGCCAAGTCCAGCTTCACGTTCCTGAGCCCTCCTAATGAACCTGAAGAAAGTTTAGCTGGCGTTCAAACGCAGCCGGTCCTAGCGTCGTGCCGTGCCCACCACGCTGATCGGCTTCGTGACGTCGCTGTCACTGATCGTCGCGATCGGAGCGCAGAACGCATTCGTCCTCCGCCAGGGGATCGCCCGCCAGCACGTGCTGCCGATCGTCCTGGTGTGCGCGACCTCCGACATCGTGCTGATCGGCGCGGGGATCGCGGGACTCGGCGCGGCTGTGGACACCCACGCCTGGGCGGTGGCGGCAGCACGGTACGGCGGCGGGGCCTTCCTGGTCGGCTACGGCGCGCTGGCCGCGCGCCGGGCCCTGCGCCCGCAGGGCATGAGCACCGGATCGCGCGCACCCACCACGCTCGGGGCGGCGCTGCTCACGTGCCTGGGGTTCACCTTCCTCAACCCGCATGTCTATCTCGACACGATCGTCCTGCTGGGGGCGATCGCCAACCAGCACGGCGACGACGGGCGGTGGCTGTTCGGGCTCGGCGCGGTGCTGGCCAGCCTGAGCTGGTTCTTCGCGCTGGGGTTCGGGGCGCGGACGCTGAGCCGGTTCTTCGAGCGGCCGCGGTCGTGGCAGGTGCTCGACGGCGTGATCGCCGCCGTGATGGTCACCCTGGGTGGGCTGCTGATCCTGGGCTGAGCGGCGACGGCCCGGAGGCGGTGGCTGCGGGGGCCGGGGGCCACCAGCGCGAGGAGTACCACGCGTCGGTGGCCGCGGCGATCATGACGGCGGCCCCGAGCATGTGCAGGCCCACCAGCAGCTCGGGCAGTTCGAGGCGGTACTGCACCACACCCACGACGCCCTGGGCGGCGAGCACGATGAGCAGCGTGGCCGCGGACCGGGCCGAACGCCCGGGCGAGCCGAACGCCCGTGCCATGACGTAGAGGCCGATGACGAGCCCGACCAGCACGAACACGGCATCGGCATGCAGCTGGGTGACGGTCGAGAGGTCGAGCCCGGTGCGCTTGGAGTCTGGGTCGCCGGAGTGTGGACCACTGCCGGTGACGACCGTGCCGAGGTAGACCACGACCCCGGTGGCGGCGAGGACCAGCAACCCCATCCGGGTGTGCCAGTGGTTGCGGATCCGGCGGGGGATCGTGCCGGCCGGGCGTTCGGCGCGTCGCACGAGCACCGTGGCGACCGCCACCAACACGGCCGAGACCAGGAAGTGGAACATCACCACCCACGGATTGAGATCGGTCCAGACGGTGATCCCACCCACCACGGCCTGCGCCGGGATGAAGGCCAGCAGCACGACCGCGAGGGTGAGGAGGTCGCGGCGCGGGCGCGACGAGCTCAGAGTGCGCCACACCGCCAGCACCATGGCCAGCGCGACGAAGCCCAGAACGAACGTGAGCAGCCGGTTCCCGTACTCGATGACGCCGTTGACGCCCATCTCGGGCGTGGGGGTCAGCGAGTCCTCGACACAGTGGGGCCAGTCGGGACAGCCGAGCCCGGAGCCGGTGAGCCGTACGGCGCCTCCGGTGACCACGATGCCGGCCTGGGTGACGAGCGAGACGAGGGCCAGGCGCCGGAGGGCGGTCTCGGAGATCAGCGGCAGGAGATTCACCAGCCGCGCCACGGCCCGGCGCACCGGCGAGGTGGGCACAGGGCGCTGGGGGGTCATCGTCGTCACGCCGTCATCGTAGAGACGGCGCCGCCTCGCGTGGGCGAGTGGTCCGGCCGTCGGGCGCCCGACGGTCCGGCGGCCCGGCGTTCGACGGCCCGGGCGCCGGGCAGCCGCGACGGTGATCGTTTCCGGGAGCGGGCGCCGCCGCGGTCATGAGAAGCTGGGACGCGCAACGCACGGACGACGGCGAAGGGATGTCGGGAGCGCAGATGGCGGACCGGAGAGCCCCGGGGGCGATCAAACTGTCGGTCATCCTGCTCGCCATCTGGTGGGTGGCCACGTTGGGCATGCTCGGCAGCGAGCGGTGGCAGGGCGGCCAGGGCATCGCCGACCTGCTGGGCAACTCCGGGCTCATGGCGGGCACCATCACGGTCGCCGTGATCCTGGTGGGGCTGTGGCGGGGCGGTCCGCTGATGTGGTGGATCGTCGCGCGGTTCGCCGTCCCTGTCGGTGCCGTAGTGCTCCTCATGTTGCTGTTCATGCGCATGATCGTGTCGCGGGTCGACAACGAGTTCACCTCCGACGTCGTCGCGACGCTGAGCCCGGTGATCCCAGGTCTACTCCTGATCGGAGGCCTGCTGCTCTACTCGCGGCCGGCCCGGGCGTGGTGTGGCCGCGAGGGCGTCGATCACTTCTCGCCGGGGCCGGCGTTCTGGCGCAAGAAATAGCGCCACTCGGTGGCGGCGGGGCGGTAGCCGAACCACCGGTTGATCGCCAGCATCGGGCCGTTCTCGGTGTCGTTGCCGGTGAACGCCTCGGTGATGCCGGCGGCCTTCGCGCGGTGCAGCGAGTCGTTCTTGGCGAGCTTGGCCAGACCCCGGCCCCGCAACGCGCGCCGCGTGCCGGTCATTCCCGACCAGTACTTCGAGTGGCCGTCGGTCTCGGCGAGGCTGAACGCCGCGATGACGCCGTCGACCAGCACGACCGAGGTGAGGTCGCGATCGAGGCTGGGGTGGTTCCAGGTGGTGGTGAGCCAGTCGTCGTAGCCGAGGGCGTCGGCCGTGACGTC
This sequence comes from Jiangellaceae bacterium, assembly GCA_036566745.1. GTDB lineage: Bacteria > Actinomycetota > Actinomycetes > Jiangellales > Jiangellaceae > DATCVR01. Next base: position 8,347 of record DATCVR010000284.1, on the reverse strand, counting down.
GGAGGGCTCGTCGACCAGGATCTCGGCGTCGGCGTCGTACAGCGGGCGAGGGTCGTCGGCGAAGGCCGCCGCGGTGATCAGCGTGACGTCCGGCGGCGGCGAGGCGAGCGGCGGGAGCTGGGCCGAGGCGAGGTCGAGCCGCTGGAAGTGGGCGGAGCGACTGCGCTGGAAGCCGTGGCTCTCGGCGAAGGACACCGAATGTGGCTCGTCGAGGGTCCACGAGTAGACGGTGCGTGCGCCGAGGGTAGCGAGATACGACTCCGCGGCCCTGAGCAGCGCGGATCCGGCACCCCGGCCGATCCGGTCCGGATGCACGTTGATGTTGGCGAAGGCCTGCCCCGGCTCGGTGCTCTCGTGGTACAAGCCGGTGCGGGCGACGCCGACGACGTCGTGGCCGTCCTCGGCGACGAACACCCGGTAGCGCTGGGCCGCGGGCGCCTCGGAGACCTGCCAGGTGACGACCTCGGGCGTGATGATCAGATACGGCACGGCTGCGGCGGTGACAGCTGCCGCGCCGGCCGCGTCGTCGGTGTCGCCGGTGCGGAACGTTCGCACGGTGATGCTCATGGCGGGACACGTTAGGTGGCCGACCGCGTCGACCGCTCCTGATTTTCCACCCGGGCTGCCGCCACGGGCCTACTCCCAGCGGAACCAGCGGGTCGCGGCACCGAAGCCCACCAGGGCCCACGCGGCGAGGACTCCCACCGCACCCCACGGCATCGCGGCGCCGTCGGCCAGCACCGCTCGCAGGCCGTCGCTGAGCGCACCGGCCGGGGTGGCCTGGAGCACCGGCTGGAGCGCCTCCGGGAACGTCGACAGCGGGACGATGATCCCGCCGAGGACGAGGAGCAGCAGGTAGACGAGGTTCGCGGCGGCCAGCGTGGCCTCGGCGCGCAGCGTCCCGGCCATGAGCAGGGCGAGCCCGGCGAAGGCCAGCGTCCCGGCGACCACGAGCAGCCCCCCCGCCGGGACTGCGGCAACGGAGCCCTGCGGCTGCCACCCCAGCGCCAGCCCGAGCCCGGCTACCAATGCGATCTGCAGCGCTTCGACGACCACCACGGTCAGCGCCTTGGCGAGCAACAGAGCCCAGCGCGGGAGCGGCGAGGCGGCCAGCCGCTTCAGCACGCCGTAGCGGCGTTCGTAGCCGGTGGCGATCGCCAGCGAGGTGAAGGCCGTGGACATGACCGTGAGCGCGAGGACGCCGGGGACGAGGAAGTCGATCCGCTTGTACGGGTCGGTGTCGATGACCGGGACCGATGCCAGCAGGGCCAGCAGGACTACCGGGATCACGGCGGTGAGCAGCAGCTGCTCGCCGTTGCGCGCCAGGAGGCGGGTCTCGAATCTCGTCTGCGCGATCAGCATCCGGCCCACCGGCGCGGCGCCCGGTGCCGGTCTGAACATCCCGCTCACGGCCGCAGCTCCCGTCCGGTGACCTCGAGGAACACGTCTTCGAGGGTCCGCTTGCCGACGTCGAGGCCGTGGGCGAGCACGCCGTTGGCCGCGCACCAGGAGGTGAGTGTCGCGAGGAGCTGGGGGTCGACGACGGCCTCGATGCGGTACCGGCCGGGGACCACCTCGGTCACCACGGCGTCCTCGGGCAGCGCAGCGCGCAGCGAGGTGAGCGGCAGTCGCGGCGGTCCGTCGAACTGCACGCCGTCGTGGTCGTCGCGGGTCAGCTCGGCGGGCGGTCCGTGGGTCACGAGCCGCCCGTGGTCGATGATCGCGACGTCGTCGGCCAGCCGCTCGGCCTCGTCGATCAGGTGCGTGGTGAGGACGACGGTGACGCCGTCGGCGCGCAGCTCGCCGAGCAGGTCCCAGGTCTCGTGCCGGGCCTGCGGATCGAGACCGGCGGTGGGCTCGTCGAGGAAGACGAGCTCCGGGCGCCCCACGAGCGCGGCCGCCAGCGCGACCCGTTGCCGCTGGCCGCCGGAGAGGCGCCGGATCGGCGTGCGGCCGGTCTCGTCCAGCCGGAGCCGCTCGACGAGGTCGTCGACGGGCAGGGGCCGGGCGTGCAGCCCGGCCAGGTGCCGGATCAGCTCGACCGCCCTGGCCCCGGGGTAGAGCCCGGCGCCCTCCTGCAACATGACCCCGACGCGCGGGCGCAGGGCGGAGCCGTCGCGCACCGGATCGAGGCCGAGCACGCGAACCGATCCGGAGTCCGGCCGCCGGTATCCCTCACAGCACTCGACCGTGGTGGTCTTTCCCGCGCCGTTCGGCCCGAGCAGGGCGGTGATGGTGCCCGTGGCGACCGTCAGGGACAGCTCGCCGACCGCGGTCAGCGGGCCGTAGCTCTTGACGAGCCCGTCGATCTCGACTGCGGGCTGAGCGCTCACGGGCGCAGTCTTCCACGCAGGTCCGCTCCGGACGCCACGGACCCGGCGGCCACCAGAAGGGCCCGCGGCAGCCCGGGCGTCAGGCGCCGGAGAAGATGCGCCCGAGGTGGTGGTCGACGGTCGCCACGGCATCGCCGGGCCCCTGGCGCCCGGCGAGGTGGCGCGCCGGGGCGTACTCCGTGGTCGACGCCGACGAACACGACGTCCTCGACCTGGGCGACGAGGCGGTCCCCGATCTCCTGGACCGTTCCTGATCTGGACTGAGGCAAGGCTCGCCTTCGTGATGGACGCCACGACCAGGGAGTTGTATCGCCGCCGGAAATACACGACGATGGCGTTGTGAAATACGTGCGTGAGGTCGAGACGGGGCAGGGCGTCGGCCCTGGTTCGGCCGATCCGCACGCCGGCACCCGCGAGCGGGTGGCCCGCTCCATCCTCGAGAACGGGCCGTCCACGGCGGCCGTGCTCGGCGAGCGCCTCGGGCTGACCCCGGCGGCCGTTCGCCGCCACCTCGACGCGCTGCTCGCCGAGGGTGTCATCGAGGCTCGTGACCAGCGCGTCTATGGCCAGCGCGGGCGCGGTCGCCCGGCCAAGGTGTTCGCACTCACCGCAGCCGGGCGCGATGCCTTCGAACAGGCCTACGATGATCTGGCGGTCGGTGCCATGCGGTTCCTGGCCGACACCGGCGGCGACACCCTCGTCGAGGCGTTCGCCCGTCGGCGTGTGGCCGACCTCGAAGAGCGTTATCGTCCAGTCCTCGAGGCGACCGATCCACAGCAGCGGGCCGCGGCGCTGGCCACCGTGCTCACCGCTGACGGCTACGCCGCTTCGGCCGAGGCGTCGCCGGTCATCGACGGCGAGCAGCTCTGCCAGCACCATTGCCCGGTGGCCCACGTCGCCGAGCAGTTCCCACAACTGTGCGAGGCCGAGACCGAGGCGTTCGCGCGCCTGCTGGGCACCCACGTCCAGCGGATCGCGACGATCGCCCACGGCGACGGCGTCTGCACCACGCACGTCCCCCGGAGCACCGCTCCGGTCGAACCGACGACTGACGTCGTCCGGGGCACCGCCCCGGCCGGCGATGCAGATACGAGTCCGCGGAGAGGATCTCGACCATGACGACCACCGCTCACCCCGAGCTCGAGGGTCTGGGGCGCTACGAATACGGCTGGGCCGACAGCGACGCAGCCGGTGCCATCGCGAAACGCGGCCTGAACGAGGACGTCGTCCGGGAGATCTCCGCGCTCAAGGGCGAGCCCGAGTGGATGCTCGAGACCCGTCTCAAGGCGTTGCGGCTGTTCGGCAAGAAGCCCATGCCCACCTGGGGCGCCGACCTGTCGACCATCGATTTCGAGAACATCAAGTACTTCGTCCGCTCCACGGAGAAGCAGGCGGCGTCGTGGGACGACCTCCCCGACGACATCAAGACCACCTATGACAAGCTCGGCATCCCCGAGGCCGAGAAGCAGCGCCTGGTCTCCGGCGTCGCGGCCCAGTACGAGTCCGAGGTCGTCTACCACAAGATCCGTGAGGACCTCGAGGAGCAGGGCGTCATCTTCCTCGACACCGACACCGGCCTGCGGGAGCACCCCGAGCTGTTCAAGGAGTACTTCGCCTCGGTCATCCCGGCCGGCGACAACAAGTTCTCCGCGCTCAACACCGCCGTGTGGTCCGGTGGGTCGTTCATCTACGTGCCCAAGGGCGTCCACGTCGACATCCCGCTGCAGGCCTACTTCCGCATCAACACCGAGAACATGGGCCAGTTCGAGCGGACGCTGATCATCGCCGACGAGGACTCCTACGTCCACTACGTCGAGGGTTGTACCGCGCCGATCTACTCCACCGACTCGCTGCACAGCGCGGTCGTCGAGATCGTCGTGAAGAAGGGCGCGCGGGTCCGCTACACGACCATCCAGAACTGGTCCAACAACGTCTACAACCTCGTGACCAAGCGAGCCACCGCCGCCGAGGGCGCCACCATGGAGTGGATCGACGGCAACATCGGCTCGAAGATCACCATGAAGTACCCGGCCATCTACCTCATGGGCGAGCACGCCAAGGGCGAGACCCTCTCCCTGGCCTTCGCGGGTGAGGGCCAGCACCAGGACTCCGGGTCGAAGATGGTCCACATGGCGCCCAACACGTCCAGCTCGATCGTCTCCAAGTCGGTCGCCCGGGGCGGTGGGCGCACGTCGTACCGCGGCCTGGTCCAGGTCATGCCGCGCGCCACCCACAGCGCGAGCACCGTGCGGTGCGACGCCCTGCTGGTCGACACGATCTCGCGCTCGGACACCTACCCCTACGTCGACATCCGCAACGACGACGTCGCGATGGGCCACGAGGCCACGGTCTCCAAGGTGAGCGAGGACCAGCTCTTCTACCTGATGAGCCGGGGCATGACCGAGGACGAGGCGATGGCGATGATCGTGCGCGGCTTCATCGAGCCCATCGCCCGCGAGCTCCCCATGGAATACGCCCTCGAGCTCAACCGGCTGATCGAGCTGCAGATGGAAGGCGCTGTCGGCTGACGAGCCCGCAGGCGTCCGCCTTCCCGGTCACGGTGATCGTTGGAGGGATGTGGTCGCCCTGGCAGCTGGCGAGTTCCAACGATCACGCGATGACGAGAGAGAACTGATGACCACGGAAACGGCCCAGCACGGCCTCACCGCCCACTCCCACGGCGGCGAGGCACCCGCCGGCCACGGCGGAAGCGCGTTCAACACCTTCACCTCGTACGACCCGGCGGCCCACCCGGTGCCCAGCGGTCACGAGGAGGAGTGGCGCTTCACGCCGTTGCCCCGGCTGCGCCGGCTCCACGACGACGCCACCCTCGACGGCCACGACTACGAGGTGTCGATCGACGCTGATCCCGCCGTCCGGGTCGAGACCGCCGATGCCGACGATCCGCGTCGCGGCGGGTCCGGCTACGTGCCCGACGACCGCGTCAGTGCCCGGGCGTGGGCCGAGGCCGACAAGGTCCTCACCGTCACGATCCCGCGTGAGGTGCGCGCCGAGCGGGCCACCGTCGTGCGGCTGCGCGGGCTCAGCGCTGAGAAGGCCGCGGCCGGCCACGTCCTGATCACCGCCGAGCGCTACAGCGAGTCGGTGGTGGTCATCGAGCACGAGGGCTCGGCGACCTTCGTCGACAACGTCGAGATCGTGACCGAGGAGGGTGCGCGGCTCACCGTCGTCAGCCTGCAGGATTGGGCCGACGACGCCGTCCACCTCTCGCACCACCACGTCAAGGTCGGCCGCGACGCCACCGTCAAGCACGTCGTGATCACCTTCGGCGGCGACCTCGTGCGGGTCTCCACCTCGCTCGACTACGACGGCCCGGGTGGCGACGCCGAGCTGCTCGGCCTGTACTTCGCCGACAAGGGGCAGCACCTCGAGAACCGCCTGTTCGTCGACCACAACCAGCCCTCGTGCCGCAGCAACGTCCTCTACAAGGGCGCGCTGCAGGGCGCCAAGGCCCACACGGTCTGGATCGGCAACGTCCTGATCCGTCCCGAGGCCGAAGGCATCAACACCTACGAGCTCAACCGCAACCTCGTGCTCACCGACGGCGCCCGAGCCGACTCCGTGCCGAACCTCGAGATCGAGACCGGCGAGATCGAGGGCGCGGGCCACGCCAGCGCGACCGGACGTTTCGACGACGAGCAGTTGTTCTACCTCCAGGCGCGCGGCATCCCAGAGGACGAAGCCCGCCGCCTGGTGGTGCGGGGCTTCTTCGCCGAGCTGATCCACAAGATCGGCGTACCCGAGATCGCCGAACGGCTGAGCGCCACCGTCGAGCGCGAGCTCGCCCTGACCGAGCACTGACCACGAAAGCGAATGAGGACGACACGATGAGCACCCTGGAGATCCGCGACCTGCACGTCTCCGTCGAGACCGAGAACGGCCCGAAGGAGATCCTGCGCGGCGTCGACCTCACGGTGAACACCGGCCAGACCCACGCGATCATGGGGCCCAACGGCTCCGGCAAGTCCACGCTGGCCTACTCGCTGGCCGGTCACCCCAAGTACACAGTCACCAGCGGCACGGTCACCCTCGACGGCGAGGACGTGCTGGCGATGTCGGTCGACACACGGGCGCGGGCCGGGCTGTTCCTCGCGATGCAGTACCCGGTCGAGGTGCCGGGCGTGTCGGTGTCGAACTTCCTGCGCACCGCCAAGACGGCCGTCGACGGCGAGGCTCCGAAGCTGCGCACCTGGGTCAAGGACGTCAAGGCCTCGATGGACCGCCTGGCCATCGACGACGCCTTCGCCGAGCGTGACCTCAACACCGGCTTCTCCGGCGGCGAGAAGAAGCGTCACGAGATCCTCCAGCTCGAGCTGCTCAACCCGAAGGTCGCCGTGCTCGACGAGACCGACTCCGGCCTCGACATCGACGCGCTGCGCGTGGTCTCCGAGGGCGTCAACCGCTTCAAGGAGAACGGCGACAAGGGCGTGCTGCTCATCACGCACTACACGCGCATCCTGCGTTACATCAAGCCCGACTTCGTCCACGTGTTCGTCAACGGCCGCATCGCCGAAGAGGGCGGTTCGGAGCTGGCCGACAAGCTGGAGGACAAGGGCTACGTCGACTACATCGGCGCGAAGGCCTGACCGACAGCCCTGAGGAGAATGATCACGTTCACCACCCGATCGCCTGCTTCACCAGTCCTGCAGGCCTGGTGAAGCACCCGAACCCCTGCTGAACGTGATCATTTCCGGTGAGACGAGGAGGACATCGTGAGCCACGACCTGACCAGCCGCTTCGACGTGGAGAGCGTCCGTAAGGACTTCCCCATCCTCGAACGCCGGCTGGCTGGCGACCGGCCGCTGGTCTACCTCGACTCGGCGAACACCTCCCAGAAGCCGCGGGCCGTCCTCGACGCCCTCGCCGACCACTACGAGCGGCACAACGCCAACGTCGCCCGAGCGGTCCACCAGCTCGGCGAAGAGGCCACGGCAGCCTACGAGGGTGCGCGCGACAAGATCGCCGGATTCGTACACGCCCCGGCGCGCGAGGAGATCCTGTTCACCAAGAACGCCTCCGAAGCGCTCAACCTCGTGGCGAACACGCTGGCCAGCGGCCTGGCCGAGGATCCGCGGTACCGCCTCGGCCCGGGCGACGAGATCGTCGTCACCGAGATGGAGCACCACTCCAACATCGTGCCGTGGCAGCTGGCCGCCCAGCGCACCGGCGCGACGCTGCGGTGGTTCGGGCTGACCGACGACGGCCGCCTCGACCTGTCGGCCATCGACGAGCTGATCAACGAGCGGACGAAGATCGTCTCGCTGGTCCACCAGTCGAACATCCTGGGCACCGTCAACCCGGTGGCCACCGTCGTGGCGCGGGCCCGTGAGGTCGGCGCTCTGGTCCTCCTCGACGGTTCGCAGTCGGTGCCGCACCAGCCGGTCGACGTCACCGAGCTCGGCGTCGACCTGGTCGCCTTCACCGGCCACAAGATGTGCGGCCCCACCGGCATCGGCGTGCTGTGGGGGCGAAGCGAGGTCCTCGACGGCCTGCCGCCGTTCCTCGGCGGTGGCGAGATGATCGAGACGGTCTCGATGGAGGGCTCGACGTACGCGCCGATCCCGCACAAGTTCGAGGCCGGCACCCCGCCCATCGCGCAGGCGGTGGGCCTGGGCGCGGCGGTCGACTACCTCAGCGCGCTGGGCCTGGAGAACGTCCACGCCCACGAGCAGGCCATCACCGCCTACGCCCTCGACCGGCTCACCGCGATCGACGGCGTGCGCATCATCGGACCTTCCGACACGTCCGACCGTGGCGGGACGGTGTCGTTCACCCTCGACGGCATCCACCCGCACGACGTGGGCCAGGTGCTCGACGAGCAGGGCGTGGCGGTGCGGGTGGGTCACCACTGCGCGCGCCCGGTGTGCGTCCGGTACGGAATACCAGCGACCACCCGAGCGTCGTTCTACCTGTACACGACCACGGCCGAGATCGACGCCCTGGCCGACGGTCTCGAGCAGGTGAAGAGGTTCTTCCGGTGAACGACAGCCTCT
>DATCVR010000283.1:0-55161 GCA_036566745.1 Jiangellaceae bacterium | reverse complement strand
CGAACGCCGGCGTGCCGGTCCAGCGCCGGGCCGGGCGGCACCGCCGTCCGCCTCCCCCGGAGCAGAGTTCGCCGCCCCACGCCCCCACCGATGACGGTCACCGATGAGCACCGATCCCGATCGTCGTCGTCCACGCGGGGTCTACTCCGTGGGCGACGATCCCGACCCGCGCTTCAGCTTCGCCAACGAACGCACCTTCCTGGCCTGGATCCGTACCGCGCTGGCGCTGATGGCGGCCGGGGTCGCCCTGGAGGCGCTCGAGGTTCCCGCGAGCTCCGGGCCTCGGACGGCGCTCGTGGTGGGCCTGACCGTGCTCGGCGGAGCGTGCAGCATCGCGGCCTACGTGCGCTGGGCCCGCTCCGAACGCGCGCTGCGACTCTCGAAGCCGCTGCCTCCGCCCGCACTGGCCCCGCTGCTCGCCTTCGGCCTGGTGGTCGCGGCCGCCGTCATCACCGTCGTGCTCGTCGTCGACTGAGCCGATGATCCAACGCACCCACGACGCCGGCGCGCAGAACGAGCGCACGTCGCTGGCCTGGACCCGCACCGGCCTGGCGCTGCTCGTGGCGAGCCTGCTGGCCGGGCGGTTCGCGGCGGCGCGGCTCGGCCCGGTGGCCGTGGTCGCCGGGGCGATCGCCGCCGGCACCGTCGTGGCGGTCTTGTACCTGGCCCGTCGCCGCTACCGGGTCGGCCACGCGGCGCTGCACGGGGGCGCCCCGCTCCCCGACGGACGGCTGCCTGCCCTCGTGACGATCGTCGTCACCCTGCTCGCTGTGCTCGAGCTCGGCTACGCCGTGGCGCGGTGAGCGCCGGCCCGGCGGTCATCGGCGCCGCCGGCGGTCATCGGCGCCGCCGGCGGTCAGGACTGCTCGCGCGGCGCGGCCGGGTGGAGCTCGACGCGGAACTGGTACCGATCGCCCCGGTACACCGACCGGACGAACTCGACGACGCGACCGTCGCGATCACGCGAGACCCGCTCGAAGAGGAAGGCCGGCGAGTGCAAGGGCACCTGCAGGGTCTCCGACTCGGTCTCGTCGGTCACGGTGGCCTCGATCGTCTGGACACCACCGGCGAGCACGACGTGGTAGGTGCGACTGAGCACCTCGTAGAAGGAGGAGTCGGCCAGGCTCTGCCCGTCGAGCCCGGGGGCCACCCCGCGGGGAACGTACAGCGTCTCGACGGCCATCGGCGCGTCGTCGGCCAGCCGGAGCCGTACCACGCGCACGACGTGCTCGCCGGGCGAGATCTCCAGCCGCCTGCCAAGCACGGCGCCGGCCAGGACCTCGCTGACGTCCAGCGTCCGGCTCGACGGCACCGCACCACGCTGGCGCATGTCCTCGGAGAACGACGTCGCCGCGAGCCCCTGGGCGATCTTGGGCCCGGCCACGAAGGTGCCGGCACCCTGCCGCCGCACCAGCCGCCCCTCACGCACCAGTTCCTCGACGGCGCGCCGCAGCGTCATGCGGGACACGCCGAACCGGGGCGCCAGCGTGCGCTCGGGCGGCAACGCGTCGCCCACGTCGAGTTCGGCGACGAGGTCGAGGATCTCGTCGCGGATGGAGTGGTACTTGGCCACGCCTGGCATCTCCTGCCGAAGTCGTTGAATCGGTAATGGTCTAGGACAGTAGGCCGCGCGACCCCGGATTGGGAAGATCTTTGGTCTAGACGTATGGCCGGTTCTCGTCCAGACTCTCGGCACTGGTCTAGCCCAGCGAGGAGGCGCACCCGCCGTGACCCGATCGTCTCGCTCCGCCGTCGCCTTCGCCACCACCGCCGCGTGCGTCGCGTTGGCGCTCGGAGCGGCACCCGCCCACGCCGCCGACACAGCCGCCGACGACGCCGCGGACACGACCGCCGGCGGCGCGCCCGCCGGCGGCGCGCCCGAGCAGTGGCGCAGCTACTGGGTCGACGCCTTCAACGACGGCATCTACACCCCGGCCCAGGTCGAGGAGCTGATCGGCGACGCCCTCGAGGTCAACGCCAACGCGCTGATCGTGCAGGTGGCCCGGCGCTACGACTGCTTCTGCAACCGCGCCCTCTACCCACGCACCGACGCGGCGATCGTCCCGGCCCCGTACGACCCGCTCGACGAGGTGATCGCGCAGGCCCACGCCGCCGGCCTCGAGGTCCACGCCTGGGTCAACGTCGGCACGATGTGGAACTCCGCGACGCCGCACAGCTCGCCCGACCACGTCTTCAACGCCCACGGCACCCGCGCCCAGGGCGCCGACCGGTGGCTGAACAAGAAGGTCGACGGCACCGAGCTGGTCGGCGCCAACGCCTACATCGACCCGGCCAACCCAGCCGCGGTCGACTACATCGTCGACGGCGTCCGGAGCGTCCTCGCCGAGTACGACGTCGACGGCATCAATCTCGACTACATCCGCTACCCCGACGGCAGCTCCACCACGACGCACAGCGACTGGGGCTACAGCGAGACCTCGATCGCGCGGTTCCAGGCCGCCACCGGCCGCACCGATGTCCCGGCCCCCTCCGACCAGCAGTTCTCCGACTGGCGCCGCGACCAGATCACCAACCTGGTGCGCAAGATCTATCTGGGCATGTTCGAGGTCGACCCCACTGCCCGGCTCACCAACGACGCCATCACCTACGGCTTCGGCCCGCAGAGCGTCGGCGGCTGGGAGAAGACCCGCACCTACGCCGAGGTCCTACAGGACTGGAAGGGCTGGCTGGACGAGGGGATCATCGACACGGTCGTGGCGATGAACTACAAGCGCGACTGGAACCCCGACCAGGCGCGGATGTTCGACGATTGGAACGAGGTGCTCGCCGACTGGGCGGGCGACCGCCAGACCGTCTCCGGGCCCGGCATCTACCTGAACGAGATCGCCGACAGTGTCGCGCAGGTCCACGACGTGCTCACCCCCACTGCGGCCGGCAACACCCTCGACGGGTGGAGCGGATACGCCTACGCCAACCCGAGCCTCACCGCCGCCGCGGGTTCACCGGCGGTCAAGGATGCCGAGCGCGCCGCTCTGGCAGCGGCCCTCACCACCGGAGCCGGCGCGCCGTTCGCCGACGACGCCGCGGTCCCGGCGATGCCGTGGAAGGAGCACCCCACCACCGGCAACGTCGCCGGATCGGTGCAGCTCCGCGACGGGTCCGGTCTCGACCACATCGAGGTCACGCTCCGCCCGCTCACCGGCGGCGGAGTCGCGCAGACCCATGACACCGGCGGGTCCGGCTGGTTCGGTTTCGTCGACGTCGCGCCAGGAACGTACCTGGTCCAGATCGAGCTCCCCGACGGCGTGGCCGGGGCGCCCGTGAAGGCCGTGAGCGTCGGGGCAGGCTCGCTGACCGAGGCCGACCTGAGCGGCCTCGTCGCCCTGCCCTAGCCGGGGAAGCGACCGGAGGGTCCACCACGACCGCACCCCTGCGTCGTGGTGGCCTCCGGTCGCGATGTCACCCGCGCCTCCGCCGGGCGCCCGCGTTCCATGTCATGGCGGGACGTTCCATGTCGCAGGCGACCCGGCCGGGCATGACGGGGACACCCGGCGCTCCGGCCTGCCCGACCGTCGACACGCAACAGCCTGGATTCCTGACCAGAAGTCACGGTTCAGCCAGGTTCGCGCGAAACGAGCACCTCATGTCCATTGACATGGAATAACGTTCCCTATTTGCTCGACCTCCACCACTCAGAGTCGGAGGTGCGGTCATGACGATTCGGCTACCCCGTCCACGCCAGGTGTCCCTGCTCATCGGCCTCGGAGCACTGCTCGCCGTGGGCCTGTCGAGCGCTCCGGGAGCGGCGCAGCCATCGCCGGAGCTCGAGCCCGCTGCCATCGTGGAGACCGTCGCCGTGGCGGGTGGGCCATGCGGCGACGCCGCCCTTGGGACCACGTGCCGGCCGTACTTCCCGGACATCACCCACGACCCACACGGCGATGCCGACGACCTGCTGATGGTCTATCGCTGGTCGAGCGCTCACTCACAACAGGCCAGCCAGCTGCGGATGATGCGCAGCCGCGACGGAGGCGCCACCTGGCAGCAGGCCACCCCGTTCATCGTCGCCGACCTCGACGACTACGACTTCCGTGACCCGTCGCTCACCACTCTCCGCAGCGGTCGCCTGTTGCTCTCGTACTTCGTGGCCGACGGCACCACCGGAGCGTTCGTCCAGACCCAGGTCAAGCGCCGTGATGTGGACAACGCTGCCTTCTCGGCACCGGTCCAGGTGTTCTCCTCGAACGTCCCCCGGCCGATCAACAGCGCGAAGATCGCCGAGCTGTCCAACGGGCAGCTGCTGATCCCGCTGTACGGCACCCCCAACGGCGGCTCCACTCACGCCTCGCTGGTGGTCGCCAGCGTGGACGGCGGTGTGACCTGGGACGGGCGGGTCACGGGTCGGCAGAAGACGATCGCCTCGAGTCCGACGGTGTCCTACCAGGAGCCGGCCATCACCGAGATCGAGCCCGGCCACGTCCGCGCGGTGATCCGGGTGAGCACGTCGTCGGGCGCGAGCACCTCCGGTGTGCAGTCGGACTCGTACGACAACACCTACATGACCACCTGGACCGCGCCGACGTCCCTGGGCGTGGCGATGCACGGCCCGGAGGTGGAGTTCATCCCCGGCACGAACCTGGTGCCGACGCTGTGGAGCCAGCCCGACGCGAGCACCTCGCCGACCAACCGCCCCACGATGATCGCCATCCGGCGCACCAACGTCCTGTGGGCCGACACCCCGAAGCGGGTCCTCTACAACCCCGGCTCGAACTGGGACTCCGGGTACCCGGGAACGGTGGCGATCGACACGACGCGCCTGGTCACCGTCGTCTACGACACCGACCGCAACGCCGCGCTGGTACTGCGTTACAACGTCGCCGACGTCGACTGACCCGTCTTCGCGGAGACGATCCGCCCAGCCGAGCGGCGAGGAGCCCCTCATGCCACGTCCCACCCGAAACCGCCTCTCGCACGTGATCAGTGGCCTCGTCGGGTTCACCGGCGCGCTGGTGCTCCTCGCCGCGAACTCCGGCTCGGAACCGGCCGAGACCGGATCCGCCGCCGAGACGCTCGACGCCGTCAATCCCCTGCCCACCGGCGACGGCGCCGCCCCGGACGAACCCGCCGTGGGCATCGGCCCGCAGTGGGACGTCCTCAACTGGGGCCCCGGACCGCGCGGCGCCGTGCCGTCCGTCTACGGCATCGACACCGTCGTCGACGGGCGGACCGAGCAGAAGGTGTTCGTCTCGTCGCAGGCCAACGACGACGTCGGGGCGGCCGACTCGATCACCAACCTGTCGACGTCCAGCGACTCCGCCGTGTCGTTTCTGACCACCGAGCGCAACGCACCCGTGGGCGCGCTGAACATGGTGCGACTGGGCGACGGCTCGCTGATGTCGATCGAGTTCATCCCGGAGTGGGCCGACGAGGCCCACACGTCGGTGTACCTCCGCTCGTGGCACTCCGCCGACCAGGGCGAGACCTGGGAACTGCGCAAGGGGCTCTACACCCCGCCGGCCGGGAGCGAACTCGGCCCGATGAACCGCGGACTGCGCGTGCACGGCGGCCCCGCGCTGCTCGCCGACGGCACGATCGTCGTCCCTGCCTACACGGCGTACATGGGCAGGCGCGCCTCGAGCATCTTCCTCCAGTCCACCGACGGCGGGGCCACCTGGAGCCAGCGCAGCGAGATCCCGGCCGGAGCCAGCACCAACGAGGTGGGCTGGTCGCGCACGGTGGACGGCGACCTGATCGCCGTCGTCCGCACCGCGGAGTCGCCCGCCCGGCTCCAGGTCACCTTCTCCCACGACGACGGCCTGACCTGGGACACCGCGAAGCCCCTGCTCGACCCGGACGGCGTACAGGTCGTCGGCATCTACCCGAACGTGGTCCTTCAGCCCAACGGCGTCCTGATGATGAGCACCGGCCGGCCCGACACCCGAGTGCTGATCGACTACGACGGCACCGGCGAGACCTGGGACGAGAACCAGCTGGTCTACGTGCGCTACCCATCGGAGACCGGCAACGGCCGCTACGACGGCACGAGCGGCAACACCGACCTGGTCAACGTCGACGCGAACCGCACCGTGTTCATCGGCGACAAGTGCCACGTGTGGGGGTGCAAGGCCTACCACGAGCAGTACGGCGTGTTCGCGTTGTACGTCCACGCCGTGACGCCCGGCACCGGCAAGATCGACGTCGCAACCAAGCTGATCAGCGGCACCGCGACGGTCTCGGGCACGTTCGCCAATGGCGACAAGAGGTTCCCCGAGCAGCGCGCCGAGGGGGCCTTCGACGGCAGCTCGCAGCCACGGGCGGCCGCCGTGGTGCAGGCCCGGCGCGGCGCGCCGTCGATGGTCGTCGAGCTGGACCAGGTCTACACGCTGAACCGGATCGGGCTCATGCTCGGCACCGGGCAGCCTTCGACGCCACCGTCTCGCTCTCGGTCGACGGGACGACGTGGTCCGAGCCGGTGGTGACGGCCTCCGGAACCCGTGACCACGCCCTGCGCTACACCGACATCGCCCCGCAGCACGCGCGCTACGTCAAGGTGAGCGCCCCCGCGCGCAGCACGACGCCGGTCACCGAGCTCGAGCTCTACGCAGCCGACCTCCAGACCTTCGAGAACGACCCGCTGTACGCCGTGCCGCGCGGGTTCACCGACGCCAGGAACACCACCACGATCAACCTGGAGCTGAAGGGCGCTGACAGCTCCACGTCGGTCCGCCTGTTCGACAAGTTCCTGGACGACAACGCCGCGGCGACCCGGCCGGCACCGGACGTGGACCACCAGGTGGCCTCGTTCCATTTCGGCACCAACGACTACCGCGGCCCGTTCGTGTTCGGCGTCGCCGGCCACGAGGGCGACGAGGCCCGCACACCGTGGACGTTCCGGCTGGTGCCGGGCACGACGGCGGCTCCGGCGCAGAGACTCGAGGTGTCCGACGGATCGTCCTGGACCGCATTGGGCACGCTCACGACGCCGATCGCGCTCAACACGTGGGCGCCGATCACGGTCGACGCCACGACCTCCCAGGCCACCGTCACGATCGGCGGCCAGGCCTTCTCGACGACCACGAGGTCGGGACAGTCCGACACCCTGGCCGGCGTCACCTTCTCGACCGGCGACCCGATCGCCTACGGCATGTCGTTCTTCCTCGACGACCTGAGCGTCGTGGACGGCGGCTGAGCGGCCCCGCGCCGGCCGTGGCAGGCTCGTCCACCACCACTCGGCCGCGACGAAGGGCGACGATGACCGCTTCCAGCTCCGGCCCGGCGTCCACGCCCGGCCTGACGGCGTCGGTGTGGGCCGAGCAGGGCGGCGCGATCGTCTCGTTGCGCGACCACCGCGGATACGAGTGGCTCGCCCAGCCCGCCGGCCAGCGCGGGA
This sequence comes from Jiangellaceae bacterium, assembly GCA_036566745.1. Lineage (GTDB taxonomy): Bacteria > Actinomycetota > Actinomycetes > Jiangellales > Jiangellaceae > DATCVR01. The sequence continues at coordinate 47,810 of DATCVR010000283.1, read as the reverse complement.
GCACCGTCGTGGCGCCGCCGGTCTTCACCGACGGCCGGATGTCGGGGTGGGACGAGTGTGCGCCGTCGATCTCGGCGTGCCGCACTGCCGCGGGCGACGACATCCCCGACCACGGCGACCTGTGGTCGATCGCGTGGACCACCGACCGCGGCTGGCTCGTCGGCCACGGTGCCTCCCTCGGCTACGTCCTGCGGCGCCGGATCGACCGCACACCCGCCGGCCTGCGGCTGGAGTACGAGGCCGAGGCGACCGAGCGCGAGGTGCCGTTCTTCTGGTCCGCCCATCCGCAGTTCCGCTCACCGGTCGGGGCACCGGTCGTGATCGACGGCGTCGGCCAGGTCGTCGACGTGCTGGCCCCGGACGCGTCGCTGGTGGACTGGAGCGACGATCTCGCCCGCCTCGACACTCTGCCCGAGCCGGGGTCCCGCAAGATCGTCCTGCCGCGCGACGTCGCCGTGTCGTCCGCGTCGATCGCGGCACCGGACGGCCGCCGGCTCACGATGAGCTGGGATCCGGACCTGCTGCCACATCTCGCGGTCTGGTTCGACCGGCTGATGTTCTCCCGCGAGCCGGTGATCGCCCTCGAACCCGCCACCGGGTGGTACGACAGCCTGGCGATGTGCGAGGCCAACGGCACGGCGTGGTCGCTCAGACCTGGCCGGGCCCGCCGCTGGTGGGTCGAGCTGACGGTGACCTGACCCGGCCGCCCGCCTGCTGCGAGACGCCGCTTGACATGGAACGACGTCCCAAGTCTAGTGATGCCTCAGGTCCAGCCCTGCGAGGAGCCCTGATGCCGGCAGCCCCCGTCGTCCACCTGTCCGAGCACGCGGCGTTCCTGATCAGCGGTGACGGGTTCGGCTACGCCTTCGCCGTCGACGACGACGGCGGCCTGCGCCACCTGCACTGGGGCGGCCCGATCGCCGCGTCAGACGTCGCGGCACTGCTGGCGGACGATGCCCGCGGGTTCGGCTCGAACACGTGGTCCAGCCCGCGGGCCCACACCGAGGAGCTCGTCCACCACGGCGGCCGCCGGTTCGACGAGAGCGCGCTGAAGGTCGAGTTCGCCGACGGCGTGCGGGCCCTCGAGCTGGCCTACGGCGGACACGAGATCGAGGGCGATCACCTGTCCGTGCGCCTCACCGACCGGCACTACCCGTTCACCGTCGTGCTCCACTACCGGGTACGGCCCGCCGGAGGTGCGCTGGAACGCTGGGCCGAGCTGGTCAACGACGGCGACACCCCGATCATCCTCGACCGCGCGTACTCCGCGAGCTGGGCTCTGCCGTGGCAACGACGCTGGGACGCCACCTGGCTGGCCGGGATGTACGCCGCGGAGACCCAGGTCGTCCGGCGCGAGCTGGGCCCTGGCCGGCTGGTGCTGGAGTCTCGCCGCGGCATCCCCGGGCACGCCGCCCAGCCCTGGCTCGCCGTGGACGCCGGCGCGGTCGACGGCCACGGCGAGGTGTGGAGCCTCGCGCTCGCCTGGAGCGGATCGTGGCGCCTGGCCGCCGAACTCGCCTACGACGGGCAGCTCCACGTCACGGCCGGCATCAACGACTACGACCTCCGCCAGCCGCTCACGCCCGGCTCGACACGGACGCTTCCGGTCACGGTCGGGATCTACACGCCGGCCGGCCACGACGACCTCACCGACCGGTGGCACGCCTACGAGCGCCGCCACGTCGTGCCGCGCCCGCGGCAGCTTCGGCCGGTGCTCTACAACAGCTGGGAGGCGACGTTCTTCGACGTCCGGCTCGACTCACAGGTCGAGCTCGCCCGCAGAGCCGCCCGGATCGGCGCCGAGCTGTTCGTGGTGGACGACGGATGGTTCGCCGGCCGGGACGACGAGAGCGCCGGCATCGGCGACTGGACGCCGGACCCGCGGAAGTTCCCGGACGGCCTCGCGCCGCTGGCGGACGAGGTCCACGGCCTGGGCATGCGGTTCGGCGTCTGGGTGGAGCCCGAGGCGGTCAGCCCCGACAGCGACCTCTTCCGCAGCCGTCCGGACTGGATCTACCAGTGGCCTACCCGCACCCGCACCCTCGCCCGGCAGACCCACATGCTCGCGCTCAGCCGCCAGGACGTCCGCGACCACCTCGTCCAGGCACTCGACACGCTCCTGGACTCGGCCGAGATCGACGTGCTGAAGTGGGACCTCAACCGGCCGATCACCGAGGCCTCCGACGGCGGCCCCGAGCCGGTCTGGCCGGGACACGTCGAGGGCCTGTACGAGGTGATCGACCGGGTGCGCGAAGCCCATCCGGACGTGTGGATCGAGAGCTGCTCCTCCGGAGGCGGCCGGGCCGACCTGGGCATCCTGGCCCGCACCGACTGGGTCTGGCCCAGCGACAACACCGACGCCCTCGAACGGCTCTCCATCCAGCAGGGCTACTCCTACGCCCACTCGCCCCACACGATGATGTGCTGGGTCACCGACTCCCCCGCCTACCTCACCCGGCGGGCGATCCCGCTGCGGTTCCGATTCCACGCGGCCATGTGCGGGATCCTCGGTGTGGGCGGCGACCTCGCGGCATGGTCCGAGGACGAGCTGACCGAGGCCGAGGGGCACGTCGCCCGATACAAGGAGATCCGGGCGACCGTCCAGTTCGGCGCGCTGCGCCGGCTCACCCCGCCGGGAGACCCCGAGCTGACCGCCGTGAGCTATCTCGCCGCCGATGGCGCCCAGGTAGCGGTGTTCGCGTTCGCGCCAGCGGTGCGCCATCTGCGCCGCACGGCCCTCCTGCGGCTGCGTGGACTCGACCCCGAGTCGGTGTACGAGGACGCCGGCACCGGAGCCCGGTACAGCGGGGCGCTGCTGATGAGCTTCGGGCTCCGGGTGCCGCTGACCGGCGACTACGCCAGCGAGCTCGTCGTCCTCCGGCGGGTGGCCGGCGCGACGGTCACGCCCGGTCGTAGGTGAGGACGAGCATCCCGCTCTCGAGCGTCCGGGTGCTGGTGAGGTCGAAGGCGGTGGGTGCGAACTCGGCGGTGAACAGCGGGATCCCTGCACCGGCGACGACCGGGTACAGCTTGATCACCAGGCCGTCGATCTCCGGAAGGAGCGTCCCTGCGAGGCGGCTGCCGCCCATCAGGTAGACATCCTTGCCGTCCTCGGCCTTCAGCTCGCGGACGGTGGCCACCGGGTCGGACACGATCCGGACGGCCGGGTCAGGGCTCTCGGCCAGGCTCGTGGACACCACGTACTGGCGCAGGTGGGCGTAAGGGTTGGTGATGCCGATCTCCAGCGCCGGTTCATAGGTGACCCGGCCCTGCACGCCGGTGTCGAAGTGGTGGTTGGCGGCGTCGAGTCCGAGCTGGTCGCGCACGTGGGTCGGCAGAGTCTCGGGATAGTCCTCGGTGAGGAACGTCATGACGTCGGGCGTCACCGGGAAGAACGTGACATCGCCGTCCGGGGCCGCGATGAACCCGTCGATCGACATGCCGACGTAGTAGATGAGCTTGCGCATCCGATCCCCTTCCACAACGGGAGCGACGTCCCACATTCACTTCAAACGTAGTGGTATGAACCATGCACTATGGTTGTAGTGGTGTCAACCGCCGACAGGAGAGCGATGAGGCGCAACCCGGAACGACGCGGCCAGCTGCTGGACGCCGCCATCGAGGTCCTGGCCCGCGAGGGCTCACGCGGATTGACGTTCCGAGCCGTCGACGGCGAGGCGCGGGTCCCGGCCGGCACGGCGTCGAACTACTTCGCCAGCCGCGACGACCTGCTCGTCCAGGTCGGCGCCCGATTCTTCGAACGGCTCCAGCCCGACGTCGCCACCCTCGCCGCCATGACCGAGGGCCCGCGCAGTCGCGCCCGGGTGACGCAGCTGCTGCAAGGCACGATCGCCCGCGTCACCGAGTTCCGCTCCGGCTTCCTCGCCCTGATCGAGCTGCGCCTGGAGGCGGTGCGCCGGCCTGAGCTGCGCACCATGCTCACCGCCACGGTCCGCCGCGACATCGACACCAACATCGCCCAGCACGAGGCGGCCGGGCTCCCCGGCGACGCCGACGCCGTGCTCCTGCTCTATCTGGCGCTCAACTGGCTGATCCTCGAGCAGATCACCCTGCCCGGCCTGTTCTCCGATCTGCCCGCGGCCGACCTCGTCGCGAGCATCGTCGCCCAGGTGGTCCCGGCCACCCCGATCGACCCGGAGTCCACCGTCGACTCTTGACATGGAAAGTCGTTTCGTATGTGCTCCTCGCAAGCGTTTCCGCGTCGAGGAGCCTCCGATGACGAAGATCATGACCATCTATGCCCATCCGGCCGACACGATCACCAACTGCGGCGGCACCCTCGCCCGGCACGCCGCCCGGGGCGACGACGTGGTCGCGCTCATCCTCAGCCACGGTGGGCGCATCCACGCGAACAAGTACGCCGAGGAATGGCGCAAGGACCACCCCGACGAGGAGATCGCCGCGGCCGGCCTCGACGACATCGTCGTGAACAAGAAGCGCGAACTCGAACGGGCCGCCGAGATCATCGGCATCGGCAAGCTCATCACGCTCGACAACGACGACGCCTACGCCACGGTCGACGAGGACGTGGTCGAGAGCATCGCCGAGCAGGTCGCGGCGGAGCAGCCGGAGATCGTCATCTGCGACCACCCCAAGAACACCGGCTTCTTCGACCCACACACCGTCGCCACCCAGATGGCCTTCGCCGGCCTCACCCGCGCCGCGAGCTATCTGCGCAATCTCGACGGGCGCGACGAGGTGCCGATCCGGCAGGTGTTCCTGACCTCGCTGCCGGTCTTCGTCTCCGACGCCCTCAGCCTCGGCGGGGTCCGCAACGACCTCTACGTCGACATCACCGACGTGGTGGGCACCAAGCTCGCCGCCATGGACCAGTTCGCCAGCCAGGGCTACGACGGGCTGTTCGCGCGCAAGCTGGTTGAGGCCAACAACGGCGAGGCCGGGCGGGTCGCCGGAGTGAACTTCGCCGAGGCGTTCACCCGCCTCTACAACGAGACCCACTCCCACCTGCCGCTGACCGAGGCCGCCAGGACGGCCGATCCGCTGACCCGTCACGTCACCTACTCCGCTGTCAACCTCCGCGAGCAGCACCCCGTCAGCTGAGCCCGGTGATCACGGCGCCCGGTCGCAGGGTGTTCGATGAGCGACGCGACCGATGACCGCGACGAGGACGGAGCACCCCCGTGTCCACCAGCCCCGCACGCCAGCTGCACGAGCACCTGTCGACACCGTTCGCGGTCCTCGAGCAGGAGGCCCTCGACCACAACCTGACCACCATGGCCGGCTGGTGTCGCGACCACCGTGTCGAGCTGCAGCCGCACGGCAAGACGACCATGGCTCCGGCGCTCTTCCGCCGCCAGCTCGACGCGGGCGCCACGGGCATCACGGCAGCGACCCCCGCGCAGGTCAGGGTCATGCGCGAACATGGCGTGCCCGCGATCCAGCTGGCCAACGAACTCGTCCAGCCCCGCGAGGCGGCATGGGTCGGCGAGCAGCTGGCGGCCGATCCGTCGTTCTCGTTCAGCACCTGGGTCGACTCGCCCGACGCGGTGGCGATCCTCGAGTCGTCGGTGGCGCCCACGGGAGCCGTCGTCGACGTCCTGCTCGAAGTCGGCGCCCCCGGCGGACGCACCGGTTGCCGCGACGCCGGGCAGCGCGCCGCCGTCCGGGCCGAGATCGAGCGGTCTCCGCACGTCCGCCTCGCCGGCGTGGCCGGGTACGAGGGAGCGGTGGCCGGCGATCGCAGCCCGTCGTCGCTGGCGACCGTGCGCGACTACCTCACCGAGATCCGTGCGGCGGCGGACGAGCTCACCGGCCTCGACGGGCCGGTCGTCCTGTCCGCCGGCGGCAGCATGTTCTACGACGTCGTGGCGGACGTGCTGGGCTTCGGGTGGGACGACGGTGTGGCCCGCGTGATCCTGCGCAGCGGCTGCTACCTCACCCACGACTCCGGCATGTTCCATCGCAACTCGCCCCTCGACGGTCCCGACGCACCGGTCACGTTGCGCGCGGCACTGACCGTGTGGGGCAGCGTGATCTCGCGTCCGGAGCCGACCCGGGCCTTCCTCGACGTCGGACGGCGCGACATCTCCTTCGACCAGGGGCTCCCGATCCCACTGCGTCGCCTGGCCCGGGGGGGCAGCGAGTCCGAGCGGTTCACCAGCGCGACCGTCAGTGCCCTCAACGACCAGCACGCCTTCGTCGAGGTGGGCGCCGACACCGAGCTCGACGTCGGCGACCGCGTCCAGCTCGGCATCTCCCACCCCTGCACCACCTTCGACAAGTGGCGCCAGATCCCGGTCGTCGACAGCAGGGGTGCCGTCGTCGACCAGATCGACACCTTCTTCTGAGCGAGATCTCGACCGAGGAGCGTCACGATGCCGGACTGGGTTCCGCCGGATCGGGTCATCAGTTTCGAGGGCCCGTCGGCCGCGTCGCCGCGGTTCGTCGGGCCGCCGGTGTTGCGGTGGCGTGACGTACCGGCGGCAGGTCGTTTCGAGGTGGCCGTGGCCGATCGCGACCGGGTGGTGTGGACCGCGACGACCGCCGAGACGCGCATCGACCTGGCCCCGGCCTGGGCGCACCTGCCGATGGGCCTGGTCGACGTACTGATCCGCGGGTTCGACGGCGACCGTGAGGTGGCGGTCCGGGGCCATCGGCGGTTCTGGCGCGTGCCCGGGTTCGACGGCGTCCGCCCGGAGCCGCTCGACTGGGCCGCCGGCATCCACCGCGCGGTCGGCTACCTCCTCGGCGACGCGCGCGACGACGTCCACGACTACGAACGGGGCCTGCCGCGCAGCACCTGGAGTGCGTTCGAGGACAGCGTTACCGGGCTGCGCGCCCAGCTCGGTTTCCCGGCGCTGCACCACCCGAGCTTCGTCCACGCCTTCCTGGGCTACGCCGAACGCCACCCCGGCCACCCGCACGCCGAGGAGGCCCGCCGCCAGGCGGTTCAGTACGGCCAGTGGATGCTCGACCACCAGCTGCCCGACGACTGGCGATGCGGCGGGCTCACGCCGTCGACGGTGCAGGACGGCGCGTACGGCGGCTGGATCGAGGGCGAGAGCATCACGCTGTTCCGGGCGGCCCGGGTCGGCGAGGCGATGCTGCGGCTGGCCGACCACACCGGCGACGAGCGCTACCTCGCACGAGCGGTGCGCATCGCCGACGTCCTCGTCGATCTCCAGGAGCCGGACGGTTCCTGGCCGTTCCGGGTCGACCCGCGCACCGGCGAGCCGACCGTGGGGTACACCTCGGCCGTGATCACCCCGATCCGGCTGCTCGCGCTGCTCGGCCGGCTGGACGACCCGCGAGTCATGGATCACGCCCGCCCGACCTGGTCCGCGGCGAAGGACCGGGCCGAGACGTGGCTGATGGCCGGTCCGGTGGCCGACAACCGCTGGGAGGGCATGTACGAGGACATCCCGGGGGTGGACCCGTGGCAGAACCTCGAGAACTGGGACACCAACGAGACCATCCGCTACCTGCTGTCCGACCAGTGCGACCGGCCGGACCGGATCGAGCGGGCGGCGGACCTCAACGCCTTCGTCGAGGACCAGTTCGTGGTGTGGGGGCCGGAGGACTCCCCCGTGCTGGCCCGGTGCCCCACACCGATGGTGCTCGAGCAGTACCGCTGCTACTGGCCGATGGAGGTCCACACCGGCCACTGGCTGGTCTCGCTGCTCGCCCTGCACCGGGCCACCGGCGAGCACCACTACCTGGCCAAGGCCACGGCCGCCGCCAACGCCATCGTCACAGGTCAGGACTGGCGCGGCTCATTGTCGACCTGGGGTCACGACACCCGGTTCGGCACCCGGCTGCTGACCATGGAGTGGCCCGGCTGCAATGCCGTGGCGGTGTCGGCGCTGCTGGCGTGGACCGCCTACCACGACGCCCTGGCCGCAACCCCCGCCACGCCGGACGCCGCGGTCGCGGCGGGTGCCCTGGTCACCTGGGGCCCGTGATCACAGCAGCCCGAGCACCTCGCGCGGGTCGCCGTCGAGCAGCCAGTCGAGGGTGCTCTGCTGGACGTGCGGCAACCCCGGCGGGCGCATCGCGGCGATCTCGCGCAGGCCTGCCACGGCCTGGGCGGGCGTCCAGATCGGGAAGTCCGAGCCGAAGAGCAGCTTGTCGACCACCGCCCACTCCTGAGCCCGCACGAGCGCGTGATAGCCGTCGAACGGGCGCGCCCACGACGCCGACACGTCGGTGAACACCTTGCGGTTCTTCCGGCACACCACCATCGCCTCGCGTTGCCAGGGGTGTCCCATGTGGGCCATCACCTGGACGAGGTCCGGGTGGCGGCGGGCCACCTCGTCGATCACCAGCGGCTGGCTGACGATGAGCGACCCGGCCGGGCTCGGCGTGGCGCCCATGTGCCACAGCAGGACGAGCCCGTTCTCGGTGGCCGCCCGGTAGAAGGGGTCGAACCGCTCGTCACGCGGGTCGAACAACGCCAGCACCGGGTAGAGCTTGATCCCCCGCAGCCCACGCGCCACGCCGTCGGCCAGTTGGTCGAGGACGTCGTCGTCGGTGGGGTCGAGCGACATGAACCCGATCGTCTCGGTGGACGTGGACGCGCAGAACCACGCGACGTACTCGTTCGGTCGCCACCCCCGCCGCGGTCGCGGTCAGCCCGAACACCGCCGCGACGCTCACGCCGCCCTCCTTCATGGCGGCGTCGTACTCCTCCGGGGAGAACCGGTCGGCGTCGTGGCCGTACACCGGCGCCCAGTGGGCATCCCACTCCGGGCCCCAGTGCTCGGGCTGGTGGCAGTGGCTGTGGACGTCGAACACGGGAGGTCCCTCCTACCGAACTGGTGCGGGGCGCAGCGATGCGTGGACGATCCGCAGCGCCGCGGCGGTGTCGGGGTCGCCGGCCAGCTCGGCGGCGGTCTCCTGAAGACGCTCGAGGTAGCTCTGCTGGCGATCGGGTCCGAACTCGCCGGACGGGCCCGAGACGCTCACGGCCGCCAGGCACACGCCGTCGACCTCGATGGGCACGGCGACGCAGCGCAGGCCGACGCTGCGCTCGTTGTCGTCGAAGCCGTACCCGCGCCGCACGATGCGCTTGAGCTCGCGGGTCAGCTCGTCCCTCGTGGTGATCGTCTGCTCGGTGTAGCGGTGGAACGGCTCGGCCGGGAGGTGGTCGTCCAGCTCGGCCGGATCGGCGTAGGACAGCAGCACCTTGCCCAGGCCGGTGCAGTACGAGTGGTCGCGGGCTCCGGCGGTGGCCCGGAACCGGATCGGCCGGTCGGGCTCGTGCACGCCCACGTGGATCACCTGGTCGCCGTCGAGCATGCCCAGGTTGGCGGTCTGGCCGGTGCGATCCGCCAGCGGCGCCAGATACGTCTCCGCCACGACGGAGAGGTCGAGCGAGGACATGTAGGCGTTCGACAGGCGGAGCACCTTGTGACCGAGCCGGTAGGCCGGGCGCTCGTCGACGCGCACCACGTAGTCCATCTCGTTGAGCACGCTCAGCAGTCGCACCAGGGTGCTCTTGGGCAGCCCGGTGTTCTCGCTGATGTCGATCAGCGTCAACGGCTCGTCGCCGCTGGCGAGCAGCTCGAGCAACGCCAGCCCACGGGCCAGGGCGTTGGCGTGGTAGTTCGCCGACGCCGGCCTCTCGTCGTCGACGGATCTCCGTCGCGACGACCTCGATGCAGTGGTCATGTGGGTCTCCCCCTTCTCACGAAGCTCGCAGCACAGTGCCGGAACGCTCTGATGTGTGGCCATCATGATCGACCACGATGCGGCCGTTGACGACAACCATGTCGATTCCGTCCGGAAATTGATGCGGATCGGCGAATGTCGCCCTGTCTGTCACATGATCGGGGTCAATGATCACAATGTCCGCCGCGGCATCGGCCGCGACGACCCCCCGGTCGCGCAGGCCCACCCGCGCCGCCGCCGCGCCGCTGCACTTGGCCACCGCCTCGGCCACCGGCAGGACGCCCGGGCGGACGAACTCGGCGAACAGCCGCGGGTAGCAGCCGTAGGACCGCGGGTGCGGAACGCCGGTGCCGGTGGGTCCGTTTGGGTCCAAGGCCTGGCCGTCGGAGCCGATGACCGCCGCCGAGTGGGTCAGGGCAGCCACGAGATCGCCCTGGTCCCGCCCGCCCGCGACCATCGTCACGGCGTTGCCGAACTCGGCGAGCGCGTCGAGCGCGACGACGTCGGGATGGACGCCGAGCTCCCGGGCGATCTCGCCCACGACCCGACCCGTCACGGCATCGCCGGCCGGCGACGGAGCACCGTTGATGGTGATGTCGTCCCAGCTCAGCGGGCTGTCCGCCCACTCGCTCCGAATCCGCTCGACGACGTCGGGGTCGTGCAGGCGCATCGCCAGGTCGCCACCGGCCTGGGCCCAGGCCGGCAGGCGCTGGGAGAGCGGGGCATTGCCGGCGAGGTAGGGGTAGATGTCGACACCGACATCGACGCCGCGCGCGCGAGCCGCGTCGACGAGTTCGAGCGCGGCGCCCACCCCGCCCCAGTTGCGCTGGCCGACCGCGACGAGGTGGGAGATCTGGGTGCGGCAGCCGGTCCGCTCGGCGATCTCGATCGCTTCGCGCACCCCGACGAGCAAGTCGTCGGCGTAGTCGCGCAGGTGCCAGGCGAAGACCCGGTCGTAGTCGGCGACCACCCGTCCGAGCTCCTCCAGCTCGGAGCGGCGAGCGAAGACCAGCGGGGCGTACATCAACCCCGTGGACAGGCCCACGGCGCCCGCCTCGAGCGAGTCGGCGAGCAGGTCGGACATGACCTCGACGTCGTCGGAGTCGGCCTCGCGGTCGTCGAAGCCCACGACCCCGGCGCGCAACGGCAGGTGGGCGACCAGCGCCGCGACGTTGACGCTGGGCCGGGCCGCGGCGACCGTGTCGAGGTAGTCGGCCTGGTCCCGCCAGGTCCACGCCACCGCCGGGTCGACGTCGAGGTAGCTCACCGCGGCGCGGATCGCGTCGACGTCGGCGCCGCGGGTCAGCGGCGTGACGCCCAGCCCGCAGTTGCCCACCACCTCGGTGGTCACGCCCTGGCGGACCTTGCTGTGCGCCTCGGGGTTGGACAGGAGGGTGAGGTCGGAATGGGTGTGGACGTCGACGAAGCCGGGACAGACCCACCGTCCGGTGGCATCAACGGTGCGCGCGGCCGCCCCGGTGCCGACGTCGCCGACAGCCGCGACCTTCCCGTCGAGGACGGCGACGTCGGCGCGGCGCACGGGGCCACCGGTGCCGTCCACCACCTCGCCACCGGTGATCAGCAGGTCCCACGTGGTCATCGCGGCTCGTGACCGTTCGCCGACTGGCCGTTCGCCGACCGACCGTTCAGCGACTGGCCGTTCGTCGCCGGAACCTTTGTCGCGGCATCGCGCGACCCGACAACCTGGATCAGTTCGGGGAAGTGGCAGGCGCTCGGGTGACCGGTGCCGAGGCGGTCCTCGAGGGCCGGCACCTCGTCGGCGCACTTCTGCTGCGCCTTCCAGCAGCGGGTGCGGAACCGGCATCCCGACGGCGGGTCGCTGGGGCTCGGGACGTCGCCGGAGAGGGTGATCCGCTCGCGGGCCCCGCGCAGCCTCGGGTCCGGCACCGGCACGGCCGAGAGCAGCGCCTGGGTGTACGGATGGTGCGGGCTGGCGAAGATCTGCTCGCGGGTGCCGATCTCGACGATCACCCCGAGGTACATCACCGCGATGCGATGCGAGACGTGCCGCACGATCGAGAGGTCGTGGGAGATGAACAGGTATGCCAGGCCCAGCTCGCGTTGCAGATCGCGCAGCTGGTTGACCACCTGCGCCTGGATCGAGACGTCGAGCGCGCTGACCGGCTCGTCCAGCACGAGCAGCGCCGGGTCGAGGGCCAGCGCGCGGGCGATCCCGATGCGCTGGCGCTGTCCACCGGAGAACTCGTGGGCGTAGCGGTTGGCGTGCTCGGGCGACAACCCGACCAGGTCGAGCAGCTCGTCGACCCGGCGCGCGCCGCCGTCGCGATAGCGGCCCTGCACCCGCAGCGGCTCGGCGATGATGTCGTGGACCGTCATCCGCGGCGACAGCGAGGAGTGCGGGTCCTGGAAGACGATCTGCGTCTTGCTCCGCCACGGCCGCAGCTCGTCCTCGCTCATCGTCGCCAGGTCGTGGCCGCGGTAGAGGATCCGTCCCGACGTGGGTTCGAGGAGCCGGACCACCATCCGCCCGGTGGTCGTCTTGCCGCATCCGGACTCGCCGACGAGGCTCAGCGTCTCGCCCTGGTCGATGCCGAAGGACACGCCGTCGACCGCGTGGACCGCACCCACCTGGCGGCGGAACAGACCGCCCTTGATCGGGAAGTGCATGGTGAGGTCCTCGACCCGCAGCACCTCCTCGCCGAGGTGCGCGAGCCGTTCCTCGGCCGCGATCTCGAGACTCATCGACGGACCTCCTCGGCCGCTTCGGTGACATCGGCCAGTTCCTCGGCGAAGTGACACGCCGAGCGGTGGTCGCGGCCCACGTCGCGCAGCCCTGGCCGATCAGTCCGGCAGACATCACGAACCATCGGGCATCGCGGGTGGAAGGGGCAACCCGACGGCGGGTCCAGCAGGCTCGGCGGACTCCCCGGGATGGGGTGCAGCTCCTCGAGGTCGCGGTCGAGGCGCGGCAGGCTCTCGAGCAGGCCCACGGTGTACGGGTGCCGGGGTGCAGTGAAGATGGTCGTCACGTCGCCCTGCTCGATCACCCGCCCGGCGTACATGACCACCACCGTGTCCGCGAGTTCGGCCACGACTCCGAGGTCGTGGGTGATGAGCAGGGTCGCTGCCTGGGTCTCCTCTTGTGCGATCCGGAGCAGGTCGAGGACCTGTGCCTGGATCGTCACGTCGAGCGCCGTGGTGGGTTCGTCGGCGATCAGCAGCTTCGGGCCGTTGGCGATGGCCATCGCGATCATGGCCCGCTGCCGCATGCCTCCGGAGAACTCGTGGGGGTACTGCCGCAACCGCGCCTCGGGGTTGGGGACTCCGACCAGCGTCAGCAGTTCGACCGCACGCTCGCGCGCCGCGCCCTTGGTCAGCCGGCGGTCGTGCAGCCGCAGTGCCTCGACGATCTGCCGGCCGATGCTGACCACCGGGTTCAACGCCGTCATCGGGTCCTGGAAGATCATCGCGATCTCCCCGCCGCGGATCGTGCGCAGCTCGGAGCTGGGCAGGCTGTTCAGCTCACGCCCGCGGAACCGGATGGTGCCACCGACGCGACGGCCGGGCGGCTTCACCAGTCCCAGGATCGACATCGCCGTGACGCTCTTGCCCGAACCCGACTCACCGACGACGCCGACGATCTCGCCCTCGCCGACGGTGAACGAGGCGCCGTCGACGGCCCTGACAGTGCCTTCCTCGGTGCGGAACTCCACCCCGAGCTCGTCGATCTCCAGCAGCGGCGCGGTCCCAGCGGGATCACTCATCACGACCTCCCCGTCTGGCGCGGGTCGACGGCGTCACGCAGACCGTCGCCGACGAAGTTGACGGCCAGCACCGTGAGTGCGATGGCCAGCCCCGGCGGCAGCCACAGCCAGGGCATCGACTGGATGACCGTCAGGCTCTGTGCGTCGTTGAGCATGTTGCCCCAGCTGGCCTGCGGTGGTTGCACGCCCAGACCGAGGAACGAGAGCGTCGCCTCGCCGAGGATCGCTCCGGCTACCGCCAGTGTCCCCACCACGACGATCTGGCCCATCGAGGCCGGGACGATGTGCTTGCGCAGCAGCCAGCGCCGCGAGGCACCGGCCACCCGCGACGCATGCAAGTACTCCTGGTCGCGCACCGCGAGGGTGACCCCGCGGACCATCCGGGCCGGCGTCGGCCAGGTGGTCGCCGCCATCGCGATGATCAGGATCGGGATGCTCGGGCCGAGGACCCCGGCCAGCACGATGATGATGATGATCGGCGGGAAGGACAGCACCATGTCGGCCAGCCGCATCAGCCCGGTGTCGACCCAGCCGCCCAGCAGACCCGCCACCGAGCCGATCAGAGCGCCGAGGGCCACGGACAGCGCCGCCGCGAGCACCCCGACCGTGAGCGACACCCGGGCGGCGTAGAGCAGCCGGGCGAAGACGTCGCGCCCGGACCCGTCCGTGCCCAGCCAGTGCTCGCTCGACGGGGGTTGCCGGATCGCGCCCAGGTCGACCGCGTTGGGCGACTGCTGGGCGATCAGCGGCGCGAAGACGGCCACGAGGACCAGCAGGACCAGGAACACGATGCCGGCCACGGCCAGCCGGTTCCGCCGGAAGCGCCGCATCGCCAGCGTGGTCGGCGAGCGTCGTTGTGCCACCTTCCCCGCGGCGCCGGGCTCGGCCGCGACGGTCTCCTGCGCGGAGACCAGCTCGGGGCTGTCGAGGGACGGCCTGAGTTCGGTCATCGCAGGCTCACTCTCGGGTCGACGACGGCATAGGCCACGTCGGCGATCAGGTTGCACACCAGCACGAGAGCCGCCACGTACAGCGCGAACCCGACGACCACCGGGTAGTCCTGGCTCTGCACGGCCCGCACCGCGAGCTGGCCCATGCCCGGCCAGGCGAAGACCTGCTCGAGCACCACCGCGCCCGCGAGCATCTGCGGAATGTTGATCATCACGATCGTGATCAGCGGGATCAGCGAGTTGCGCAGGGCGTGCTGGGTGACCACACGCTGGCGGGACGCGCCCTTGGCCTCGGCCGTGCGTACATAGTCGGCCGACAGCTCGTCGATCAGGCTGCCCCGGACGTACCTCGTCAACGGCCCGGCTCCCGCGAGGCCGAGAATGGCCGCGGGCATGATCAGGTGGACCAGGACGTCGCCTCCACCACCGCCGGGCGACGACATGCCGGCTGACGGCAGCCAGCCCAGTTGCAGCGAGAAGATGTAGATGGCCGTGATGCCGAGGAAGAACGACGGCACCGAGATCACGCCGAGGCTCAGCGCGGCGGCGGAGTAGTCGACGCTCGTGTTCCGGCGGATCGCTGCCACCGTGCCCAGCGGGATCGCGATGAGCAGGGCCAGCGCGAGCGAGGTCGACATCAGCAGCACCGTCGGACCCATCCGCTCGAACAGCACCTCGGTGACCGGCCGCTTCGCGACGAACGACTCGCCGAGATTGCCGGTGATCGCGTCGGCGAACCACCGCGCGTACTGAGTGAGGATCGGGTCGTTGAGCCCAAGCTCGGCCTTCTTGGCCTGGATGAACGCCTCGCTACCGTCTTGCAGGTCCTCGGGCCTGATCATCATCCGCACCGGATCGCCGGGTGCGGCGCGGACGAGTACGAAGACCCCGATCCCGATCAGGACGAAGACGACGATGTTGACCAGGATGCGCCTGACAACGAACGCGGTCACCGCTCACCTCCCATCGCAAGTACACCGCTCACCGCAGGCGGTCGATCCTGGCTTCTGGCCCTCATCCGCGCCTTCCGGCCGCGCATCGAGCCGATTCACCGGGATCGACCGCCTGGGCGAACCACTCCGGCTGTCTATGAGTTGAGCTTCCAGTCCTGGACGTTCCAGAACGGGTTGGTCTGGTCGCCGATCGCCTCGAATCCCTCCAACCGATCGGTGTGGGCCCAGACCGTGTCCGGGTTGTAGAGCCAGATCATCGGCACGCCTTTGTTCTCGATCTTGGCGGCCTCCTGGTACAGCTCGTACCGCTTCGCCTCGTCGACCGTGCTGTTGGCCTCCAGCACCAGGGCGTCGAACTCCTCGTTGCACCAGAACGACAGGTTGGCGCCGTCGGGGTAGAACGTCGAGCAGGAGTCGATCGGGTAGACCGCGTACGGCTCGGTCGCGTAGTTGCCGCCACCGTAGAGCGTCATGTCGTACGACTGCGCGTCCATCAGCTCGGTGAGCTCGCCCGGCTGGACCTGGTCGAGCACGACCTTGATGCCCACGGCGTTGAGCTGGCTCTCGACGATGGTGGCCGCGGTGTCGCGGTCACGCTGGCCCGGGATCCAGCTGAGCGTGATGACCTGCTCGGGGTCCCAGTTCATCTCGGCCAGGAGGTCTTTGGCCTTCTCCGGGTCGTAGGCGTAATCGTTGAGGTCGTCCGGCACCGCGTCGCCGAGGAAGCTGGTGTTGACCGGCGCGGCCTTGCCCGCGAACGCCTCGTCGATCAGCTGCTGGCGGTCGATCGCGTAGAGCATCGCCTGGCGCAGCCGCACGTCCTGGAGGTACGGCTTCTTCTCGTTGACCGACGTCCGGACGAAGCCGGCTCCGGGGCCGGAGGAGACCTCGATGCCGTCGAGTGCCTCGACCGTCTCGAGGTCGGCCGGCGAGATCTGGACCAGGTCCATCTCGCCGGTGCCGAGCTGGGCGGTGGCGACGTCGGAGGTGACGGGGCGAAGGTAGATCTCGTCGATCGACGGCTCGCCCTCGCGGAACTCCGGGTTCTTCTTCAGGTGCACGTACTGGTCGGCCGCGTACTCGACGAACGTGTAAGGCCCGAGGCCCACCGTCGGGCTCGTGGTGAAGAACTCGTAGGTGTCCATGTCGGCTCGGGGCACGTCGGCCAGGATGTGCTCGGGCACGATCTGGATGTTGCCGGTGAGCCCGATGAGGCCGACGTTGGGCTTGGTCGTCTTCATGACGAACGTCAGCTCGTCCGGGGTGCTGAAGCCGGTGGCGGTCTCGGCCGTGCCGGCGGTCACCTCGGCGGCGCCCTCGACGTCGGCGAACCGGCCCGCGGCGGTGCTGCCGGTGTCGGGGTCGAGCATGAGGTTGTAGGTGAACGCGACGTCCGCGGAGGTGAAGGGCTCACCGTCGCTCCACTTCAGGCCCTCCTTGAGGTGGTACGTGAACGTCATGCCGTCCTCGGAGATCTCCGGCAGCTCGCTGGCCAGCCGCGGGTAGAGGTCGTAGTCCGGGTTGACGCCGAGGAGGGAGTCGTAGATCAGGTTCATGACCATGCCGTCGGGGCCGTTCGCCGGAGCCATCGGACTCCAGTTGGACGCCGGTGGCTGGTACAGGTAGGCGTTCAGCGTGGTGTCCTCTGCTTCGCTGTCACCTCCGCTCCCCGTGTCGTCGTTCTGCGTGGGGTCGGAACAGGCGGCGATCGAGAGCACAAGCGCCAGCCCGGCCGTCATCGCGGCCGAACGTGTGGCTCGGGAACTTCTCACAGCTACCTCTCAAGGTCTGCTCGGGCCGGGACGGGTACCCGGCCTGGGACTGGTTCAGACGACGCGGTTGGCGAGCGCACCCATGCCTGCGATGCGCACCGTCATCTCGTCACCCGAGGTGAGATAGGTCCCCGAGGCCGCACCGACCCCGGCCGGCGTCCCGGTCAGGAGGATGTCGGTGGGCTCGAGGGTCATCACCCGCGACGCGAAGGCCACGAGTTCGGCCACGCTGAAGATCATGTCGGCGGTGCTCCCCTTCTGCCGGAGCGTGCCGTTGACCTCCAGCGAGATCTCCAGGTTCTGCGGATCGGGCACCTCGTCGGAGGTCACGAGGTAGGGACCGTACGGGCAGAATCCGTCCGGCCATTTCCCGGCCAGCCAGTCGAAGAACCCGACGGCGGGACCGGGATCGCGGGGGTATCCGTAGTCGACCGAGCGTGCGGAGACGTCGTTGCCGACGGCATAGCCCGCCACGTGGTCGAGCGCGTCCTCGACCGAGATGTCCCGGCCGCCTCGTCCGACGACGACCACGAGCTCGGCCTCCCAGTCGACCTCGGTGCTGATCGAGGGCAGGACGATGTCGGCGCCCGGATCGGCGATCGACGTGGCGGGCTTCAGGAACAGCCGGGGCGCGAGGGCCGCCTTGTCCAGCGGGTCGCCACCGCCCTCGGCCACGTGGTCCTGGTAGTTGGCGGCGACCGCGAGGACCTTCGCGGGGCGCGCGATCGGCGCGAGCACGCTCACGCCGGCGATCGGATGGGTGCCGATCGGCGTGCGTGGCGTCCAGCCGCCGAAGGTCCCGACCTCGGCGACCAGCGCGGCGAGGTCGCCGTCGCCCAGCTCGGAGACGGTCGTCTCGTCGGCGCCCGGCGACACGAAGCCGTGTCGGACGGCGCCGTCGCGGCGGTAGCTCAGCAGCTTCATCGGCTCGCCTCCGGGCGATCGGTGGTACGGATGTCGACCGGGTGACCGGATTCGACGGCGCGCCGGGCGGCGTCGACGACCTCGGCGACGTGGACGGCGTCTGCGGGGCTCGGGTTCGCCGGGCGGCCTGCGAGGACGGCAGCGCGCAGCTCGTCCAGGAGGCGGTCGACGGTGCTGCCGCCGTGCCAGGCGCGGGCGGTGTGGTCGGCGTTGCGCACCGAGACCGCGGGCCGGGTGGCGTCGACGTCGAGCACGCCGTGCGACCCGCTGATCCGGTAGCGGTGCACGGCCAGCCCGGCCGGCGGCGTATCCGCCAGTCCGCTGATCCGCCCGACGGTGATCGTGCTGGTCAGGCCATGGTCGTGGTCGAGGAACAGCACCGCGAGGTCCTCGCCCGGCGCATCGGTCCAGGTGATCGTGCGGGCATGGACGCGGCGCACCGGCTGACCGGTCATGGCGAGCACGACGTCTACCGGGTAGACCGCGAAGTTGGCCAGTTCGCCGGCGTCGACGGAAGCTCCGCCGGCCACCAGGAAGTCCGCCTGAACGTTCCACGGCAGCCCGACCTTGCCGGAGGCGACGGCACCCCCAGCCGCGGCGATCAGCGGGTGGAAGCGGTGATGGTGGGCGGGCAGCAGCACACGGCCGGTCTCCGCGGCGACCTCGGCCAGCACGGCGCTCTCAGCCGCGGAGGCAGCCATCGGCTTGTCCACCAGGACGTGCTTGCCGGCCCGCAGCGCCGCCGACACGACGTCGATCCGATCGGCCAGGGGCGCGCACACGCTGACGACGTCGACGTCCGGGTCGGCCACGGCATCCGGCCACTCCGGAACGTGCCGCACGGCGGCCCCGGAGGAGGACACCGGCGAAGCGGACAGCTTGGCGGCCAGTGTCTCGGCGACCGCGCGGTCGCCCACGTCCGTGACCGCGACGACGTCGAAGCCGGGGTGTGCCCGGAACGCCGAGAGGTACATGTCCTGCTGATGGTCCTGGTCGGCGCCGAGGCCGGCGAACCCGGCCAGCAGCACGCGCAGCGATTCGCCGCTCATGCCGGCACCTCCTCGGCGACCTCGTCGAGCCGGACCGGCCGGCCGGTGGCGATCGAGCGCTCGGCCGCCACGCCCATGGCCACCGCTCGCACCGCGTCGTCCGGCGTCATCACCGGCGGGGCGCCGTCGATGATGTCGAGCCAGGCCTCGAGCTGGACCGCGAAGCCGTCGCTCGCCGCCGGGAACACGGTGGACGTACCGGCCTCGGTCACCACGGGCGCGCCCCACTGGTCGGCCGGGAGCGCGAGGACGCCGTCGGTGCCGACGACGAGGACGTCGCGACGGTCGAGGGAGGCCGGACGGTGGCCGCGACTCATCTCACAGACGGCGCTCGCGCCGTTCGCATAGTCGATGCTCATCTCGAGATAGTCGTAGATCGGCAGCTCGGCCGCGGTCTGCTTGCGGCCGCGGGCGTAGACAGACACCGGCGTGTCCTGTATCCACGACGTCACGAGGTCGAGGAGGTGGACGCCGTTGTGCAGCGCGTGACCGCCCGACTTCCGCGGGTCCAGCACCCAGGCGCGCCAGTCGGGCCAGATCCATCCTCCGAGCAGCGCCAGCCGGGCGAACACCGGCCGGCCGATCGCTCCGTCGCCGATGGCCTGCGACACCGCGCGCGAGTAGTCGTAGAAGCGATGGGTGTGGGCGGCCATGAGGGTCCGGCCGGAGCGCTCGAACGCCTCTACCACCCCGCGGGCCGCCGGCACAGTGGTGGTCAGCGGCTTCTCGATCAGGAGGTGTTTGCCGGCGTCGGCCACCACGAGCGCGATGCCCTCGTGGGTGTGGTTGGGCGTACAGACGACACACGCCTCGACGCCGGGCCACGCCAGCGCCTCGGCCAGGTCGGTGGTCCAGGGGACGCCGCCGGCGGTGCGCGCCCAGGCCTCGGCACGGCCGGGGTCCACGTCCACCACACCGGCCAGGTGGGCTCGGCCGGACGGGCGCAGCGCCCCGGCGTGGTGGTCGGCGATGAAGCCCGCTCCTACCACCACGACGCCCGCCGACACCCTGCCGGCCTGCGGAGACTCATTCACGGAATGGCGTGCCATGCCGAGTCATCCTGATGTTGGCGCGGCTCCCCTGTCAAGAGTTGCTGCCGTGACGATCTCGTAACGGACAGCGATATGGAACACCTTGCCATGCTTACCTGACGCCACCTACTCTCGTCTCTCAACGACACCTGCGACGGGCGTCGAGCGACCACGGTCCTGACCGACGGAAGCATCGGCGCAGAGATGGGAGCCCGATGTCTCCGGGGATCGGCACGGCAGCAACCGGCAACGACGGAATTCGAGCCGAGCGCGGATGGACTCTGCATCAGGCGGCCCGCACGGTGATCCCGGGCGGCGTCAACTCCGCCACCAGATTCGTCGGCGAGCCGTACGCGTTCGGCTCGGCGGAGGGCGCCTACGTCACCGACCTGGACGGTCAGCGCTACCTCGACTACCACGCGGCCTTCGGGGCGATCCTGCTCGGCCACAACTCACCGATCGTCGACGAACCGGTCCGGCAGGCGATCGGGTCGCGGGACCTCTTCGGCATCGGCGTCACCGAGATCGAGGTCGAGCTCGCCCAGCGGGTGACCGAGGTGATCCCGTCGGCGGAGATGATGATCGCCACCATGAGCGGCTCCGAGGCCACCGCCCAGGCCGTCCGGCTGTCGCGCGCCGTCACGGGCCGCCCGCTGCTGGTGAAATTCCAGGGCGGCTTCCACGGATGGCACGACGCCGTGGCCCGCAACGTCATCTCGGCGCCGGGCCGCGAGTACGGCCGCGACCCGCTCTCCGCGGGCATTCTCGACGCCGCCCTCGACTCCACCCTGATCGCGGAGTTCAACGACCTCGAGTCGGTGCGCGCGCTGTTCGACGAGCACCCCGAGCAGATCGCCGCGGTCATCCTCGAGCCGATCCCCCACAACGTCGGCGCGCTCGTGCCCACGCAGGAGTTCGTCGACGGCCTGCGTGGCCTCACCCGCGAGCGCGGCGCTCTGCTCGTCTTCGACGAGGTCATCACCGGGTTCCGGCACGCGCTGGGCGGCTACCAGGAGATCTGCGGCGTCCGGCCCGATCTCACGACGTTCGGCAAGGGCATGGGCAACGGCTACCCGATCGGTGGGCTGGCCGGCTCCCGCGAGCTCATGCAGCACTTCGACGGGCAGAGCGGCGACGTGCTGCTGGCGGGCACCTTCAACGGGTACGCGGTGGGGGCAGCGGCCGCCATCGCCACCATCGACCATCTGCGCGCCAACCCGGACTTCTACGCCCGCACCCACCATCTCGGCGAGCGGATGCGCACCGGCCTGGCCGAGATCACCGGCGAGCTGGGCATCGCGGCGAGCGTCGCGGGCTACGGCGGGGTGTTCTCGCTGTACTTCGCCGAGGGTCCGATCCGTGGCTACCGCGACCTCATGCGCAACGACAACCGCGCCTACTCGACGTTCCACCGCCGGATGACCGACACCGGGTTCCTGATGATCCCGATGTCGCTCAAGCGCAACCACGTGTCGGGCTCGCACACCGGCGACGACATCGATCGCACCCTCGAAGCCGCGCGCGACGTCCTCAAGGCCATGCGCGAGGACGGCGTCGTCTCCTAGCCGGCTCCCGCCCGTGGTCGCTGCCCGCGCCTATGCGCGGTGGCGACCGCTGGCCGGGCGGCGGGGCTGGCGGATCTTGCGCACCACGAACCATCCGACGATCACGACAACAGCGGCGTAGATGACGTAGTCGAGGTAGCCCATGTACTGCTCGACGCGGTCGTACTGCGTACCGAGCGCGTATCCGGCGCCCACCAGCAGGGAGTTCCAGATCGCGCTGCCCACCGCGGTGAGCAGGACGAACGGCACCACCGGCATCCGCTGGGCGCCCGCGGGCAATGACACCAGGCTGCGCACGATCGGGATGAACCGGCCGAAGAACACGACCGGATGCCCGTGCCGGCGGAACCATTCGGAGGCGTTGTCGAAGTCGGACGCCTCGACGAGAGGCAGCTTGGTCAGCCACGACCGGGCCCGCTCCTCGCCGAACCACGCGCCCAGGCCGTACAGGACCAGCGCTCCCAGGACCGCGCCCGCCGTGGCCGCCACCACCACGAGCACGACGTTCATCCGGCCGCGCTCGGCGAGGTACCCGGACAGCGACAGGATGATCTCGCTCGGGATCGGCGGGAACACCGTCTCGACGAAGGCCAGCGTTCCGACGCCGAACTCGCCGATCGATCCGATGACGTCGGCGGCCAACCCGGTCAGTCCGGTCAGTCCGTCGTCGACCTGGTCGGCCGACGGCAGCACGATGGGAAGCACGGGGTTTCCTTCCAAGGACCGGACGGTGGTGGCGCCACCCGGACGCCGATGCGGAGTCTAGATGAGCCGTCGTGCCTCTCCAGTTCTACTCCCGCCCGCCCAGGCTGCGCCGAACAAGATCGACATGGCCCCTACGGCGGTACGCCCAGTAGGGTGAGGGTCGCGGCGGCACGGCTCAGGGAGGTCCAGCTATGTACGGACACCCCGCCGCGCACCCCTCTTCCACGCCGGTGGCGCGCATCCTCACCATGATCGCCACCGCGCTGCTGATGCTGGTGGCGCTCGCCGCTCCTCCGGCCGCCGCAGGCGAACCCGTCCGCACGGCCTCGCCGCCGCGCTCCCACGACCTCGTCGGATCGCTGCCCACCACGGCTCTGCGCACGGTGCCGCCCGGCTCCGAACGCCACCCCTCGGTCGCGCCCACCTCCGTCTCCACCGGCGACGACTCCACCGGACCGGTGCTGGCCACCCTCACCGAGCCGCCGCTCCTGCGCCGCGCGCACGTCGTCGGTGCCCTGGCCCCGACCCCGGGCACCGCCGCCGGGTCCGGCCCAGCGGCAGCTCCGCGCGACCGCGCGCCCCCGGCCGCCCACCGCTGACGCCCTGTCGGCTCACCGCCGACGTCCTGTCCGCCCACCCGCGGCCTCTCGACCCCTGCGGCGAGGCCTCATCGGAGGCTTTCCGTGAACCGCCCGAACGTCATCCGCGCGACACTGGCCCTACTGATCCTCGCGGCCTCCGCGTACGTCACCCTCACCGCGAGCCCCCGCCTCGGCCTCGACCTGCGCGGCGGCACCCAGATCGTGCTCGAGACGCAGGACACCCCCACCGTCGCGGCGGACACCGAGTCCACCGACCGCGCCCTCGAGGTGCTGCGCCGCCGGGTCGACGCCCTCGGCGTGTCCGAGCCGACCCTGACCCGCTCCGGCGAGCAGCGCATCATCGTCGAGCTCCCGGGCGTGCAGGACCCCACCGAAGCGGCCGAGGTCATCGGCAAGACCGCCCAGCTCACGTTCCACCCGGTCATCGGTGTCGCGACGCCGGGCGCTCCGGCCGCCGAGGGCGAGACCGTGCTCCCCGACGAGTCCGGCCAGCAGCTGCGCCTCGGGCCGGCCGCGCTCACCGGCGAGGGCGTCTCGGGCTCCGATGCCAACTTCGACATCAACTCCGCCGGCGGCTGGTTCGTCGGCATCGACTTCAACGGTGAAGGCGGCGACGCCTGGACCGAGCTGACGGCCGGCGCGGCGTGTGCCCAGCCCGGCGACCCGGCCCGACGCATCGCGATCGTGCTCGACGAGGAGATCATCTCCTCGCCCCAGGTCGTGCCCGACGTCGCCTGCGACGTCGGCATGCCCGGCGACGCCACCACCATCACCGGCTCGTTCACCCAGCAGGAGGCCGAGGACCTCTCGGTGCTCATCAAGGGCGGCGCCCTGCCGGTGCCGGTCGAGGTCATCGAGCAGCGGGTGGTCGGCCCCACCCTCGGTGCCGACGCGATCGAGGCCAGCGCGTTGGCGGCGATCATCGGCGTCGCCCTCACCGCGGTGTTCATCGTCGCGGCCTACCGCCTGGTCGGGTTGATGGCCGTGCTCGCGCTACTCTGCTACGCGCTGATCTCGTTCGCGGCGCTGACGGTGCTCGGCGCCACGCTCACCCTGCCCGGCCTCGCCGGGTTCGTCCTCGCCATCGGCATGGCCGTCGACGCCAACGTGCTGATCTTCGAGCGAGCACGGGAGGACTACGTCGAGGGGCGGACCAAGAACCTCCGGCGCGCGGCCCAGAGCGGGTTCCGCAACGCCCTCTCGGCGATCGCCGACTCCAACGTCACCACGCTTCTGGCCGCCGGCCTGCTGTTCTTCCTGGCCTCCGGCCCGGTTCGCGGGTTCGGCGTCACCCTCACCATCGGTGTGCTCGCCTCGCTGCTGTCGGCGCTCGTGCTCAGTCGGGTGCTGGTCGAATGGGTGGTGGGGCTGTCGTGGGTGCGTCGTCACCCGAACCTCACCGGCATCGCCAAGCACGGCCGGGTCCGGCTCTGGCTGCGTGAGCGCAACCCGGACATTATGCGCCACAGCAAGCGCTGGCTGGCGCTCTCGGCCGTCGCCGTGGCCTTCGGGCTGGCGGGTCTGGTGTTCCGCGGGGTCGAGTTCGGGATCGAGTTCACCGGCGGCCGGCTGGTCGAGGTGTCCACCACCGAGGCGGTCACCGTCGAACAAGCTCGCACCGCCGTCGCCGACGCCGGCTTCCCCACCGCCGTGGTGCAGGAGTCCGGCGACGACGACATCAGCGTGCGCACCGGCGAGATCAGCGACGCCGAGGCCGGCACGATCACCGACGCCCTGGCCGAGGTCGGCGGGGGCGCGGAGGTCGTGCGCGACGAGCTCATCGGGCCGAGCCTGGGCAACGAGCTGATGCGCAACGCGCTGATCGCCTTCGGCATCGCCCTGGCCGCCCAGCTGGCCTATCTCGCGATCCGGTTCCGCTGGACGTTCGGCGCCGGAGCGGTGGTGGCGCTGTTCCAGAACGTCGTGGTCACGCTCGGCATCTTCGCCTGGCTCGGCAAGCCGATCGACGGGATCTTCCTGGCCGCGATCCTCACGATCATCGGCTACACGGTCAACGACTCGGTGGTCGTCTTCGACCGGATCCGCGAGACCTGGACCCGCAAGCCCGGCGAGGACTTCGCTGCGGTCGCCAACACCGCCGTCCTCAACACCCTGCCGCGGACCGTCAACACCGGCATCAGCACACTGTTCATCCTGGCGGCGTTGCTCGTGCTCGGTGGCGACTCGCTGTCCGACTTCGCGCTGGCGCTCCTGATCGGCATCGTCGTCGGGACGATCTCGTCCAACCTCACGGCCACCCCGCTGGCGATCGAGCTCGAGCGACGTTCGCCCGCGCCGCCGCCCGAGCCCAAGCCCGAGCGCAAGCCGGGCCGGCCCACCCGCGAGGACCCCAACTACGGCGCGGTGGTCTAGGTGAGCGCGATCGCTGACACCTGCGTCGGGCGCAGCACGTCGTCGCCCCGAGGCACCGGGTAGGGCGCGGCCATGATGCTCGCCCTGATCGCGCTGCACCTGGTCGCGGCCGCCGCCGCACCGGTGCTGACCCGCCGGCTGGATCGGCGCGCGTTCCGGGTACTCGCGCTGGTCCCCGCCGTCGCGTTCGTCTGGATCCTGGCCCAGAGCGCGACGGTGGCCGGAGCAGGTGCCGTCGAGGAGACTCACACCTGGGTGCCGAGCCTCGGCCTCGAGCTGTCGTTCCGCCTGACCACGCTGTCCTGGCTGATGTCGCTGCTGGTCACCGGCGTGGGCGCGCTCGTGCTGTTCTACTGCGCGTACTACTTCCGCGACGGCGATCGCGACGTCCCGCGGTTCTCCGGGGTGCTCGTCGCCTTCGCCGGCGCGATGCTCGGGCTGGTCCTCGCCGACGACCTCCTGCTGCTCTACGTCTTCTGGGAGCTCACCACCGTCTTCTCCTATCTGCTCATCGGCCACAACCCTGAGCGCAAGGCCAACCGCCGGGCGGCGATGCAGGCGCTGATCGTCACCACGTTCGGTGGGCTGGCGATGCTGGTGGGCCTCATCATGATCGGCGAGGCGGCGGGCACGTACCGCATCTCCGCGGTGCTCGACCACCCGCCCACCGGCACGGCCATCACCGTCGCGATCGTGTTGGTGCTGATCGGCGCGGTGTCGAAGTCGGCGCTGGTACCGTTCCACTTCTGGCTGCCTGGGGCGATGGCCGCGCCCACACCGGTCAGCGCATACCTGCACGCCGCGGCGATGGTCAAGGCCGGGGTGTACCTGATCGCGCTGTTCGCACCAGCCTTCGCCGACGTCGTGACCTGGCGTCCCCTCCTGCTGACCCTCGGCGCGGTCACGATGGTGCTCGGCGGGTGGCGGGCCCTGCGCCAGCACGACCTCAAGCTGCTGCTCGCCTACGGCACGGTCAGCCAACTGGGCTTCCTCGTGGTGCTCGCGGGCATGGGGACCCGGTCGGCCGCGCTGGCCGACGTCGCCATGATCGCCACCCACGCGTTGTTCAAGGCGACGCTGTTCCTCGTCGTGGGTATCGTCGACCGGTGCGCGGGCACGCGTGACCTGCGTGAACTGAGAGGGATGCGGCGCCGGATGCCCGTCGTGTTCTGGGCCGCCGCGATCGCCACCGCCTCCATGGCCGCGCTACCGCCCACCTCGGGGTTCGTCACCAAGGAGACGGCGTACTCCGCCCTCGTCGACGTCGCCGAGACCGGCGACGGCACCGGCCTCGGCCCCGTCGCGGGGTGGCTGGTCGTGGCCGCACTGACCCTCGGCTCGGTGCTGACCGTGGCCTACAGCGCACGCTTCCTCTGGGGCGCGTTCGGCGACAAGCCCGGGGTCGCCGAGCCGGCCCCCAAGCGCGGGCTGCCCGCCGGATTCGCCTCCCCCGTGGTGCTCCTGGCGATCCCGTGCGTCGCGCTGGGGCTGCTGGGCGCCGCCGAGACCACCCTGCTCGAGCCGTATGCCGACCAGTTCGCTCCCGGAGTCCACCACGCGTCGCTGGCGTTGTGGCACGGGTTCACCCAGGCACTGGTGCCCTCGCTCATCGCGATCGTCGGCGGCCTCCTGCTGTTCTGGCGCCGCAACCAGGTCGAGGCGCTGCAGGCGCGCTGGCAGCCACGACTGGACGCAGAGCGGAGCTACCGGGCGATCATGCGCGGCGTCGACCGGCTGGCCGTGGAGGTCACCGGCGCCACCCAGCGCGGATCATTGCCGACGTACCTCGCCGTGATCCTGATCGTGGTGGTGGCCGTCCCCGGCAGCGCGGTGCTGGCCAACCGCGACTGGAGCGATCAGGCCCACTGGTGGGACACGCCCGCCCAGGCCGTGGTGGCGGTGCTGATGATCATCGCCGCGGTGCTCACCGCGCGGTCCCGTCGCCGGCTCAAGGCCGTGGTGCTCGCCGGAGTCGTGGGCTACGGCATGGCGATGCTGTTCATGCTGCACGGCGCCCCCGACCTCGCGCTCACGCAGGTGCTCGTCGAGACGGTCACGCTCGTGGTCTTCGTGCTGGTGCTGCGACGGCTGCCTCCGTACTTCTCCGACCGCCCGCTCACCGGGTGGCGCTGGTGGCGGCTTGCCATCGGCGTGGCGGTCGGCCTGACCATGGCCGGGTTCGCCTTCGCCGCCGGAGGCGCCCGCACCGCCACGCCGGTGGGCGAGAGCTTCGCCGAGCCCGCGGTGTCCTACGGCGGCGGCAAGAACATCGTCAACGTCACGCTGGTCGACATCCGGGCGTGGGACACCATGGGCGAGATCTCGGTGCTGGTCGTGGCCGCTACCGGCGTCGCCAGCCTGATCTTCCTCATCACCGGTCGCACCGGTCGCTGGCGCCCGGACGACGCCATCGCGGGAGCGCGCGCCACCACCCGCAGCGGCGGCCGCGCCCACCGCAACACCTGGCTGCGCGCGGGCAAGACCCTCGCCCCGGACCGCCGCTCGATCCTGTTCGAAGTGGTGACCCGGCTGGCGTTCCACACGATCATCGTGTTCTCGCTGTACCTGCTCTTCTCCGGTCACAACATGCCCGGTGGCGGATTCGCCGGAGGGCTGGTCGCGGGGCTGGCGCTGATGGTGCGTTACCTCGCCGGCGGGCGGCACGAACTGGACGAGGCCGCGCCGGTCGACGCGGGGCTGGTCCTCGGCACCGGGCTGTTCGTCGCCACCGGCTCCGGGCTGATCCCGCTGCTGGCCGGGGGCAACGTCCTCCAGAGCGCGGTCGTCGACCTCCACCTGCCGTTGCTGGGCGACGTCCACCTCGTGACCTCGCTCTTCTTCGACATCGGTGTCTACCTCGTGGTCGTCGGGCTGATGCTCGACGTGCTGCGCAGCCTCGGCGGCGGCATCGACCGCATGGGCGAGGACGAGGCCGGACCCGACGACACCGATCCGGACGACGTCGAGCTCGCGACCGTCGGGGAGGCCCGATGAGCACCAACATCGTCCTGGTCGTCGTCACCGGCGCGCTCTTCGCGGCCGGGGTCTATCTCCTCCTCGAGCGCAGCCTGACCCGGGTGCTGATCGGGGTGATCCTCATCGGCAACGGCGTGAACGTGCTGTTCCTGGTGGCCTCCGGCCCGGCCGGCGGCGCCCCGATCGTCGGGGTCACCGACACCGACGACATGAGCGATCCGCTCCCTCAGGCGCTGGTGCTCACGGCCATCGTCATCACCCTCGGCGTCGCGGCCTTCCTGCTCGCGATGGCGTACCGCTCGTGGCAGCTGACCAGGCACGACGACGTGCAAGACGACGTCGAGGACGCGCTGATCCGCCGGCTGGCCGAGCTCGACGAGGCCTCCCGCAGCTACGACGACAGCGCCGGCGGCATGCTCGACGAAGAGGGCGCGGACAGCCCCGACGACGCCACGAGCGAGACGGCGGGCGGTTCCGGCGAACCGGTCAGACCGATCGGACCGGAAGGGGAGCATCGATGAGCAGCTCCGTCCTCGTCCCGCTGCCGGTGGTGCTGCCGCTGTTCGGCGCCGGGCTCACGCTGGTCTTCGGCCGCTCGGCCCGTGCCCAACGGATCATCAGCCTGGCCGTCCTGGGCATCGTGGTCATCGTGGCCGCAACGCTGCTGGGCCGCGCCGACGCCCACGGCCCACAGGTGGTCGAGGTCGGCGGCTGGCCCGCGCCGCTCGGCATCTCGCTCGTGGCCGACCGGCTCTCGGCGCTCATGCTGCTCGTGTCGGCGGTCGTGTCGCTGTGCGTGCTCGTGTACTCGCTGGGCCAGGGCGTCGTCGAGTACGGCCGCGACACCCCGCTGTCCGTCTACCACCCGACGTTCCTGGTGCTGGTGGCCGGAGTGGCCAACGCGTTCCTGTCCGGCGACCTGTTCAACCTCTACGTCGGCTTCGAGGTGCTGCTCGCCGCGAGCTACGTGCTGCTGACCCTGGGCGGCACGGGTGCGCGGATCCGGGCCGGCACGACCTACGTCGTCGTCAGCCTGCTGTCCTCGGTGGTGTTCCTCGCGGCGATCGCGCTCGTGTACGCCGCCACCGGCACCGTCAACCTGGCGCATCTGGCCCTGCGGCTCGACGACCTGCCCGACGGCGTGAGCCTGGTGCTCCAGCTGATGCTGCTGACGGCGTTCTCGATCAAGGCGGCGGTCTTCCCGCTGTCGGCCTGGCTGCCGGACAGCTACCCCACGGCGCCCGCGCCGGTCACCGCGGTGTTCGCCGGCTTGCTGACCAAGGTCGGCGTGTACGCGATCATCCGCACCCAGACCCTGCTCTTCCCGGACAGCCCGCTCACCGACCTGCTGATGTGGGCGGCGCTGCTGACCATGGTGGTCGGCATCCTGGGCGCCGTCGCGCAGTCGGACATCAAGCGAATGCTGTCATTCACGCTGGTCAGCCACATCGGGTACATGGTGTTCGGGGTGGCACTGGCCACCGTCGGCGCGCTGTCCGGGGCCATCTTCTACGTCGTCCACCACATCACGATCCAGACCACGTTGTTCCTGGTCGCCGGGCTGATCGAGCGGCGAGGCGGTAGCACGGCGCTGGACCGGCTCGGCGGACTGGCCCGGCTGGCTCCGGTGCTGGCCGTGCTGTTCTTCGTCCCGGCGATGAACCTGGCCGGCATACCGCCGTTCTCCGGCTTCCTCGGCAAGCTCGGCCTGCTGCAGGCGGGGGTCGACAACGGCAGTTGGCTGGCGTACACGCTGGTCGCGGGCGGAGTGATCACCAGCCTGCTGACCCTGTACGCGATGGCGAAGGCCTGGAACCGCGCCTTCTGGCAGGCCCCGCCGGATCATCTCGAAGCCGCCGAGCTCGGTGTGTACGACGATCCGGGCGAGGCTGTTGCGGACGACGGCGACACGGGTGGCGCACTCCACGGCGAGCCGGTGCGGCAGCTGACGCGCGACCGATCGGCCGATTCGGTCTCCGGCGACGGCGCCGTGGACCACCGACGGATGCCCGCGGCGATGATCTGGCCGGCCGCGGCGCTGGTGGCCATCGGGGTGGGGCTGACGGTCGTCGCCGGGCCGCTGTTCGACATCACCGACCGCGCCGCCACCGATCTCCTCGAGCGCACGCCGTACATCGACGCCGTACTGCCGGACGGTGCGCCATGAGCCCCGTGACCGGCCGGGAGAAGCGCCGCCGCGGGTTCCAATGGCCCGTGGTGCTGTGGCTGACGCTGGTGTGGGTGCTGCTGTGGGGGAACCTCTCGGTCGCCAACGTCGCGTCCGGGCTCGTGCTGTCGTCGCTGGTCGTCCTGGTCTTCCCGCTGCCGCCCATCGTGTTCACCGGCCGGGTCCACCCGCTGGCGCTGGCCGGGCTCGTCGGGCGGTTCGCCGTGGATCTGGTGACGGCGAGCGCGCAGGTGGCCTGGGAGGCGCTTCGCATCGGGCCGCGCAAGCCCAACGCCGTCATCGAGGTCGACCTGCGCAGCCACTCCGACCTCTACCTGACCATCACGGCGGAGCTGCTCTCGCTGGTGCCCGGCAGCCTGGTGGTCGAGGCACGCCGCTCGACGAGCACGTTGTTCCTGCACGTCCTCGCCGTCGAGGGTCCGGAGGACGTCGAGCGGGCCCGCCGCAACGCCCTTCGGCAGGAGGAGCGGGTGATGCGGGCGCTCGCCTCGCCGGACGAACTGACCGAGTTCCGCGCAGCCGTGGAGGCCGACCGATGAACGTCGTCATCTGGGTGTGTGTGGGGATGATCGCGGTGGCCGGCGTGCTGGTGCTGATCCGGATGGCGCTGGGGCCGACGATGCTCAATCGCGTGGTCGCCATGGACGTGTTCATCGCGATCGTGGTGTGCGGGCTCGGCCTGGAGGCGGCGCTCAACCGGCATTCGACGACGCTACCGATCCTGGTCGTGCTGTCACTCGTGGGCTTCGTGGGCTCGGTGAGCGTGGCCCGCTTCGCCGCCCGCGAGCGGAAGGAGGAGCAGGCGTGAGCTGGACAGATGTGGCCGACGTGGCGTCCGCGGTCTGCCTGCTACTCGGAGCGTTCCTGTCGCTGGCGGCGGCCGTGGGCATGGTGCGCTTCCCCGACGTGCTCAGCCGGATGCACGCCGCGACGAAGCCCCAGGTGCTCGGGCTGCTGCTGATCCTGCTCGGAGTGGGCCTGCGGCTGCGCAGCCCGATCGACATCGGCATGCTGCTGGCCGTGGCGGTGTTCCAGCTCATGACGGCGCCGATCGCGGCCCACATGGTCGGCCGCGCGGCGTATCGCCACGGACACGTGCGGGCGGACCTCCTCACCACCGACGAGCTGGCACCGAACCTGTCCGGCGAGTCCTCGGAGGACGAGGAGCTGGGCGGCGGGGAGGGCCGGGGCGGGGAGGGCGGCTCGCGGTGACGGTTTCGGGGGGCCGATCGTGGCGTCGGGACGGCGGGCGGCGTGGCGGACGTGGCGGCCACGGTTTCGCCGGGACGCTCCCGCTCGGGTAGCGTTTCCCGAGCGCCCGAATAGCTCAGTTGGTCAGAGCAACCGCCTTGTAAGCGGTAGGTCGTCGGTTCGAATCCGACTTCGGGCTCTCCCCTGACCAGCACGAACGAGGGCAGTCGGCATCACCGACGGCCCTCGTGGTCTCAATTCTGGTCTCAGATGTCCTCATCTGCCTGGTGGGCCAAGCTGTCTGCCGGGCGGCCCTGAGCACCGTCCGTCGTGGCGGCGGCGGCCTCGGGCCCGATGCTCGGCCGCACTTCAACTTGCCAAATCGGCAGGTCCCGCCTGGAATCGTCCCAGTAATCGGCCGGAATCATTGCAGCCAAACTTCCAGGCTCAGCTTCGCTGTTTAGCGTTCTGACCCGGCCAGAGTCTGTCAATGTCGAAACGTTGTACCGCATCGAATGCATCGAACTTAGCCATCCAACTAACTCGAACCTTCGTTGCGTCCCATCATCTTCAACTGGCGCAAAAATCATCTCCATCGAATCAAGCCGGCCGTCTTCGTCGATGTGAACGACCTCCTCGCCTGGCCAGGTTCCATACATAGCCAAGAACCATGCTAGATCTCGCTCGGTCTGCGAAGTAAGCGTCCTACCTTCGCACGATATCGACACGTCGCCGATTACCATCGACACCTGGTGCGTGGAATCATCAATGCTTTGCGAATCTCGTGGCTTCGAAGCGTCCGCGACCAGCGACACCGTTAACGGTGGCCGAGTCCCTATAGACCGATCACCAACGAGGGACATTTCATTCGCACTCATGGCGCGCGAAAATTCAAGGATCATTTTTCCCTCCCTCGGCTCGAAGATGCTGGAGTCAACAAGAGTCCATAGGTTGAAGCCAGACCAATAGTGGGCGTAGACGAGCCGCGCGTGGGTAAGTTCCGCGTACTGCTGCAAACTCACCAGATCCGATCGCCTAACGCCAACTTCGCCAGACTTGCGGGGACCCACATTCTTGACTTCGACAAGGAGTTGCTGACCATCCCGTCGAACTATGCGGAAATCTGGCTGAGCCAGCTTCCCGCGCTCGTCTTCATAGTAGAAGCTTCCGGCATCTTCCATCGTTATCAGTGCCACTGAACCAAGAGCCACGATAACCGACTGGAACATGTTCTGTACTCGCCATCCGTGCAGTCGCGCCTCATTCGCTAACGACTCATCCATTCCGTCCCGCAGCTGGTCCAGAACTTCCTGCCGACTTCGCATATCTTGAATATCCGAACCCGTCGGAGCCGCTGGGAACTGTGAGAATAGCGACAATGACTCGAGCCCCGCTGAAAGTTCTCGACCTTTCCGCAATCCCACTTCGCATCACCTCGATCTTATCCAGCGCGCCAGGGAAAGGCTGCGAGTGAACCTTTGCTCTTTCGCAATCAGGTTGAGCATGATACAATATTCGTGAAGCTTGTGGAAGTGCCCGGGCAATGTTCTCCGGCCCTTGATTCGAAGCCAAGCACTTCACTAACGCCGAGGTTGCGGGTTCAAGTCCCGTTAGGTCCACCCGTCATGGGCCTATAGCTCAAAGGTAGAGCGCGGCTTTGATTTCGCGTATAGATCGATCGTGCTTCGGTCGTCTGTCGAGAACTTCGGGGGGCCCGCCGCGAGGAGCGGCGGGCCCCCCGATCAGATGCTCAGTTGCCAGGTGACAGAGACGTGTTCACGATGTCGCCGCTGCCATCAGCCGGACTATCGTTCGGCTCTGAGACCTCCCAGAGAAGCGATCCGACCTGGTCTGCGATGCTCTTCACAACCTCGGCCGGAACGTGCTGGTATCGCGTCGTCATGCTGGCTTGTGACCAGCCCATGACGTCCATGACCGCCCGCGTCGGCACTCTCAACACGAGCAGCATCGTCGCCGCCGTGTGTCGAGCATCGTGGAGTCGGGCTGGGCGGACGCCTGCCTCTCTCAGGAGTTCGTGCCAATCGGAGTAGTCGGCACGAGGATCGGTCGGCCTGCCGTTGGGCTGGGCGAACACCCAGCCCTCGTCGTGCCAGAGGTCGGCTGCTGTCTCACGCTCTTGGTCCTGTTTGCGTCGGTGGCTCTCCAATGCCAGCGCCAGCGGTTTCGGCAGCCCAACGATTCGCCGTCCCGCTCGTGACTTCGTCTCCACAACCACGAGGCCGCCGCCGAACCGCTCGGGACAGTCCGCGCCGCGCTTTCCCCGGCATGTTCCACCGCAGCCGTGCTGCCATGTATGGCGTTGGAGCGCACGCCGAACAGTCAGGGTTCCAGCTTCGATATCAACATCTGTCCATTTGAGTCCCAGGGCCTCGCCTTGACGCAGCCCGAGCGTGAGCGCGAGCGCAAACCGCGCCCCGTTCCGTTCGCGCTGCCGAGCAGCCTCGAGGACCGACCGAGCTTCGCCAACGGTGAAGGGCTCTATCTCGTCTTCCACGAGTCGCGGTGCCTTGGCAAACTGCGCAGGATTCCGGACGAGCTGGCCGCGGCGTACGGCCTCATTCAACGCGGCCCGGAGAGTCCGGTGCACCTGATGCACTGTCGCGGGCTTCTTTCCTTTCGCCAGCATTCCCGCGTACAGCCGTTCCAGGTGCTCGGGCTGTAGTCGATCGGTACGGTGCGCCCCGAGTCCGGGAATCAGATGATGTCTAACGGCCGTCTGATATCCCGCGAGCGTCTTGGGCCGCACACTGTGCGCGGCGATGTTGTCAAGCCAGTGGGTGAGCCAGGCCTCGACAGTCCAGGCCTTCCCTGGCCGCTTCATCCGTCCCGCGTCTCGGTCTTTTTCGAGGTCGCGAATCTTCTTGAGAACTTCGGCTTCAGTCTTGGCGCTGACATGGCGTCGATCAGGTGTTCCGTTGTCGCGGACACCCATCGTGACCCGGCCATGCCAGCGTCCGTCTTTGCCGAGATAGACGGTGGCGGCCATGTTGGGGGCTCGGGTACCTTCGGCGCGCTTCTTGCGAGGCAAGATGGGTTCTCCTATCAGGCGGCGAGGGCGACGGCGAGGGTGGCGGCGTAGGTCTCGAGGTCGGCGGGGCGGACGCGGCGGAGCTTGCCGATGAGTACGGATGGGACTTGGCCGGAGCTGATGAGCGAGTACATGAGGGTTCGGCCGATGCCGAGTTGTTGGGCTGCTTCGGCGACGGTGAGCAGGAGCTTGGCCGGGGCGGGCGTCGGGAGGGTGGCGGTGGCGTCGGTCATGGGCTGTTCTCCTTCGTTGCTGTGGGTGGAGTCGGGCCGCGTTGTGCTCATGCGCTGACCGCTTCGGGGTAGCTGTCGCCGTCGTCGGGCACAGGTGAGGGTCTGCCAGGGGAAGCCGTACCAGCCGTACCAGGCGTCCCATCGCAGGTCAGGGGCGGTACGGCTTGGGGTGGTGGTACGGCTTGAGCCGTACCAAGGGCCGAAACGGCGTCGTGGAAGGGCAGCGGCGCGTCAGTCGGTGCCGGGTGTGCGTGTTGGGCGCCTGGTACGGCTTGAGCCGTACCAGGGGTTGAAGCCGTACCAGGGCTGACCTGCGATGGGACGCCTGGTACGGCTGGTACGGCTTCCCCTGCCCCGGCTTCTGGGGTGGTTTCGGGGCAGTAGCGGTTCCAGGCGTCGGTGAAGTCGGATCGGGTGTAGCCCTTGGCTTGCCCGGTGGTGAACCGGATCGTGTTGCTGCGGATCTCGAAGTCGCGCAGGAGGTTGCCCATCTTCATGGCGGTGAGGCCGTTGGCTCCGTGGGTGGCCCAGGGTGCTTCGGGGTCGGCCCGCAGGCGTTCGAGCAGGGTCGCGGTGGGTAGTGCGTCGGCGTCTTCGAACGCGGTCCGGCAGTCGGCGAGAAGCCGTGTCGGTAGGGATGCCTCGTCGGCTGTCTCGTGGTCGCTCAACAGGGTCAGGGCGGCTTTGCGGGCAGCTCGGGGCCAGGTGCCGCCTGCGAGATCGGCTACGGCGATCATGGGTTCCCAGGTGTCGGCGGCGCGGTCCTCCAGCGGCATGTCCGGTGCGGCTTGGGTGAGGTGGTCGAGGTTGGCGGCGGCCCAGCGGCCGAGGCGCTGGCGGAGGTCGTGCAGGGCGGGTCCGTCTCGGCGGACCCGGTAGGGCTGGACGGTCTCTCCGGGGGCGCGTCGGCGCATGCGGATGACGGCGGCGCGGTCTTCGATGGTGTCGGGCATCGCGCCGATCCCGGCGAGAGCGGCCATGGCGAAGGTCGCGATTCGCTCGACCTTCTGGGTTCCGGCGTCGTAGCGCAGGGTGGGGCGACCGCGTTGGTGTCCGGCGTTGAGCAGCCCGCGTAGGTCTTCGTTGTCCCCGGCCTTGGCACCGAAGATGGTGTCGGCCTCGTCGATCAGCAGGGTCGGTGGGTCCGTTGGCGACACGCCGATGGACCGGTAGACCGCCGAAGGGCTGGCGTTGGTTGTCATGAGCGGCTGGTGA
Organism: Jiangellaceae bacterium; assembly: GCA_036566745.1. Taxonomy (GTDB): domain Bacteria; phylum Actinomycetota; class Actinomycetes; order Jiangellales; family Jiangellaceae; genus DATCVR01. The sequence goes on along the minus strand of DATCVR010000283.1, from coordinate 11,637 downwards.
CACAGCGCCTCCACCATGTCGAGAAGCCGCGACTTCCCGCACCGCTTCTCCGGCGCGCGGATCACCAGCCGGGGTGCGCAGTTCCACGCAGGGACGGCATGTGACGCGGCGATCCACAACACGACCGCAACCGATGCGGCCGCGCTGGGGAGGATGACGTACCGGGAGATGGTGGCGGCGGCTTCGTCCAGCAGATCCTCGCCGGACGCCTCACCCGGCGTCGTGGTCGTGATCGTGGTGGATGTGTGGCTGGCGGTCATGCGGCTGCCCTCTCATCGCGTCGTTGTTGCAGCTCTTGTTGGACCTTCTCGGCGCAGCGTTCGTAGTAGGCGATCCACCCCTCGGGGGTGCGCGGCATGCCGAACCCGCCCACCCGCCGCTTACGTGGGGGCAGCTCCATCCACGCCTCGTGGACGTCGTTGGCGGCCCCGAACTGGCGTTCCAGCAACAGCCGGTCGGACTCCTCCAGCTCTTGCCGCAGCCGGGCGGCAATGGCCTCGTCGGTGCCATCACGGCGCCAGTTCTCCGCCGCGATCACCACGGCGGCGAACACCCGCGCATCACCCGTCGGCATCGCCTCCCACTCGGGGCTGCCGTATCGCGGGATCTCGCCTCGACGACGCCCGAGCTCGACCAAGCGGCGATGGAACTCGGCCGTCTTCACGCGGCCACCTCCCACACGCGGCCGGCAGTGGGGAGGATGCGGGCGAGTGCGGCGGCGGCCTGCTGGGGCACGACCCCGTTCCCGAGCGCCTTCAACTGCTCGCTACGGGTGAGTCCGGGCACGTCGGTGACGTGGCCGTCGGGCAGGCCCATCATCCATTCGGCGAACCGCGGCGACAGGCGTGCTCTGCCATGGCGGCCGGGCTCTGTCGGCGACGGCGCTACGCGGCCGAGGACGTGTTCCCAGCGCCGGATCGCCGGTCCATAGATCCCCCACCGAACATCGTGACGATCTGCTCCGGCAAGTTCGCCTGGCCCTGGTCGACGTGACGCTGCACCGCCGCGCTGTAGCTCGTCGCGCCCTTGGGTCCGTCGGTCGCCCGCGGGGTCGGGAGCAGATGTTCCACCACGTCGATCAACTGCACCGAGTGCCCGCCGGCCTTCCGTATCTCCGGGTGCTGACTCCCACCCGTGGCCAGTGAGGCGTTCGGGGTCGGCAGCAGCATCGGCAACGCCCGCAACCCCGGCTCCCTGCGCCTGGTGTCCCCAGGTGAGGGGGTCTTCTCGTCGGTCGTCTTCGGCGTCGGCAACAACCGCGGCGCGAGCATGTCCAAGCTCGGGCGCACCGCCGAGCCCGGTGAGCTCGACTGGTTGCTGCCATACCGGGACGCGGTCGGTGTCGGCAGGCCAGGCGGCGATGAAGACCCGGAAGCGGGCGTGCGGTGCGCCGATGTCGGACGCTCGTAGGCCGTACCAGCTCGCGTCGTACCCGAGGTCGGCCAGGTCTGCGAGTACGGCTCCGAGTGCCCGCAGACGATGTTCTGGATCGATGTGGTCCACACACCACGGGCACGGTTCCACGTCGCTATCAGCTTGGGCATGCAGCAGTCCCCTCACGTTCTCCGCGATCACCAACAACGGGCGCAGCGCCTCGATCGCGCCCGCCATCTGTGCCCACAGCCCCGAACGGGTCGACCCAGCACCGCGGCGGATCAGCCCCGCGCCCTTCCCGGAGTCGGACACGTCCTGGCACGGGAACCCACCCGTCAACACCTCCACCGGCTCAACCGCGGCCCAGTCCACGGCGGTGATGTCACCCAGGTTCGGCACCCCCGGCCAGCGGTGAGCCAGCACCCGCGACGGCGCCGGATCGTGCTCCACGAACCACACCGGCCGCGCCCCCAACACCTCCTCCACGGCCAGGTCCAGACCGCCGTAGCCGGAGAACAACGACCCCGACCGCACACTCATTGCAGCTCCCCCGCCGTGCGAAGGAACGCCAGCAGCACCCGGCCGGCGTCGGTCGGCTCGCGGCCGGTGCCTCCGCAGCCGTGGCAGTCGAAGTCATACGGCTCGTCCGGGCGCTCGTCCTCGAGGACCCCTTGTTCGGGGCTGCGGTACCAGTCCTCGTCGGGGTGGACGGCCTCGAAGTCCGCCCGGGCGGTGGCGTAGGTGTGCAGCCAGCGGGTCCAGGCGTAGGAGGCGACCACGCCAGTCCCGTGGCAGTCACCGCAGGCGATGTCGAGGGCTGGGAAAGCGGGTGTCTCGATGGTGGCGGTCACGGCATAGCTCCTTCGGTCGGTGGTGCGGGGATGGGGCTATCGGGTGCCTGCGCGGCGGGTGTCTCGGATGCGGTTGATGACGTGCCGTCCGGGGCGGACGCGGTGGCCGGTGCCCTTGCACTTGCGGCAGTGGCGGAACGCCTTGCCCGACGGGGCGGTGAACTTCCCTCCGCCCTTGCAGCGGCGGCACTTGCCGAAAGGCCAGATCAGGCAGGTGAGCAAGTAGAGAGCGGCGATAACTGCGGCGATGAGGACGGCGGTCGCGAGCCTGGTAACGGTGTTGGCGGCCTCGACGGGGCTGGCGGTGTGGGTAGCGGCGTGGTGGAGGGCGGTAGCGGCGTGGGTGGGCATGTTGGGGCCTCCTGGGGGTGTTTTGGGGCGCGAAAGGCCGCGGCCGCTACTCGCTACCTGCGGGGATACGGCCTGGTCAGGGTTGGTGTTGGGGGTAGCGGGACGGGGTAGCGTTGCCGCTACCGGTAGCGGGGGCGCCGCTACCTGATCCGTCCCGCCACCCGCGTTGTGGCGAGGTCCGGGGTTAGGCGATGTTGGGGTGGTCGCGGCGGGTGATGGCGGCGCGGAGGTCTTCGGCCTTCACGCCCTTGCGGACCGCGCCGTCACGTTTGACGTTGACGCTCGACACGTTGAGCGCGCGGGCCTGGGCGGAGATGGCTTCGGGGGTGGTGCCGTCGTACTGCTCGGGCATCTGGTCGGCCAGCCGGGCGGCGATGGCTTCCCAGTGCGCGGCGCTGTCCGAGCCCATCACGGCGAGGACGTCGGCCAACACATCCCGCGTGGCGCGTTCGATGTCTTCTCCGGCGGCCATGCCGGTGAGGGTGCCGAGGCGTTGGCGGTGGGTGCGGGCGGCGGTGAGGATCTTCTCGGCGTCGCTGTGGTCGGCCAGGAAGGTGCGGACGGTGGGGGTTTCGTCGGCGGCGCCGTAGAGGTAGCCGACGCCGCGGAACTTGTCCCCGACTGGGAGGGCGGAGGCGTCGTAGCCCTCTTGGTAGGCGTCGCCGCCGAGGACGGCTTCGGAGACGAGCCGGTTGCCGCACTTGAGGGCGAAGCGGACGGAGTGGTTGTCGCGGTAGCGGTTGAACAGCCGGGACACGTCTCCGGCGCCGATCCCGGACGGCTTCTGCGAGCTGGACAGGATGACCACCCCGGCCGAGGGGCCGACGGCCTGGATGCGGGACAGCTTTTCGGCGATCATCTTGTTCACCGTCTGGTCCTCGGTCTCGAAGTAGACCTGGAACTCCTCCATCACCATGACCAGCACCCGCAGGTCCGGATACCGGGGATCCCGGGCGAGGGCCTCGGTGAGCTTCCCTTCCGGGCACACGTCCACCGGCAGGGTGGTCAGAACCGAGTTGACGCGGTCGATGTGGGCCAGGACCTCGTCGAGGATGGTGAGCAGGCGCCCGACGGGGTCGTCGTCGTTGGGGTTGGGGTGGGTGCCGAACACGATCCGGTGCGCGACCAGCTTGAACTTCAACCAGTCCGGGGAGTTCTTCCCATCGACCACGACCAGCTTCACCCACGGGTCCAGGGCGGCGTGCAGGGCGATGAGGCGGGCGGAGAACGTCTTGCCCTTACGCGGCTGCGCCCCGACCAGCACCGATGTCCACATCAGCGTCAGCAGCACCAGCGCGTCCCGTTCGTCCTTCCCGAACCGAACCGGGTTCCAGATCGAGCGGGGCTTGCCGTCGAGCAGGTCCGTCTTACCAGCCGGGATCGCCAGCGGGTCACGGTCGGCGACGAACAGCAGGTGACGGCGGCTGGAGGTGTCGTCGGGGGTGACGAACACCTGCCGGACGTGGACGTCCAGGCCGGAGGCGATCTTCTCCCGCGCAGTCAGCACATCGGACCACGTCTTGCCATACGGCAGGTCCACCAGCACCTGAGTGCCGGTGTTACGCGCGTCCCGGGCCATCGGGGACGCGAACCGCACCGCCTGATCCGAACGGTCCGGCTTCCCCAACCCGGCCGCGTAGTACGCCCGCAGGACGATGTCGGAGTTCAACTTCCGGAACCGCGGGGCGACCACCGCCGTCCCGGTCAGGGTTTGACCTGCCGGGCGGCCGTAGCGGGCCAGCAGCGCCGTAACACCGGCACCGGCGATCGCGAGTGCGGCACCGGGGGTGGTGCTCGCGACGATCGGGACCGCGATCGCGGCCGTGACCGTCTGCGCGCCCAGGACGATGCCCCGCCACAGGCGGGTCGCCTTGAGCTGGCGGTGAATCTTCTCCCACTCCAGCAACTCACCTTGATCGGCCGCGCGTTGTTCCAGGGTGACCGAGTTCGGCACCCACCACCACTTGATCTGGTTGCCGACCAGGCGGGCGGCGCCGCGTAGGGCGAACCAGCCGAACTTGCACGAATACCAGGGCGTGCGCACCGCGTGGAACGCGGCCACGTGACCGGCCCGGCCCAGGGCGCGGGAGGTGGTCGAGCGCAGGTTCTGCGGCCGCAGATGCACCGGCACGACCGGCAACCTCGTGCCCTCGGCCACCGGCGCCGGCATGGCGGGCGCGTCCACCTTCACCAGGGCGCGGCCAGGCTCGTCGGCCACGTCCACCTCGTCGAGGGCCACCTCATACGCGGTGTCCCCCGCCGTGTCCGGCTTGGCCACCAGCGTCGTCCGGGCCGCCGGGACGGCCAGCTCGTCACGTTGGGCGCGGCGGGCATCCAGATCGATCGGGTCAGTAACAGTCATGACAGCTCTCCCCTTGTCGCAGTCGGCTCAGATCAGGCGGCCACGAGGACATCGGCCGTGGCCATGTCCGCCGTGTCGGTTGCGGTCGTGTCCGGCGTGGACGGGGCGGACAGGTGACGTCGGACTGTCCGGGTCGAGACACCCAACCGGGCGGCCATGTCCGCCTGGGACATGTCCGGGAACTCAGCCCGCAACGCCGCTACCGCTACGGCCGTGTCGACCGCAGGTGCTGTCCGCTTGGCTGTCCGGGCCGGTGTCCGCTTCCGTGTCCGGACAGGTGCGGGTGTGGTGGCCACCTCGATGGCCGGACGAGCCGCCTCCGTCACGGCCGGGGTCGTGTCCGCTGTCGTGGCCGTGGTGGCCTCGGACACGTCCGGCTCGCTGGCCGTCTTGGCGTGGGCGGTGGCCAGTAGGGCGCCGGTGGCCATCACCATCAACCCGTCCACCGCGAGCGGCCCGACCGTGGCCGTCAAGGCGTCCTCGCCGTAGAACGTGAGCAGCCCGGACAGGTGCCGGTACGACACGACAGCGGCCACCAGCGCGACCGGGAGGAGGCCGACGAAGCGCAGCCACACCCACCGGCCACCAGCAGGCCAGGCAATGCGGGTCAGGATCTCCACCGCGACGAACAGGGCCAGCGGCCAAAACACCGCCCCGATTACCGCGCCGACCTCCGGCGCCCACCCGGACAGAGCGTTGACCGGAGGTACGTAGGAATGGGCGACGTTGGCCGCCACGGAGACGGTCCCGCCGAGCAGGGCGCCGGTATAGGCCCAGCCCCGACCACGGCCGGTCATGGCCGGTTGTCCGCTGTGTTCGTGTCCGTTCATCAGTGAAGTCCCTTCTCGTGTCGTGTCTGGTGGTTGAGGGCCAGGCCGCCCGGGGCTCTCGGCTCACCCGGGCGACCTGGCGGCATGTGGGTTGAGGTCGGCGCTTACGCGGCCCAGCGGCCTTCGGTGTGCTCGGCCCCGCAGCGGCCGCACACCATCACCTGGTCCGGATCCCCCACCGGGAGCGCGTCGTCCAGCAGCGCCAGATGCGTCGGCGGGTGCGGGCACGGCGCCAGCGTCGGAACCCAGAGGTCGGCGTCGTCGGCGAGCTGTGCCTCCCACAGCCACTCGTCCGCCCGCGCCGTGAAGGCGTCCACGTCCAGGCCGTCGAACGGGCCATCGAACTCGTCACCAGCAACCAGCGTCAGCACAACGAACCTCCATGCGAGAGAGCGGAACCACGACCCAGCCGGGCGGCCAGACGCGTCGACCGATTTACCTAGCTCGGTACCTCACTAGTGAGGTGACCTGAAACACAAGCTAACACAGCTCTCGCTGGTTCGCTAGTGAGGTGGCTAGGATGAGGAAATGAGCATCGACAGACTCGACCCACGCTCGCCGTCCAGGCAGATCGCCGACGACCTCCGCACCGCCATCGAGAGCGGCGAAATCCCAGCAGGAGGCAAGCTCCCCTCCGAGCGCGAGCTAGTCGAGAAGTACGGCATCGCACCCCAGACCGCCCGCCAGGCCGTGGCCCTGCTCAAAACCGAAGGACTCGTAGACGGCCAGCCCGGACGCGGCGTGTTCGTCCGCGAGCGCCCACCGATGATCCGCATCGGCTCCGACCGGTACTCCCGATCCCGCCGCGACAAGGGCCTCGCCCCGTTCCAGGCCGAGGCCGAAGAACGCGGCCTGACGTGGAGCCAGGAAGTCCTCGAACTCGCCGAAGTGCCCGCGCCGGCATGGGTCGCCGAGTGGTTCAGCATTGACGCCGGGACAACAGTGTTCGTGCGACGTCGACGCACCTGGCTCGACGGCAAGCCGACCCAGCTCGCCGACAGCTACTACGAGCTGGCCACCGTCGAGGGCACCCGCATCCGCGAGGAAGACACCGGGCCCGGTGGTGGGTACGCGCGCCTCGAGGAAAAGGGCCTCCACCTCGCCCGCTTCCGCGAGGAGATCGCGCTACGAATGCCGTCCCCCGATGAGGCCCGCTCGCTCAAGCTCAGCCCCGGTGTCCCCGTCGCCGAGCTGCACCGCATCGCGTTCGTCGAGGTCCGGCGACCGATCGAGGTCTTCCGGTCCGTCATGGCAGGCGACATGCACGTGTTCGCCTACGAGTTCGAGGCCGCCGAATGAGCGACACCACCGGCGCCGTCCGCATGACCGTCGACTACATCTCCGAACCCGCACCCGGCCCACGGATCAACGAGGACCTGGTCGTCGCGAGCAACCAATTCGTGCTCGTGCTCGACGGCGCCAGCCACGCGGCCGGCGTGGACACCGGCTGCATCCACGACGTGCCCTGGCTCGTCGCCCAGCTCGGATCGCAGGTCGCCGACGCGCTGCTCAACGACCACGCCATCAGCCTGCCCGACGCCCTCGCTGGAGCCATCGACGGCGTACGAGCCAGACACGCCGACACCTGCGACCTCGAAAACCCCGACAGCCCATCAGCCACCGTCGCACTCCTACGGCTCAGAGCCAGGGTCGTGGACTACCTCGTGCTGGCCGACTCCCCGGTGATCCTGCGCCACACGAACGGCGACATCGAACCCATCAGGGACGAGCGCATCGACCACCTGCCCGACTACTCCCTCGACACCGTGCGCAAGTCCCGCAACGCCCCCGGCGGATTCTGGGTCGCCAGCACCAGCACCGAAGCCGCCCACCAAGCTGTCACCGGCTCCACACCCGTGGACTCGCTCGCCTCTGCTGCGCTGCTCTCCGACGGCGTGACCCGCCTCGTGGAGCGTCACGGCTGGACCTGGGCGGCGCTCCTCGACGCGCTCGCGGCAGACCTCGGCCCACAGACAGTCATCAACGCCGTCCGCGCAGCCGACAGCGAGCGCGACCGGCTAGCCACCGACCGAGGCAAGATCCACGACGACGCCACAGCCGCCCTCTGCCGATTCACCACGGCGACCTGACCATGAGCGGGCGCTACGTCGTGGCAACGCCAATCACCGACCTGGCCGATATGTTCGGCGCCGCCATCGATGACAGCGCGAGGGACCTGGAGCCGTCGTACAACGTTGCACCCACCGACCGCATCCCCATCGTCCTGGAACGCACCGAAGACGGGCGACGCGAGCTGCACGGCGCACGATGGGGCCTCGTCCCACCCTGGACCAGAGATCTTGGCGACAAGCACAAGCGCCTCAGCGCCCGCCTCCTGATCAACGCCCGACTAGAGACCGCACCAGCGAGCCCGGCCTACCGGGCCGCCTTCGCCAAACGGCGATGCGTCGTCCCGGCAACCGGCTACTACGAGTGGCAAAGGCTCCCCGACGGGCAGAAGCAACCACAGTTCATCCACGCCACCGACGACAGCCTCCTCGCCATGGCCGGACTCTTCGAATGGTGGGAAGACACCCGCCTCCCCGACGACCACCCCGACCGATGGGGCGCCTCCGCCAGCATCATCACCACCACACCGACCGAACACTTCGCACCCATCCACGACCGCATGCCTGCCCTGCTCACCCACGACGCCATCCCCGAATGGCTCGACCGTCGAACGACGCACCTCCACGAGATTGCCGAGCTACTGCGCACGACCACCCCGACCGTCGCGGAAACGATCGCCTTCCACTCCGTCGGCGCAGACGTCGGCAACGTCCGCAACAACCACCAAGGACTCATCGCACCAACCGCCGACTGAGGCGTGCGTGACGGTGCAAGTTCGTCATCTTCTGGTACGCGCAGACGCCTATCGAACCTGTGCGACTCTTGCGTGCCGCTCGACCGCCCGGCGCGAGAGTCGGACCTGAGAAGACGGCCAACATTTGGCTTCGGCGTCTTGCGGGCGGCGTCGGGCGACTCGTCGACGCGGAATGCCGACCCTTTCGCACCCGTGATGTGCACTAGTACGCGAGATCTCAGGCGGCCCGCTGGCGCGACGTAGCCATGACCTCACGACATTGCGTCACTTCCGCCCACGATGGCGCGGCGCGACGGATGACATCACCACCAAGGAACTCACCTCGAGATTGCCTCGTAGGGGTCAGCCGGAGTCGAGCTCGCGTAGGAGCCAAACCGAGCAGCGAACCTGGCCGTCGCTCAATCTGTTTTGGAGACGAGGCGAAGTCTGTCCTGGATCGCCGCTGGCATGCGCTTTGTTGCCCCGGACCGGCGACACACCTCGGCCAAATTTTGCCACACCAAACGACGGGAATCCGAACCGTACTGCTTAGTTAGCTTGTCCTCGATTCGCGCAACGTCTCCCGGTCGCGAGGCCCCGGTCTTGGCGCGCGAGGCTGGGAAATCCGTCTCCGTCAGAACCCGCTCGTAGGGTATTCGCCCAAGACTGGTTTCGCTCATCGCGGCGTTCACCGAGAAGTAGCAACCCAGCCCGACCGCGCGTTCGACCTCGGCTGCCGATCCGTTAAACCAGTGAAGGATGACCCCCGCGTGCGGCGCTCGCTCGATCTCATCGAGCACCGGCGAACACCGCCCGGTGCTGTGCACGCTCAGGAGCACGGGCTGACCCGACGCTACCTGGAGCACACGACGGAACATCTCGGTCTGTGAGGCACTGTCGCCGCGCCGGTCCAGGCCGACCTCACCGATGAGTGCGAAACTGGCCACTGCCCGTTCGAACGCGTCACCATCGAAGTTGGCAACCGTCTGCTCGACGCCAGGATGCGACCCCAAACCCCACACCAGGTTCTCACTCGACGCGGCGCCTGACCTGAGTGTGTAGAGAGACTCCTTGACCGAGCGCGTCATCGCGAATACGACAGCCGGTGCGAGTCCGCCGACCTGTGCCGCAGTGACATCGGCTGCGATGTGCGCGTGCGCGTCGACAGACGGCAGCTCATAGGGCTGCATCAAGGGCTCCCAGCAGCTCGGATCGTCCGGCGATGACCACGTCCAGCATCGCCTCGTAGTCGGTGCCAGGCGGCCAGGGCGCCGAGACCATCAGGTCATCAATAGTTGGCTCCTTGGTACTCCAGGTCTGGACTGCCCAGATGTCGGAGTGACGCGCGTCGATCAACTTCTGACGGGCCTCGGGCGTCACCCGGTTGACCAGGTAGTCGGTTCCGTCGGTCAGCCCGGAACCGATGAAAGCGCCGCGTCGGACAAGGCAAGCGATGCACAGTCCGCAGTTCACGTTGGGGCTGCCACCCTTGTAGCCGAGCCCACCGTCCATCTTGCTGCACGAGATCGTCTCCTTGGCCATTCCGAGGAAGTCCTCCCCGCCTGCCTCGAAGGCGACGCGGAGCATCGCACCCTTGGTCTGGATCCCGTATGGGTTCTCGAGGACGACATGGATCGCGAGTTCCTCCAGCAGAGCGTTCGCCTGCAGGAACGTCCAGGGGTGCGTCGACTTGGTCGACAACGCGCCACCCCTGCTCGGCAGCATCGGCGGGTTGAGACTCGTGAAGCCGTTCTCCGGGACGACTACCCGCGATGTCGACGCAGCTGTCGCAGCAGCCACCGCGAGCGACATGAATAGCAACGAGCGCGTCCGGGTCGAGTGGTCTCGCGTGACCTTCGGCGCCAGGCGAACCCTCTGCCACGTGAACGTGGCGTCCCATTCGCCCAGCGACGCTGCCAGCAATTCCTGCGACCGCACGACCGCACCAGTCTGGTCACGGTGCCCCAGGTGCAGACGCGACGACTGCGATTCGAACGCGGCGACAGCACCGCAGAGCGAGTCCAGGCCACCCGAGAGCAGCATCACCTCGTAACGCTCCGTGGTGGCGGCGGCTTGCTCCGTGGCGGTTGACTTGCTGGCCACCGGGGTCAGTGTCCACGCGTCACCGGTCAGCCACGCCAGGAGGTCGACGAGTCGTCGCCCGGCGTAGCTGAGGAAGCGGTCGGGGTCGTCGAGATGGACCACGATCTCCATGCGGCGCGAGAAGTAGGTTCGGGACCGCTGTACGGTGCGGTCAGCCAGATAGGCGGCCATGGCGACCCGGGCCAGGTCCTTGGCCTCGGTGCTGACCTCGCCGAACGAAGCCAGACTCCAGTCCAGATTGGTCACCACGTTCTCGGACGATGACTGTCCGGCTGGCACCCGAAGCGGTGTCGCGTCCAGCCGGACTGGGGTGTCGTCGGCAGCTAGCAGTTCCACCGCGGTCATCGCTCGCTCCGGATCACTCGTAGGACCGTCTCGACGAGCCCGGTCGCCTTTTCGATGAACAAGGCGGGCGACAGGTACCGACCCCTGCCCGATGCCAGGTGCTTGGCCTTCTTGAAGATGTAGGGCTTGACTCGCGCGTCGAACCTCTTGACGGCATCGCGGCTGAGTTCCCGACGCGCGTGCTGCGAGGTTAGCTCCACCAACATTTGCTCGTAGACGTAGGAACCGAGTAGGTAGTCGATCTGGCCGTCCTGGGACAGATCCGGGTCGACAGCCAGCGCTTTCAACGTCGCGTGAGTGGCTCGGCGCAGGGCCTCGTCGTCTGGGTGCCCCGGAGCGCCGAGAATCTCGTCGAGAATCATCTGCTGCTGTTCGCGTGCGCTCAGATCGCGGAGTTGCTCCAAGTCCAGGCCAAGGTCCCGTAGCGCGATCGCGTCGCCTCGTGCCAGTGCGGACCCTGCGGCTACCGCCGCTGCACCGCGCCCCACCAACTGCTTGGCGCTGCGGCCCGAGCGCGGTGTGCTGACGAACTTCGAGGTACTGCTGCTGACACTCGACCCTCGGGCCGTGTACGGAGATGGCCGCACAGAAGCGGGCGTGTAGTTCGTTGGTGCACCG